>JBMNVH010000002.1:0-238084 GCA_050946715.1 Anaerolineaceae bacterium | reverse complement strand
AGAGCTCTTGCTGTACAAAAATGGAGTGGAAAAATGATTAACTGCAGATTGCCACGCCCCTTGCGGGGCTCGCAATGACATATCCCTAAGAGGTTTTGTTGTTTTTGCGCCCATTTCTCCTCAAGCAAGGCTAAAAAGATAAGAAAATTTTCATATATGCGCTTGATGTTAGTAAAAATCATCTTTATTTAGATGCGTTTGCCCTGGTCGGGTAGGTCGAGATTGAGCAAGATGAACCGTCTGTTCATCTTGCTCAATCCGACATCCTAAATGCAAGCACATACCATGATAATGAATATCTTGAAACGTCGGATTTCGTCACGACCTACAAAAAAAAACCTCAAACCGCCATAAAGACAAGAGCGAAGATCAGGATCAAATTTACCAAAACCGTTGTCCCCCATAGCAAATTGCGCAAAAATGCCGCCACCCGATCCTGCAGGTAGAGCAGCAACCCCGTAAAAGTGTTGATCAAGCCAAAGAACAGCCCGATCATTGCCATCAACATAGCCCGCGCGGCAGGGACGTATTCCATGCTCACCCAGACAATTTGCTTTTTAGCCAGGCTAATGATCAGACCGCTCACAAAAAGTAGCACAAGACTAATCGCGCCTGCTGATAAGAGCCGCCTTGCCCAAGGGTCAGTCCAAACGCGCTGCCAGAGCATCTTCAGGTTCTCAGATTCAGCCTGAACATTTTGCAAACTACCCATCTGCGCCAGCAGTTCATAATTTTCCATGAAACTCTCAACGTTTTCAGGTGAGATCACCAGAAACCGCTGCTGATGTTTGACCAAAACCATTTTTTCGGGCAGAGTGGCTATGAATTGCGTTTTTCCAAGACCTGAGATCTCTTTTTCGGTGTAATAAGAGCCTTTCAGTAAAGTGAAGCCCAGAGGAAGAGGCGTTTCAAAATCAGTGACCGGGTGGATCCAGTCAAGTTCTCCCATTGGGATCACTTCCCGTCTCAAGCCCCAGGTGATCTCAAGATAATCCCGGTTGAGGGTATAGACCGTGGTCAAAATTGTGAAAATTCGGTAAGCGATCAAAAGCAGTGGCAGGATCAACAGAAAGCCCAACACGATCATTCCGGTAGCCAGGATGTTATGTTCGATCATCGACCCGCTGATAAGCAAAAAAAGGGTAACCAGTAGCGTGATGATCCCTAAAACGCCGTTATATACCAGGCTCTTTTGACGGGGCGGAAAATGTTCGTTTGCCATTGAGAGAATTATACATTGGCTTGGATGAGATTGAGGTCAGGTTTGATCTATAAGAACGAAACAAGCCCGGAGCATTAATCCGGGCCTGTTATTAACTACTAGGAGAAATTTTCGCCCTAGACTTTATACTCCGCGCCGCGGCGCAGAGCTTCGATATTCATCGGCACAAATTTCTGCAATCGTTCAGCTGTATGAACTTTGAGCGCGCGTTCCAACGCGCCCTCAGGCAATGCTTTCATGTTGCCTTCCAGAGCACCCAGCAAAACCATGTTCGCAGCTCGTTCGTTGCCCAATTCCCGCGCGATAGTATTGGCGGGGATCATCACCCAATGGATATCCGTACGGATCGGTTCACGGTTGACCATCGACTCGTTGACGATCAAAAAACCACCGGGAGCGACAAGAGGCTCGTATTTATCCAGCGAAGGCAGGTTGAGCGCGATAACAGCGCGTGGATGCAATGCCGTGGGGGAGCCAATTTCGTCATCGGAGATAACAACGGTACAGTTGGCAGTGCCACCGCGCATTTCAGGACCATAGGAGGGAATCCAGGTCACGTGCAGGCCTTCGTCCATGGCAGCGTAGGCATAAACCTGACCGGCGTAGAGCGTACCCTGACCACCAAATCCAGAGATGATAATTTCTGATTGCATCGTTTAGCCTCCTTTAGCCAGATCTTCAACGGCGGAAGAAACTTTAAAATCGCCGATGGGATAGTGGGGAATCATATAGTCCTTGAGCCACTCGCGGGCTTTTGCTGGAGTGAGACCCCAGTTGGTAGGACAGGTCGAAAGCAGCTCGATAAACGAGAAGCCCATGCCTTGTTTTTGCACTTCAAAAGCGGTACGGATGGCTTTTTTCGCCTGGCGGATATTGCGGGCGTCATGCAGGCTGCGGCGAACCACGTAGGAAGCTCCATCAAGCGAGGAGATCAATTCAGCAGTTCGGATCGGATAGCCCTGGGTCTCAACATCGCGTCCCAAGGGGGATGAGCTGGTTTTCTGACCGGGGAGCGTCGTGGGCGCCATTTGACCACCGGTCATGCCATAGTTGGTATTGTTGATAAAAATAACAGTGATCTGTTCACCGCGAGCGGCGGCAGCCACGATCTCGCCCATACCCATGGAAGCCAGGTCACCATCGCCCTGATAGGTGAAAACTGTCTTATGAGGCAGGGTGCGTTTGATGCCGGTTGCCATCGCGGGCGCGCGACCGTGAGCGGCTTCAACAAAGTCGAAAGCAAAGTAATTGTATGCAAAAACGGCGCAACCAACCGGCGCGACACCGATCGTGTTTTTCAGCTCGCCCATTTCCTGCAGAACTTCAGCAATCAAACGGTGAGCCACACCGTGCGTACAACCCGGGCAATAGTGGGTGGTAGCTTCGGTAAAACCGAGCGGGCGTTCGTAAAGGACCTTGACATCTGTATCCAACATTTTATGCTCCTGTTCCAACTAATTCACGCATCTTTGCCAGCCAGACGCCGCGCGCGTCGCGGTTGACATCGGGTTCGCTGTTGACCATCTCTTCAATTGCCGCGCTGATCTCATCCGGATAGGGCACCATACCGCCCATACGACCGTAGAAGTGGATCGGGGCGCGTTTGGCAACAATGGAAGTAACGTCATCAAGCATCTGCCCGTTGTTCATTTCCACAACCAGGAAGCCTTTGGCTTTGTCCGCCAGTTCGTCGAGTACATCGACCGGATAGGGGGCAAGCGTGATCGGGCGCAAGAGACCGATCTTAATGCCTTTTTCTCGTGCCGCGCGGACAGCTGTCAGGGCAATACGACCAGCAGTGCCATAACCGACCACCACATATTCAGCATCGTCAAGGTAATAGCCCTTATATCGGACTTCGTTTTTCTCAATTTCCTGCCAGCGGGTCATCATCTTGACATTGAAAATTTCCTGTACCGGCGGGCTGATATTGATCGAGGTCAAAACAACTTTCTCGTCTTTATTTTCGGAGCCTACCGCCCAGGAAGGCGCGCTCAGGTTCACAGGTCGAAACTCGGGCAACTCCACCGGTTCCATCATCTGACCCAAAAAGCCGTCCATCAGCAAACAGACCACCATGCGGTATTTTTCTGCCAGGTCAAAAGCCAGACCGGTCAGGTCAACCGCTTCCTGGACAGAAGCAGGAGCCAGGACGATCAGGTGATACTCACCATGTCCGCCGCCGTGTACTATTTGAGTGTAGTCAGCCTGAGAGGGCGCAATATTGCCAAGCCCAGGACCGCCGCGCACGACGTTGACGATGACAGCCGGAACTTCCGTTCCCGCCATGTAAGAAATTCCTTCCTGCATCAGGCTGATACCAGGACTGGAGCTGGAAGTCATGGTACGCAGACCAGTACAAGCAGCGCCATAGACCATGTTCACCGCGCCAAGCTCGCTCTCAGCTTGCACAAAAGCTCGTCCAAGCTCCGGCATTCGGGCTGAAAGATATTCCAGCAGTTCAGTTTGAGGTGTGATCGGATAACCAAAATATGAGACCAGACCGACGCGAAGCGCAGTTTCAGCAACTGCTTCATTTCCTTTAATGAGTTCAAGTGCCATTATTAAGCCTCTCCTTCTCTCTTTGGGGGAGTACCTTTGTAGACAGTGATGGCTGCGTCTGGGCAAACCACAGCGCAGGTTCCACAGGCAATGCACTCCTCAGGACGCGCCATATAAGCGGGGTGATACCCCCTGGGGCTTAGCCGGGTCATATCAAGCGCAAGAACGTTCTTAGGACAGTCCGTAACGCAGATCTCACAGGCCTTGCAATACAAGTCGTTGATTTCTACCCATCCCTTTGCGGGCATGTAGAGCCTCCTTTATGAGAATTTTTCCTGCCGTCTTGGGTGAGTCTGGCAGGTTGATGTGTCAATAGTATAACTTAAAAGCAGGTAAGATTCGGAAATCCGCTGAGCCAGTTTGCTTCGTCCCTGTTCGCGCGCAAAGCCTTGTTCAGGTCGCAGGGCTTATCCAACCCATATCAATCACGTTTAACCTTCCGCATGGTCAGGAGCCCATGTGCGGATATTTCTCTCTCTAAATTAAGCTTCAATGAAATTTTTAAGTATGAAACACGCCTATTTGACCGCGGTAAACAAGTGATATGTGGTGGGATTGACGAGTTGTCATCGCGAGGAGCCCTTTGGGGCGACGTGGCGATCTGCCTTAAAGTTTTTGCTTCACAAAAGTGGAATGGAAAACTGATTAACTGCAGATTGCCACGCCCCTGAAGGGGCTCGCAATACCCTTACGGGCACAGGTACCCAAAGGGCACGATGTGACTGTCTGATAAGTGAAGTTTTGAATTTTAGAGTCATTTTTTCTAAGCTTGGCAAAAAGATTGGGCCAATGTTTGTATTTATGCTTGATTCGAAAAAAAATCATCTTTATTTAGATGCATTTATCCTAGAAATCCGCTAAAACCCTTGTTCAGGTCCCAAGGCTTATCCAACCCATACCTATCTCTGTATATCGATCTTGCCAAACTCTTTTTTGCGTACAAAGACAGAATAGGGTTGTATCCGCCTAATTCCAAAATAAACCAGCCTATGGCTTATGCCATTTTCCCAAAAACAAGAAAATGAGATTTGTTTCCCAAAAAAGCTTAATAAATTGTTTTTGCCATGTAAAATTTCACAATTATATTAGATATTTTGTCAGGGAAAACCTTCACTTTTCTTCAATTAATGCTATCATTAAGAAAATCCAGCACCACCACGCTACATTATTTTCTGGAGGGAATAATGAGACAAAAATCTTTCCTTACTTTGGTTTTAATTGTTACTCTTTTTAGCCTTACTTCTTGTTTTAAAATGACTCGCCCCGGTACAGATGACACACCCGAACCAGCCGTCACGGTGATTTACGTGAACGTTACCGAGGAGCCGTCACCTGAATCAAATACCGGAGTTCGCCCAACGCGAGTTAAAGCAACCCCTGTACAGGCAACGCCCGTTCCAACACCTATCCCCCCGCAAGGATCTCAGCCCTATTACACTGAGGAATTTGATAAAGTTCCAGATAACTGGGCCTACGAAGTTCTTACAGGTAATGAAGATAAGGCTGATATCACTGTAGGCAAAGGCGTTTTATCCTTTGATATCAATGACTATCATACCTATGCTTACCTGTTTTACGAGGATTGGACTTACGAAGATGTATATCTCGAAGCTTCAGCAAAAAATCGCGGCTACAACAACAACATGATCTCTCTGGTTTGTCGCTATTCTGAAGAGGGTTTCTACGAAGTCAACATTAAGAACGATGGTTTATACGACATTTATGTGTATACACCCAGTTATGGTTATAAGCGCCTCTACAATGGCGGATCACGACAAATTAAAACCGGACAACAAAGCAATGTTTTTGCCATGACCTGTATTGGTGATGAGATCAAACTTTATGTCAACGGAACCCTCGAACGAACAGTAGAAGATACTTATCACCAATTGCCAGAAGGTCTGGTCGGAGTTGGGGTTTCCGCCCTCGGCACTATTCCAGTCACAGTCGATATTGATTATGTCAAGATAGACAGACCATGAAGCTTGTCTTACAGCGGAATGATTAATTAATCAAACCATCTGATTATATTTTCTAAGCCGGACTTTATACAACAAGACCCCGCAATTTGCGGAGTCTTGTTGTTTTTTGCATCTCTTCTTACGGCTTGATCTCAAAGTTCCAGGGGCCGTATATCGTATCAAGCTCTTTCATGCCACCTATTGAAAGGATTATGTCAAATAAAAATAGAAGCTGGCTAAGCCATCGGAAAGTCACAGATCACAGATCTTTGAAAGGAATTATTAGGGACAATCCGGATAGACCTCATTCACCAGAGAGACCATTTGTTCTTTCGCTAGTTCAGCGAGGTTTTTTCCATCAAGTTCCGGATCAAGCTCATAGGCGGTCTTCACATCACCAACGTCGATGCGCATCGGGATCTTCCAGATCGGGTTCCTTGAAATTCGCTGCATCACAAATTGGACCACCATAGCCATTTGATGGCGGCGTTTCGAAGACCTGAACCGCTGGGCAAGCCAGCTGTTCCAGGCTTTTTCAGTCAAAACCTGACTGATCAACATTGGGACCAGATGTGCCTCAGGCACCTTCGCTAAAAAGATACCGATCGAGCGAGACCATTCCTGCAGAGATTCAAGCGTGCCTGGACGAATGTTAGGGTCAGGCTCCAGCAAGCCGCGAGGGAAAATGAGCACCGTCTCCCCCTGATCAAGCAAGTGAATTATCTCACGGGTAGCACTGGCACGCAGATTGACATCAGCATCGAGCTCCAAGAAATGACGCCGAAGATTAGGCAAAACCCGCAGGATGTCGCGCTTGCCAGCGACGATCTTCACATTCTCTCTGCCAGCAACGACAAGTGCCCCCAGGGCATCTACCAGACCGGGGTGGTTTGCGATGATCAGCAGAGCGCCCTCTTCAGGAATCTTTTCCTGTCCGTGTACTTCCATACCGTCAGTAAACAAGACCAGGGCTTCACGCGAGGCTTGCAGGAAAGAACTTTCAGCGATGCGTTTTTCATAACGGGCTAAAATTTCTGCCAGCCAGGTAGAAGGGGTTATTCCGATAAGCGAAATTAGTTTGCGCAGCATATTATGCTGTTGAAGGCGCAGATAGAGCAAGATCTCATCCATTATTAAGCGCGCCAATGAAATAGTGCTTGGATTTTTCTCTGAAGTGTCGCAATTTGTGTTTTTTTCCATTGAAGTTTCCTGTGCTGGCATCTCCGATCTGCCACCACAGTTTTATAACACATTAGATCGGACAAGTCGCCTTCTAACTTTGGACATGAAAAGGATTTGGGTCTTCCTGACTGAAAGCCTAGCGGTAGGGACGGAGCTTGCCCCCGTCCGCTGGGTATGCGAATCAAACCCTCGATCTTCATGGCAAGGTTCTCGAGGGTTTACTCACTCTTATAGAATTTCTGGTCGCTCCTGGTATCCTGATCACGAGCTATATATTATTCTGAAATCGCTTCAGGCTGCCTGGCAAGGGAATTGCAACTATATAACTGAAACTATTTAATGAAGGTGCGGTCATTTATGAGCAATCAAACATACACCCCTCAGGAAGAACCGCCCAGGCGCAAATCGCAAGCCATGAAAATTTGGCTGCCGACCCTGGCTTTATTGATCATTGCTGTTTTCCTGATCTATCAGAGCACCAAACCACCGCTACCCAAGAATTCGGAGATACCCACCCCGATTCCTGGGTCGCAAAACGCGTTGGAAATGCTCCTTTACACCCAATTACCCCAACTTGTGACCGAGATCGGTCATAGCAATTGGAGTTTGGACGAAATTCAGTTTAACAGTGACAACACACAAGCCATGCTTTGGATGGCTGAATCTGATGAGGACGAAGACATCCTGGCTCGTGAGCCTGAAATGGTGCTCGCAATTTGGGACGAGAGCACGCGAATGTGGCAGTTGCACCAGATGAGCGATGAGGATTTCATCTCGGTCTTTATGGGATCGGATTTTAAGGATAGCGAAATCGCCTCACGCTTTTTCCCCGATGCTGACCCCAAAGCCAGCCCCACCGGCGTTGTCTATGGCGGCTACAAGCTGCCCTGGAAAGCGGGTCTGACCAAACGCCTGACCTGGTCGGTCGCGCATGGTTCCTGTTATCCTAAATACTACTGCACCTATGCGTTTGATTTTGCTGATGGCACCATGTTTGAAATATTAGCCTCCAAAGGGGGCTATGTTTACCATTGGCGCGATACTTGTTCAAACAACGATTCCGGCTGCACCAACAGCATCACCATCGAAGATCGTACAACCAACCCCTGGACCTACCAGATCTACCTGCATCTGGCAAAAGGTAGTATTCCTGCCAATCTGAAAGTCAAAGGGACGCCAGTAGCGCAAGGCATGAAGCTCGGAAACGCGGACAATACCGGCAACAGCACCGGGCACCACCTTCACTTTATGGTCATAGAAAAAACGACGCTTGACAGCTGCCGCAACTATTGCTTTGGCAGATCGGTCGATATCACCTTCTCCGATGTGAGCATCAACTGGCATGATGGCACACGCGGCGGTCGCCCCCGCCTGGCATACGAAGCCGCCTGGTATGGTGGTGTAGGTCAACGCGAATATGTCAGCGGGAATGATCCAAATGCGACTATTTTTCGATATTACTTCTTCCCTGTTTTTAAAAATGAAGCGGTGAGGTAACAGCAACTCTCATTTTGCCTATAAATATAGTCAGGAGACCATGTCCGAAGATTGAAGGAAGAAGAAAAAACAGGTCCGCGCGTGGTTTGGAGACCACATACCAGATATTATTCTTATATCGAGAATCCTTGGTGAGGAGAATCGCTCCTTGAGAAGGGCATTTCTCGCAGTCAAAGTATCCTCAGAGTAGGGTAAAAGTAGCTTTTACCTTCTTTTTCAAGTTGCCAAAAGAATGTATAATTTAGTCGTTAAAGAAAAAAGAACATAATTATGTCTGAGAATCCACTTAGCGCCCGCGAAACCGAAATCCTTGCTCTGATAGCAGAAGGAAAAACCAACAAGGACATTGCTACTGAGCTTTTTATTAGCGTTAATACAGTAAAAGTTCACGTATCAAATATTTTTCAGAAGATCAATGTTTCTTCCAGAACAGAAGCAACTTTGTACGCGATTGAAAATGGAATCGTCAATCTGCCTGGGAACACAAGTGCTGAGACAAGCACAGAATCAGATCCGGAAGACACTGGTCAGCCCAAAGAACACAAGCATAAGATCTTTCTTTGGGTTTCGATCGGGATCCTGATCGTTATCAGCGCCCTTCTTTTAGGTCAAGCGCTTGGACTTTATACGATTTTTGCGGGCAAAAAAGCGCCTACCCCTTCGGCGATCTCCACCAGCAGAGTCGAGACTCTGGAACCCCTTCCCGAGCCCAGAACTGGCTCTGCTTCAGTTGTAACGGATAAAATGCTCTATATTTTTTCCGGCGAATCATCCGGTAAACTCACAGGGGAAAGCATTAAATTCGACCTTCAGGAGCAAAGCTGGTATCCAATTGCTGAAAAACCCACCCCGGTGAAGGGTGCTTCAGCGGTATTGCTCAGGGGAAGCATTTACATCCCTGGAGGTCTTACTGAAGAGGGAACCAATACCAACGTTCTGGAAGTATATGATCCTGTTCAGGACGAATGGTCGTTAAAAGAAGCGCTGCCCGTGGGATTAAGCGACTACGCGATCACAGTGCATGAAGGACAAATTTTCATCTTGGGCGGCTGGGATGGAATCAGCTATTTGAACACAACTTATCGTTATGACCCATCCACTGATAAGTGGTATGAGGAAAGCCCAATGAATTTTCCCCGTTCCCATGCCAGCGCGGGCATCTTATCCGGAGAGATCTGTGTGATTGGCGGTTCAAACGCTGACGGACACGTTAACGAAGTGGAATGTTTTGATCCTGTTAACAACCAGACCACCAATTCCTGGGACGTGATGATAAAGAAATATCCCTTCAACACAGAAGACGCTCTCTATGTGACGACTTTCGATAACCTCTTTGCCGTGAAATCAACGGGTATCTGGCAATATTCCAAAGACAAGAATGCATGGATTAGTCTCGCGTTTCAGGAAGAATTAGCTATCCCCGAGCAGGTCAATTCAACGATCTCATCAGACGGTTATCTATACCTCTTTGGTGGGCTAAGTGATGACGCAGAGCTTCAATCCAGATTGATTCGGATCAAATTGATCTATACACTCTCAATTCCAAATGTCATCAATTGATGTTTCGAGGTCTTTATGCAAATCGCGAACAGGATTAACCACTTTATTAAGAAGCATTTCTTAGACCGATATTATCTTCATCAACTGAATAAAAAGCATCCTCAAGCCACAGAGATCATTAAGTACGTCAGGAACAACAACCTGACATATTTGGACTATTCTGCCTTGTTTGATCTCTATCAAGCAATTGAAGAGATCGAAGCAAATAACACTTCCGGGACCTTGATCGAAGCTGGATGTGCTCTGGGCGGCTCTGCGATCGTAATGACCGCTGCCAAATCCAGGTCACGTTCATTGGCAATTTATGACACCTTTGGAACCATCCCTCCACCCTCGGAAAAAGATGAGATCGATAGTAAAAATCGTTATGATGAGATCGCTAAAGGAGAGGCGAAAGGGCTTGGTGGTGACGCCTATTATGGCTATTTGCCTGATCTGCTGAATAAGGTCAAAGATAATTTTGCCAACGCGAATTATCCTCACGAAGAGAACGCTATTTCTTTTATTGAGGGCTTATATGAAACGACGCTTTATCCCCAGGAACCTGTGGCACTGGCTCACATAGACTGCGACTGGTACGACTCCGTCATGGTATGTTTGGAAAGGATCACGCCCCACCTGTCATACGGAGGAATTCTCGTCATTGATGATTACTATCATTGGTCCGGATGCAAAAAAGCAGTTGACGAATATTTCAAAGATAAGATGTCCGATTTTAAATTCCGTCATGGTAGTCGTCTGCAAATTCGAAAGCAATAAACACGATCCTTGATCGATCAGTTCAATTAAACTAAAAACAGGATGTCTTGCGACATCCTGTTTTTGTAGCCTAAACTTAGAGTTTATTGAATTGCGATACCGTTGTAGTCTTCCGCAGCGGCTGAAGTACCAACGACCTGTTGGATACGAACAACAACTGCGAGTTGAGATCCGGCAGGACCTTCGACAACGGCGGATCCGCCGTAGGTATTGTCGGCATAGTAACCGAATTCGCCGCCCATCAGGCCTTCGGCAGTGGAGTTGACTTTACCACCAGCGGGGATAGCGGGCAGGGCTTTGGTTTCAACGAGATTACCGTCTTTGTCATAGTATTTCACTACAACGTCACCTTCGGCGAGGTCAGCACCGACGTTCTGGATTGCGATATAGGAGCGTTGGCGAGTGCCATCAGCCCAGTGTGCAGTGGTCCAGCGGACGTAGGGCAGAGCAACTTTGGATGCACCAGTGGTGAAGCCAAGGAAAGCAGTGGAGAGACCACCACCATAGATCTTACCCATGGCAACAATATCACCAGTCGCTTCGATGGTTGCTGAACCAATGAATCCGGGATCGGTTGCATTACAAGCAACGAAAGATCGTTTTGCGCCAGCTGCCAGGGTATAAGGACCATCTTCGACGCCATTGCTGTATTTCACAGTGACATCCACATCAGCGTTAGTGGTGTTCTGGACAGCATAGGAAGAATCATTTTTGCCCTGGAACTTGCACATAGCGGAAGGCATGTAGATCTTGTTTGCGAACTCATTTGTGCCTTCAAATGCATAGGCAGTATTTGCGTTGATAGCCATTTCCATTGCGGAGGCGACAACCAGACCAGTTTCAGTTCCACCGGTCTTGGTGGCATAGATCTGGAGTGAACCGTTGAAGCCTGCGGGGATAGCGGACATGGCACCGAGATCATAATATTTGGTCGCGCCGGCGGGAACCTGGACGGTATTCACGGTGATAGCGTCACCGGTAACAGGAACGAATACCAGGCGATAGTCAAGATTGACAGAATCAACATTCTGAACAGAGACCAGTGAGTTGTAGTCATACAGTGCTTTCAGCACAGTTGGGACTAAAACGTAGCTGGAACCACCTGAAAAACCGTTGGACAGGGGGCGAACCTTTACAGCGCTGTTGCCAGCGGGAACCTGGACCATTGTGGCAACGATCGGTTGGTTGGAGGACATGACTGCTGAGCCTTTGAAGCCATTGGCAATGTCACCAACAGAACCGACATAGATTGAAGTACCAGCCATCTTCGCGAGTTCGGGAAGATTGATGGTAATGGGTGTTGCGGCGGCTTCGGCGTAGAACATCAAAGTGATGGTTGCGGGGCCATCGCCAACGTTTTGATAGGTGATTGAAGTGGTGAATGGGGTGTCGTATGCACCAGCTTCAACGGGTTTGACTGTGATGCCAGCCAGAACCAGAACTAAAACGAGCAAGATACTAAAGAACTTATTTTTCATTTTTTCTCCTTCTAAGATATAATTTGCTACACTTACATTTTATGGAAATAGGAATGAAAAACAATAACTCGTTGGGATTATTCTTTGTTTTTTCTCTTATCCAAATTCACTAAAATGTTGCAAGAACGGAAAAATGAGCTAATGAGAAAGTACTATTTGATAATTATCACCCTTATTATTGCCCTCATAATGGTTTCTGCCTGTGAAACAACGCCGCCTGTCGAGGAAACTCCTGTCGATGCGACCAGCAAAGTCATCGTTTCAGATACCATTGAAACCACTCCCGAGAAAACAGAAGTTGCTATCCCCTCCTCTGAAAAAAGCAAATTATGCGGGACCATTGTTTATGCCGATCAATCTCCTTTCGACAATGATACGATCTATCTTGCCCCTGTTTATGAGGGAACTGCGATCGTGCTGGATACCTCATCAAGCCCTGGCGCAAAAACCGGCGAAGACGGACGCTTCTGTACTGCGGATATCGAGCCCGGTGAGTATGTCCTCGTGATAGGCAGCCCGGAAATGTCGTATGAGATCTATTCGGAAGATGGAATAAGCGCAGTGGTATTTACCGCTGTGGCTGGCGAGATCCTGGATATCGGCGTAGTCGAAACCAACCTTTTACCTTAAAAATTATTTTGATTTCTTCGAAACAATACACTGATAAAGTTCGGTGTATTGTTTCGCTATTTCATTCATTGAATATTTTCTGGCAACATTAAGCCCAGCCAGCGCAAATTCCTGACGTTTGTCCGGATTGGCACAAGCTTTTAGGATCGCCTCAGCCAGGGATTCAGGATTTTCCATTTCCGCAAGCCATCCGCTGATGCCTTCCTGCACAAGATCGTTGCTGCCGGGAATATCCGTCGTCACAATTGGAATTCCGGCTGCCATTGCTTCCATCAGAACAGTTGGCAGTCCTTCCCAAAGAGATGAGGAAACAAACAGGTCCATCTGGTCGTAATAAAATTGGACATTATCTACCAGACCAGTAAAGTTTATTCTTTCCAAAATCCCCAGGTTTTGAGCCTGGGCTTGCAGCTCTCCTCTCAACTCACCGTCCCCGACCAAGATCAGAGTCAGATCCGGTAGCCGCTCAAGCACCATCGCCATCGCGTCGATCAGGTAACAGTAACCTTTTTGCTCAGTCAAGCGACCAACCGTACCCAATATTTTCACACTTGTATCTCTGGGCGGGATCTCTTCCGCTGACTTTATCCTGAGATTGATCCCATTTGGGATGTAAATTTGTTGGGTGATGGAATGCTTTTTGGCATCTTGTTGCAATTTTTGAGTAATGGTTTTAGAGACCCCAGCTTCCGCATCCAGGAACTTTCCGTACATATTTCTGGCGTAAGTGCGTTTCCCAAAACCAATTATGCCGCCCTCCCATTCAGAAGCCAGGTGCGCGGTACGAACGACAGAGACGCCAGAGACTTTGCGCTTCCACCAGATCCCAGAGATTGTTCCTAACTGAAAATGACTATGTATTATCTGCGGTCTGCTTTCGTCTAAATAGGCATGAAAGGCTTTCACCGCCCTGGTGAACGCAATCGGATGATTGTGACCCTGCCATTCAGTACCAAAGCGAACCGTGATTCCCTTATCATTTATCTTTTGAATCCATTTTTTCTCGGCTTCTGTATCGGTCTTAAAGAAGACAAAAACATCTACGTTCCACCCCTCATTCAAAAGTGAGATACCGAGATCGATCGCGAAGCGCTCAGCACCGCCGCCAAGGTTCCCGATATCAAGGTTCTTTATTGTTTGAACAATTTTTAAGGGATTTACTAGCATAGCTCGCTCTTTAGATAATTTTCAACTTTAGACAAATCCTGCCCAAATTCCTGATTGATCAAGGTGATTCTTTCCCTGATCTCCTGATTGTCTTCTTCCAATAAATATAGTTTTTCTTTCAGGGCAAACTCACTGATCTCGTTTATATCGAGGAAATACTCGCTCATTCCGAGCCGATTCGTTAGCCCTTCAGTTTTGGTCAGGTAACCAAGAAACAGGGTCGGGGTTCCCGCGCCAAAAGAGAAAATGCCGGAATGTAAGCGGGACGCGATAAAAACATCCATCTGTCCGTAACACGCCTTCAGCAACTCCGGATCAAGCTCTTTGTTCACCAGGACCACGTCAAGCCCCCGGGCTTTGAGACACGCAGCCAATTCTTTCGTCGGTATGCTGTCATTTTCCAGCTCACTCGGTCCCCACACCTGGTTAAAGAGTACGATCTGGATCTCTTTTTCCGACCGATAATCAGCCAGTCCATTTTCAATAACCTTGTAGTAACGGCTGATGTTATCCTGATCGAGTGCCTTGCCCATTCTTGAGATCACAGTTACCCCAATCTTGAATTTGTCGTAAGCCAATCCCGCATCGCTCAATATCTGAAGGGCAGCATCGGCTGGGGCTGCATGCAAACCAAAAGCAGGGTCGGGAGCATAGCTATATTTCTCTTCTGGAAAACCCAGTTCTTTTAAGAGCGTCAGGGACTTGTCATCCCTGACAAACACTTTTTCCGCGTATTCATAGGTTCTTTTAACGATTTTACGTTCCCATTTTCGCTTTAACGGTCCAATGGATTGCGGGAATACGACAAGGGGCTTCCGAAAGTGTTTTGCCAGGAAAAACGGAGCCAGAGTCACCGGCAAGGGCCAGCCAAATTTGCCCGATGAGTAAACCTGATTCCCAGAGATGGCAACGATAAGATCGCTTTCTTCAAAAGCTGCCATTAATTTCTCAAATTCGTTTTTAGCGACTCCTTTTTTGGAGCCCCTAATAACGGGACGAGAGAATAGAACCCGCAAACAGAGGAAAACAAATGTCAGGATTTGAATAACAGCTGAGCTTTGGGAAGCGGATTCAAGGATCGATCGAAATGAGGGCACCACCTCAACGCCATGCTGGTGATAATATGGCTCGTCAGTCCAGTTTGCGGAAACTTTGATCTGGGGCTTGTCAAATGCCTTATTAAGGATATCGATCGTGGTAAGCAAAAGCGCGAGATCACCCGCGTTTTTTCCACTATGAAAGTTGATAACCAAAACCTTGTGGGGCATTTCCTCTTTCACCGTTTTACATTTTCTTCAGAATACTGTATGCCATCCAACCATACCATAACATAAGAATACTTTCACAAAGCAAATAGGTCTTTGCCGCTCCGACTGCGCCAAAGCGGGGAATTAAAATGATATTGAAGAGGATATTCACGATTGAAGCAATGATCTGGGGCAAAATGCGCTTTTTCTGCTGCCCTCCCGCGACGATCACAGAGGCAAACCCAAATTCCAGCGACTTCATCAACAAAATTGGGCTTAAGAGGGTAATTATTTTGCTTGTTTCTGTGTATTCGGGACCAAGGAATTTAACAATAAACCAGCCTCCAAGAACAAAGGCCGCGCCGCTCAACACAATACCCAGCACTGCCGTCAATAAGTTGATGCGTTTAGAGAATTCTTTAAAGTGCTGATGATCATCGTGATAATAGCGCGTGAGCGGTGGCAGCGTATAAAGATGGATGGCATTCGGAAGAACAAAAATGGCATTCACCATATTTGAGGCGGGAGAATAGATGCCCACCTGCAGGCTCCCGACCATCAAATTCAATAATGTGATGTCTATCTGCATATAGATCGTCGCTAAAAATTCTGACAGGGCAAAGTAGCGGGCTGATTTCACCTTATCGAATAGTTCCAACCAAATCACGGGAATAAATTTTGGTTTGAGTTTACAAACAACAATGAGAGCGACAAGAAATGAAACCAAAGCTCTTCCAAGAGCAAACGCGATAACATCCTCCGACCCAAGCCAGATGAGCACGATTAGGCTAAGCAGTTTGAAAGTTCTCGAAGAGACCATCAGGAGCGCGTATTGCTTGACTTTTCCCTGAATATTCAGGACTGCCAGCGAAGTGAGCAGGATCGCGTCCGTCCAGATATCCACCGCGTTAATGATCAGCAAAGTGCGGATATAAAGATCAGGTCTGATAAGCGGCGCAAAGATAACGATAATCGCAACCCAGAGCAAGCCGCTAAGGAATTTGATCATCAGAATTTGGCTGTAATCTTTGTGCAATTTTAAAGGATCGCTCTTTCGATTCAACAGCCATGTATCGAGGCCGTTGTTGAAGATGATCGAAGTCAGGAAAAGCAAAGAGAAACTGGAGATGTAGAAGCCATAATTCTCGGGTCCTACATGCCTTGCCAGCAAAAAAGTAAAGAGCATCATCATGAACTGACCAACAGCCGAAGCGATGCCAAAAGCGCTCATGTTTGCCAGATGATTTGTTTTCTTCGAGGGAGTCGGTCTATCCATGTTCGTCTGTTTTCCGATGGATCAGCTTGTTAAAGATTTCAAGGCTTCTGCGGGTAATCCCCTCCCAGTAGTACTGCTGGATACGTTCATAGCCCTGGTTCCGCATAGCCAAAAGTTTTTCTTCATCACTGATCAAATCCAACAGCAGCCTGGAAAGCTCCCTGGGGTCGTTCGATTTAGCCAGTAAGATCGCGGGAGGCTCACCCGCCAAGATGGCGCGGTCGCCCACATCCGAGCTTACAACCGGCACGCCCATCTGCCAGCTCTCAAAGATCTTTAGCGGGCACCGCCCGCAATCAGCCAGGGTGTGGTTGGCTGGATCAATGCTCACATCAGCCAATTGATAGTAAAGATTCATCTCGTCAGGTCTGACTCTTCCGGTAAAAATGGTCTTCTCCCCGATGCCAAGCTCCACGCTCAGAGACTTCAAAGTGTCGAGGTCTTTCCCACCTCCAACGATCAGCAATCGCGCCTCATCATGCTTTTGGGCAATTTCCGCAAATGCCTTGAAAAGAAAATCCACCGGATGATTTGCCAAACTCAGGCTGCCCAGATAAGCGATCACTTTTTTGTCTTTCAATCCCAGTTCCACTTTTTTCTGCGCGACCGTTTCAGCAGGAACTTCCCAAAACCGTTCAGTGTCCACCCCATTGGGAATGTAATGGATCTTCCCTTCGGGTATCCCCAGTTTGATCATGCGGTTCTTATTAAAGTAAGTGTTGGTCGTGACCAGTTCCACTTTCTTCGGCATCGAATTTTCGAAGAATCGCAGGATCGCCTTTTGCCAGCTGGAACTGGTGTGGTTGGATTCGGCTTCGTAATCATCGCAGTCAAGGATCACGGGGAGCCGCTTTTTGCGAGAGACCCATAAACCCGCAATGCTGTTCATTGGATGAGGCTTGGCGATTAGCAGCATGTCCGCGTCTTCCCGCGATCCAGCCTGAAAGAGAGCTCTGGTTGCTTCGAGACTTACTTTTATCAGGCTGAGTGGGGAGAAGTATTCGGTTTTATTATTTGCTTTGCGGACGTGCATCTGAGCCACATAGCGCACCTGAACACCATCGTTAATAAACTCCCTCTCACTCAAACTATCGAAATTGGAATGCAGCGCCAGGATCGTAACCCGGTATCCTTCCCGAACCAGGTATTTTGCCCAGGGCAGGTAGCGCCCCAGACCTGAGGGGCTCTGCAGATCCTGGGTCAGAAAAAATACGATATGGGCTGCCGTCTCAGTACGATTTTGCATGGATCATTCAATCCTCATACCCTGCTTGAACATTTCAATCGCTTCCTCCAGATAGCCCTCGATCCTTTTCCCTTGGGCATGGAAGGAATAATCGCGAACAAAGCGTTCCCGGGCGTTCTTTTCGAGCTTTTCTCTTAAGCTGGGGTTATCGCGCATTTCGAGAATGGCTTCTGCGATTCCCTCTGGCGTACGCTCACAATAGATGATCTCCCGGCGATTTTCAAATTGCGCTTTGATCGCTGGGCTTTCACCGGTAAGGAATGCCTTCCCGCAAGCCATATTCTCATAGACTTTATTGTGGACGGTCATCATCGATTGCAGCGTAGCCCCAAAAGCCCCCAGGCTCAGATCAGCTGAGTTGATATATTCGACCAGAGTCTTCTGATCCACCCAGTCGATATACTCCACGTTTTTGATCCCCGCTCCAGCAAGATTTTTTACCAGACTCGCTTTTTCCGGTCCATCGCCGATAAAGAGGTATCTGATATCCTCCTCAGCTTTGAGCAGTTCCATCGCCCGAAAAACCAGGTCCAGACCATGATTGGGGATAAAAGTCCCGTAGAAAAGAACGGTGAACTTATCCGATCTGAAAGCTTTTGATGTGCTCGGCTGGAAGATATTCTCATCCGCTCCTGTGGGAACAAGTTTGATCTTCTCGATCGGCACCCCAAAATGCTCTGAGATCCAGTCTGAATAGGGTTGCGTGTCATGGATCAGCAGGATCGGCTTTTTATAGGAATGCTTTTCCAAAAGATCCAGCACCTTTACCGCGCTGAACTTTGCTTTTTCCAGCTTTCTCTCGTGAACGATCACGTATAAAGACATAAAGATGTCAGCCACAAGGGGCTTCTTACGTTTTTTAGCAAAATAATTTGCCAGATAAATATCGAATTGTCCCGGATATCCCGTCATCAACACGTCAAAATCGCCGATGCTTTTAAATCTTTTGATCAATCGCAAATAGGTTTTGGCAACCCGCCACCAGAATTTTGGGTTCAGCCAGCCGCCCTTGGTGACATTGACACGATCTTCAATGCTCTCCCACAATTTTTCGTGGCATTCGATCACTTCAATACCGACCGCTCGCATCGAAGCGATCATGATCTTATTGCGATTGTATTCTTTTCGATAGGTTCCAAAATAGCATACTCTCATCGGTCCAGCTCCAATGTTTTGTTTACCTGAACAAGCATCTTCTGATTTGAATCGATTTCCACTGTTTAATTCCTGCTATTTCTTTTTAATTATCAGCTTATTATAGTCCATGATACCTTTGCCCGAAACTGCTTTACCAAAACAAAGCCACCACCAATTCTCATTTTATCCCTGGGCAGGCGTTTGTCATCATACTGAGAATTACTGCAATGCGGCGACGTTCAGAGCAAGCCTTCTAATGATATAATTTTTACTTCAGCACATCTCAGACGATCGTGTTGGCTGTTTAGAGATTATCAGAGGTTTTTATGACGAGTCTTCGAGGTTGCAATAACGCCCTTCCAAAGATCATTAAAATTCTTTCAATCTGCTTGCTGATCTTTTGTTTCTTAGTTCCTAATGCCAGCATCAAAGCTCAATCAGACATCACCTACTCAATCGCACTCAATAACAACCAATCACTTGGTCAAAGTCTTACCACTATTTACAGAGGTTTCAATAATTTCGGTTTTTTCCTTTTGACAGAAAAACCAACCGAGGGAAGCCTTGAACTAAAAATCTTCAAAAATGCTCTGGATAAAGAGTTGGTCTTTCAACAGAAGTATCCGATCCACTCCTCTAAGACAGAGTACATCTCACTAAGCTTTCCTGCCCTTACGGACTCTGATCTTCAGGATTATTATCTTGAATTAAGCTGGGAGGGAGCGGAGCCTCTTCATTTTCTGACACGGGGTCCGATGACCTATGATCAGGGAAGTCTTTATTTTGAGGACGTACCGGTACAAGCACAGTTGGATTTCGCCCTCGGTTACGATCGCGTGCAACAGATATTAGGCTTATTCAGAACCATACTATCCTGGACCTGGCAGCTTTTTCTGACTGGCCTGCTTCTGATCCTTCCCGGTTGGGCTGCGTTTTCCGCCATCTGGAAGCGATGGAGTTTTTATGACAGGCTGACAAAACTGGCGCTCGCGACCGGCTTTTCGGTCGCTTTATACCCCATACTATTCCTGATAAGCAGTTTCATGAAAATTCAACCTGGAGAGATCGGTTTTGTCTGGGTGGTCATCGCCATTTCTATCCTTATCCTCATCATCAGGCATCAAAAAGCGCTGAGATCAATTCGTCTTAAGAGCCTTTTTAAAGAACTGAATTTTCACGAATGGTTCATGAACAATTTAAAGGCGCATTGGTTTATATCCTTGATTTTCTTCCTGATCATATTTACCAAGCTATGGGTGATTCGAGCCGTCGAAGTCCCTTTATGGAATGATTCGTATCAACATACTGTAATCACCCAACTCATGCTCGAAAATGGTGGTCTGTTCAATTCCTGGCACCCTTACGCAGAATACACCACTTTCACGATCCATTATGGCTTCCATGCTCTTGCAACTGTATATGCCTGGATCAGCAACTCAAGTGCCAGTGAAGCAGTGATCTGGATGGGTCAGATCATGAATATTCTGAGTGCTCTGACCATCTACCCTCTCGCGAAACGGATCGCGAAGGGGAATAAATGGGCTGGGATCACAGCAACCGTTCTCGCGGCTCTGATCCTCGAGTACCCCCATTTCTATGTCAATTGGGGAAGATTTCCACAGTTAAGTGGGCAGGTCCTATTCCCTTTAGTTGCTTTTCTATTTATCGAGGGCTTATTAACCAAAGAAGCCGGATATAAAGACCAACTGATCACCCCCATCTTCATTGCTGGAATGGCGATCCATTATTTCCGTATGCCCTTTTTTATGCTACTTTGGCTGCCCTGGTTGATTTATGGGTTTATCCGTTGGGCGCGGACAGCGGACTTTCGCGCCTCTGTTTTTTTCAAGAAGCTGGGGATCATCATTCTTGTATTTGCGCTTGTTGTGGTCGGCTTGTTCCTTAGAGTTTCTGGTGGCGTTCTGGCTGAAAACGCCGCCAGCGACACAGCAAATGATCTTACGTCGAGTTTTACTCAGGTCCGCAATACGATCATCGGCATCCCGTATTATTACAAAACCTTTTATCTCTACCTCGCCCTTTTTTCAGTGATCTTTGGAATTCTAAAGAAAAACTGGAAACCGCTCTTGCTCGTAGTTGGTTTCGTTTTGCTTAATGCTTTTTATTTGGGCAGGGAAATTAACCTGCCTTTTTCCCTTTACATTGAAGGATTCTCAATCCAGATCATGACCTACATCCCGTTGAGTATTCTGGTAAGCTATCTGATTGGAGAGATGTTCTCTTATCTTGAAAGCCTGAAACACTTTCTACCTCGAGTGATATTGCTTGTAATAGCCTTTCTCTCGGCTTATCAAGCTAAAAACATAACAGACAAAGCGACCTATGAACTTGCGAACTGGGCAGATCTGCGCGCTTTTGAATGGATCAAATTAAATACCCAACCTGATGACATGTTTCTTGTGAATGGTTACAACATTTATAAGGACACTTCTTCCGTAGGCAGTGACGGTGGCTGGTGGATCCCGCTCCTGACCGGTCGCCCCAACACAATGCCTCCTCAGTACGCCTTGCTCAACGAAAAACCAGTTACACCGGGTTATTCCCAGTCGATTCCAGAATTGGTGCTTTTGCTGGAAGAGTACGAGCCCGACTCCCCGGAAGGAGTCAAAGCGCTGTGTAAATGGGGAATTGACTACATCTACATTGGTCAAAAACAAGGTGCCGTTAACGGCGCTATTCCACTCCTGAACTGGCAGGAATGGGGAGAAAGCGAACTGTTATCACCTGTTTATTTGCAGGACCATGTGCGAATCTACAGATTTGACCGCTCAGTGTGCGGCGGTGAGGAGTAGCTATGGAAGGTTTAGATAGGAAAAAGCTTTTAGGTTTTCTTCCTGCCATCGCGCTTCCTTTTGTTTTTTTATTGATCTCCGGTGGTAAGCAGCCGCTCACGCTCTTGTATCGGTTCTTGTTTTTATTCTCAATCCTCGCTGGCTGTCATGTGGTTCTATCCCAGAAAAAGATAGCTTCACAATTAGCCTCCTCCCTTGCCCTGCTGCTTTCAGTCGTATTCCTTGTTTTGGCTATCTGCCTGGATCTAACAATCTTTGCCTGGTTGTTTTTAGCCCTTTACTATATCTACCTGATCGTAAGCGCAGAATTACTTATAAAATCTAAAGTTGGTCTGCGCATTTCTGGCTGGTTAATTCTTTTCGCGTCGGCTGGGGCTGTTCCTGGTCTGATCAATCAGGTCATACTTCGTTTTTCAGAAGAAGAGTTTTATACAGCCTTGATGGTTGTATTTCTTTGCCTTTTCTGGCTGGTCTTATGGCTCTCATACCACTTCTTTCTTTCCCCCCATAGGAAGAGTGAAGAAGCGGCAAAGACTCCCTCATCGGTCAACGCGTTCAACACGACCCTGAATCTGCTCATTCTTATTGGAGTCCTTATTTTCTCGATCATCAGGTATCAGCAAAGCTTTTACCCTGCCCAGCCGCAGGCTTTCTTTGAAGGAGTTAGTCCAGACAACCCCATTTTGTGTGAAAAGATCTCAGTTAAAGACCCTGAACAAGGCGTATCGGTTCAGACCATTCAGGAAAAGTACGCCGCGGCAATTGAAAATAAATCCAACATAAGAACCCTCGATCTGGGTTTCCTGGCTGCCTATCACCAAAGTGAGCCTTACTTTTCACAGTTTAAGGATTCACTTTTATCCGATGCCGGTTCGATGCTATATACCCAGCCTGCCGGCAGCGTGAAGTGGGATCAACTCTTGGCAGCCCAAACTCTCTATTACTACAAAACTGTTTCGCAGATCAATCCTGAGCTCTTCACCCAAACCGATACCGAGGCGATTGATCATTGGATCGAAGCTATCAATAAACGGGCACAGACAGATGAGTGGGTGGACTGGATGTATGGGCTTGCTTTCAATCACAAACCTGTTGGCGCATACCTCAACCAGGATATCGGCGCGGGTCTGTACGCGATCCTCAATCAATTGCCGTCAATCGATACAAGCTATCAGGCTGACAATGCAGAATTCCTGAACAAGCATCCACGAGGCTGGGAACAAGGTTTTCGGGTGACAGATGATGCCCTTACTTACCAGTCTGTTTGGATAACGAATTCTTATTTTCAGGCACTATTAGCCGACCAGACAATTAATGACAACACAGCCCGTTCATTTGAATGGATCCTGGCGCAAGCCCTGCCCGACGGTGGTTTGCAGACCTACAATTTTCCAGGGAAGACAACCATCGCCCCAATCAGTCTCTTTGGTTCCATCCTCCTCCATGATCCAAACCTGCTCTGGCTGACCGATCGCAGCATGGACACGATTGGAGAAGACTATAACTACTATGTCCAGGTCGGATCAGAGATCAGGACTGCTGAAAATCTGACCACCGAAGCGCCAGAGATCGGTTCCTGCTTGATCTACGGAAATTCGGGCTTGCCGGAACAAACCGGTCCTTTGGCAGCTGATAAGGTGATCTTGCGCAACGGCTGGGATGCGGATGATCTTTATATCATGCTTAATTTACGTTTTAGCGGCTGGCACAGGTATAAAGCCAGCAACGCGATCTCCCTGATCTATGCCGGCGCGCCTTTGGTCGAAGAACAATATACCCAGGAAGCGATCCCCTGGCTTCCAACTGGCAGAGCCCTGGTGCGGGATAAACGGATCCAGATCGAGCAGCTTAACACTCTGTTGATCAAACGAAGCGGATTGGATGCGGTCCTCAACACGCTCAACAGCTGGTTTGGTCCCTATTCTCAGGATCCCCCTTATTATGCCAATGTGGAGGCGTTTTCAACCTCAGCCGAGCTTGATTACAGCAAAACCTCGACGAAGGATTGGCATGGCTGGGACTTTAGCAGAGAGATCTTTCTTTTCCAGGATGGTCCTGCTGTTATTCTAGACAAAGCCGACCATGCCGGGAATAAAAGCGCGAATATTCGCTGGCATCTGAGTGAAGATTTTGAGGCAGTTGGAGAAAACAGATTTGATTCACCTCAAAAAAATGCCAGTATCATCCTTTTTGCTCAGGATGAAGGAGTGATCAACGCAAACTCATCCAACGAATTATTGGTAGTAGACTATCAGTCTCCCAGGTCTGGTCAATTGGAATTGATGACCATCGTACTATCCGGAGAGCTCAGCAAGGCGACCTTTGTGAGTTTTAATGACAACGTTCTAACGCTGGATCTTGACGGACAGCTTTTCGAATACGAGCTAAAACCCTAGTTCTCTCATTCTTTATCTTCGATCAGCCAGATCGAAACGCCGTCGTTCGTATACAAGCGCTGCAAGCCCTCGCAATTCTGCAAAGCCGCCGCGTTCAGGCTGCCAGCACCCTCGCGCAAATAGACGTAGCTCAGCTTTGCCTCATCAACCAGCTCCCAAAAATCAAGTCCACAAGTCGTCACGCGAGAGGCGCGTGTTGACCAATCTGTCCATGTTTTGCTGGTTTCCGGATCAGCGCCGTAGATATAAAAAGTAGTTGGCGCCAGGCTCCATCGCCCAGTCGCGGGTAAGATCCACCCGCCGGCATCAGTACCGCGATAAATTCCATAGCCCCAATAGGTCGTATTGACAAAGAAACGGGCGTCTTCGGGCGTGTGGCTTTTGATCCAATCCAGAGCCGGCAGCTCAGCTTTGGTGACTAAAATTGTGCTGTCGGTGATCGCGTCACTGTTGCGCCAGCCGCCCCAGCCAAGAAAAACCAGCAGCAGGGCCAAAGCTAGTGCCAGGAAAAGCTTCTTCCAGGGTATCTTTGTTTGCAGAAAGTCATAGACCCAGATAAGGAAAGCCGCGCTCAAAGAGCCCAGAACTGTAAAGAGCATCAGGGCATAATAATCACTGCGGAAGCTAAAGATCCTGAACCCGAACGGGATCGTGAAAAGAGCCAGCAAAACCGACCAGATCGCCAGCTTGCGCCATTCCAGCTTGAACATCGCCCAAACCAAGCCAGCCAGCGCCAGACCCAGCAGCCAATAAGCGACTTTTGGACCCAAAATGTATCGCAAATAATCCAATTGACCCTGATCGAGCTTAAATTCCCCAGGCACAAAAGCGGAGGTGCTGACAAACGAAGCGGAATAGCGGAAAATGCGGATATACCAACGAAAACTGAACAAAAAAGCCAAAGCCGAGGGGATAACCAAAAGTAAAATGCTTTTCCAATCCCACTGCTTCGTTTTGAGGCTTTGGATAAGCCACTCAACGCCAATGATGATCAGATACAATGCCAGCAGAAAAGCCGTCAGGTAATGGCTCAGCAGCGTACCTGCGACCAACAGCCCAAATTCGACCGCCTGCCACCACTCTCGTTTTTCCTTTCGCAGCCATTCTGCCTCTGCCATTGCGACCAGCATCAGAATGATGCCGATCAAGAGCGTATAGCGCCCCCAGCTGAGATAATAACCCGGCATTTTGGTCACAAAGGTGATCAAGAAAGCCGCCACCAGCCCGATGCGCCAGTCTTTGCTGATCGTTTTGACCAACGCGTAAATGGCGAAACCCGCCATCGCGTTCAAGACCTGTCCGAAAAGCAGCATCGCCTGCTCAACTTCCAGACCTGAAAGCTGACTGAAACCAGCGGTTACGGCATGGTAGGAGAAGTGATAATAAAAGGGACCTGGCAGATAAGGTTCCAGCGTCGCTGGCAGCATCCGCTTCTCAATGATCGCGCGGATGATCAGCGCGTGGTGCTGGGAATCAACCCAGTTCGGAAAAACGAGCTCCTGAGCTTGCCACAAGCGCCAGCCGGTAAAAACAGCAAAAACGACCAGAGCGATCAGCCAGGTTTTATCAAAGGCAGTCTTGTAGTTGCGGATCAGACCCACGATGACCGCGCCAGCGAAAACGCCCAGAAGAACTGCCGCCAGGATCGGGGTCATGCTCACGCGAATGGCAAATAAACCAAGCGCCAGCGTGGCAACGGTCGCAAAACTAACCGCGAAGATGCGTGCCAGGGCTTCGCCGCCATCCTGTTCGTGGTCGCCCAACCAGAGCCACCAGGCAAGGCCTGACAAAAAGAGAATCAGAAAGGCAAGAATTATTCGCATAATCGCACCTCTTGTCCATCAACGTCTTTCAATAACTCAGACATGCTTCTATTTAATATTGGATGCGTGAGATCCGCCGCCAGCTCGACCATCGGCACCAGAACGAAGGCTCGCTCGTGTAATCGCGGATGCGGAATCTGTAATCGAGGTGTGTTTCGCACCAGATCCTCATAGAACAGGATGTCGATATCGATCACACGTGGGCCATAACGGAAATTTGCCACCCTGCCAAGTTCGCTTTCAGTACGTTTCAGGAAGTTCAACAGTGCTAAAGGTTTTAGCTCGGTTCTCGCCTCAACCACCATGTTCAGAAAGTCCGCCTGTTCGGTATAACCCCAGGCTTTCGTTTCGTAAACAGAGGATCGTCGCAGGATTTCCACCTTTTTCGCGAGTGCGTCAATGGCATCCGCCAGGTTCTGCTGACGGTCGCCCATGTTCGTGCCCAGGCCTAAAAAGACCCGCTTCACGCTTGCTCCGTTTTGACAATGTCGATCAAATCTGACAACAAGCCAAATGCCGTCGTCTTTGGACTTGGGTCAGATTCAAGCACACCCAGTCCAGGCAAAACATCCAGCTCAAAACTAACGAATGAGGAGGTGCCATCCACAGTATAAAGCGGAGAGTCCGCGGAAACCATCCCCGGAGCCACGCTGCAAACAAACCGTCCGTTGTCCCATCCTCCCCGACACAGAAGCTTCCAGCGCTTGCCCTGCGCCTCTGCTTCCTGTATCATCTGAGGCGTAATGCCCCGAATCCCAATAGGGTTGACGTCTTTAGGCGTCAGGCTCTGCCCCATCAGCACATTGGAAAGGGCAGCCACCTTGATAGCTGCGTCCCAACCATCAACATCATTGCTGGGATCCGTTTCGGTGATACCGATCGACGCGCCGTATACTATGGCTTGCTCCAGGCTTTCGCCAGCGCGCATGCGCTCAAGCAAAAGGTTGGTGCAGGAATTGAGAATGCCATAAAAACCCTTCAACTGCGCGCCAGCCAGCGAATGGCGGAAAAGTGAGAAGATGGGAGCGCCATCCATGACCGCCGATTCAAAGCGGAACAGCTTGCCATGTTGGCGGGTGAGTTCCGTCAGATCCCGGAAGCCGAAAACAACCGGGCCTTTATTGGCGGTAATGAGATGAAGCCCACGCTTCGCGCCTGCCCGCAAAAAGTCGAGTGCGGGCAAGCCGCTCTGTGGATTCACTGGCGTGGTCTCGCACAATACCTGAGCGGGAACTTTCTTGATAAAGTCATAGCTGTCGCTGACAGGAGCTTGGGTATTGAATTGGTTCAGATCCAGACGTTCAGGGCTGTCAATTGTCTTGACAAGCTCATCAAGATCAATTCCCTGCGGGTTGATGCAAACGCCATGCGAGCCTGTGGCAATGCCAACGATACGGGGTTTAAAGCCGTGATCTCGTTGAAGTTCCTCATGTTTTTCAAGCAATAGCCGTGCGAAAGCCTTGCCCACATTCCCAAAGCCAAGCAGTGCCAGATCTACCGTTTTCATACCATCCACCTTTCCAGGCAATAATTATAGCAATGAATTGTTCATCAGGAAGAAATAATGAAATAGGGTTCAACATCTGAGGGTGAAGCCATGTGTTATGCCTTCTGCGTATTGCGCAGTCTGCCCCCTTGGAGTGAACCCGACAACTACAGATTAGCGGTTTTTGCGTAGGTCGCGATTGAGAAAAGGGGCACATAGCCCCTTTTCTCAATCCGACGTCCAGTAATCCGGATGCGTTTCTTGCTTTTGCCATAAGACCCACTCTTGGGAAAACATCCCAGGACGCAAGCAGTCCCTTGAGGGGATTTAGAACAGCTAGACACGCTTATAAATGAAAATATAAAAGTTGGAATGGGATTAGCGAGATTGGATTGACGAGCATCCGACCCCCTCCAGCGTAGCGCAGGGACTGCTCGCGTGCCTTGACTGGGGAAATTACCCCCTTACAGGGGCAGGCGGGGGTAGGTCTTTATGCTTTAGAGTCGTAAGCATGGACAGAAAACCGCTTGAGAACAAAGTTGTTGGTGAAGTGTTAGATATACATTCAAAAGTCGAGCTTCTACTCCCGCCCCTATGATATTTTGGAGGTCTGCGACCTCTGCCGGATTCTTTTGGAATCCGGCCTACAAGGCTATGTATAATTTGATAACAATATTTTCAAAAGAAAACGAAAAGAGACCCTTACCGCTTATCAAAACAAGTGGCATAGTCCAGACAGCGCAGGTTTTCTTCCCCAAACCCTTCGGCAAGTTGGTCCAGCAGGTCATCAGTGATCTCAATAGGCACGTTCGGGAAGGTGACCACCCGCCATCCGCCCTCTTTCCACGGTAAGCGGAAACCAAAAATGTCTTTGCCCGGGTGTGAACAGATCAGACCGTGATATTGATTCATGCGGCGTTGATCTTTCTCCGCGAGCCCACAGCTCTCCAGGTTGAGGATCAAAACCTTCTTGGGCAGGGAATCTGTGACCTCATCATCTTCATATTCGAATGACTCCTCATTCTCCGGCAAGTCAGTCGAATAGTCTTCGCCTGGTTCGCGTATTGCCTCGGTCTTGTCTATCTCCCTGACAACTTCGTCAACCATCGCCAATTCGTCTGGATCCAAAACCTCATCCAGGTCGTATTCCTTAAAGCCAGTTCTGGGCTTAGGTTCATCCTGCCCAGCGAATTCCTCGTCCATCGTTTTTAACTTTTCATAAGGATCATCGATAAACCCATCTTCATCATCCCAGGGCGGTTCTTCACCATACAGGTCAGTTTCGCCCAAACCATCCGCTCCCTCATCGTCCAACACGCCATCAACAGGAGGCCAGGCGTAACGTGAAAGCACGCGAATATCGGGCAAATTCTTCTCGACCGTTCGTTCGAAGAATGGTCCCGAAAAGGGATCGGAAACCCCAGATTGCTCACCCGACTCATTCTCCACAACCGTTGCTTTATCAACGAGAACCGAGACCTTATTATCACGATGCTGTGCTTTGCCATCGACCAACAAAACGCTCCCGACATTGACGATATCGCCGTATTTTTCCCAGCTTCTCGGGAAAAATACGAGGTCCATATCGCCAAAAGCATCCGAAAGGGTCACAAACGCCATCTGCTCGCCCTTCTTGGTTGGAAAAGGACGCAGACGATTGACAACACCGCCAACCGAGATCTTGGCTTTGTCTTCAGCCTCATTTAGAGCATTGGAAAAATGGGTGATCTTGTCCTTGATCTGCTTCAAAATCGAATTGATCGGGTGGTCAGAAACATAAAGACCCAGGAGCTCCTTTTCCCAGTCGAGCTGCTCAGTTTTGCTCATCCTTGCCGTAAAAGGCAGAACAATCATGGGCTGTTCGTCGATCAGACCTCCACCGAACAGATCCAACTGCCCCATCTCCTGGGCTTTGAAGTGAGCGGTGGAAATATTGACGATCTGATCCAAACCCGCAAGGATCGCGCCACGTTCCCCCAATTCATCCATGGCGCCGACCTTGATCAGACACTCCAGTGGTCGTTTGCCGACCTTGCGCAGGTCCACACGCCTTGCGAAATCATCGATGCTGTCAAAAGCTTTACCTGCTCTACCCTGCAGAATCTCATCAACCGGAGCTTGACCGACATTTTTGATCGCGCCCAAACCAAATCGGATCGCCTGTTTCCCATCCGGTTGATCGACGATCGAGAAATCAAAAACGCTGCTGTTGACATCCGGCGGTAAAACTTCGATGCCAAGCTCCCGGCACTCTGCCACGTAAATTGCGATCTTGTCCAGATCGTTCTTCCAGGCTGAGAGCAAGGCGGTCATGTATTCAGCCGGGTAATGATATTTCAGGTAACCGGTCTTTACCGCCATGATACCGTAATTGGTGGCGTGGCTCTTGTTGAAGCCGTAGTCCGCGAAAGCTTCCCAATGGGCAAAGATCGCTTTGGCGACATCTTCCTGAATCCCCTGGCGAACCGCTCCCTCAATAAACTTGGAGCGATGTTTCAAGACCTTATCAGTCTTTTTCTTTGAAACAGCCGCGCGCAGATCATCCGATTCACCGGGCAAATAACCAGCCAAACTCATCGCAGCCTGCATGATTTGCTCCTGGTAGACCGTGTGCCCATAGGTCTCTTTCAGGATCGGCTCCAGTTTTTCGTGTTGGTAGGTGACGGGCACCTCGCCATGCATATTGGCAATATATCTGGGAATGATCTCCATTGGACCAGGGCGGTAGAGCGCGACCATGGCGATGACGTGCTGTACGGTCTTGGGTTGCATTTGCTCCAGATAGCGCGTCATGCCGCCGCCTTCAAGCTGAAACAAGCCCAGGGTATGCCCCCGACCGATAAACTCAAACACCTCAGGGTCATCGATTGGAATGTTCCCGAGCGTCAGGCTGACACCATGGCGTTTCTCGATGTTCTCACAGGCACGCGCCATGATCGTGAGCATCGTCAGGCCCAAAAAGTCAACCTTAAGTAAGCCCAACTCGTTGATGCCGTCCATATCATACTGAGCCACCGACTTGATCGGCAGGTCATCGTTGGTACTCGTTGGACGATGGAGGGGCAGATATTCGGTCAGAGGCAGGTCACTGATGATCACACCAGCAGCGTGTGTTCCGATATTGCGGATACTGCCTTCCATCCGGCTGGCGACATCGATCAAACGCTTATATTGTTCGTTGGAATCATAGAGCTCTTTTAAGGCAGGTGTATTCTCCAAAGACTTCATCAAGGGGATATTCTTCCCTGACACTGGCCCGGGCACTGCCTTAGCCACCCTATCAACATCCGCCAGAGGAATATTCATCACGCGCCCAACATCGCGTACCGCGCCGCGGGCTGCCATGGTGCCAAAAGTGATGATCTGGGCAACTTTATCAGCGCCATATTTTTGGTTGCAATATTCCATCACCTCCGCGCGGCGGTCGTCCTGGAAGTCGAGGTCAATATCAGGCATGGTCAGACGATCCGGATTGAGGAAACGTTCAAACAAAAGGTGATAACTTAGCGGCTCGACCGAGGTGATATCAAGGGCGTAAGCCACCAAAGACCCGTTGCCTGAGCCGCGCACGTTGTACCAGATCCCTCGCTCACGCGAATAGCGACACAAATCCCATACGATCAGGAAGTATTCAGCAAAGCCCATTTGATTGATGACGCCCAATTCATACTTCAGGCGTTCCTGAACCTCGCTGGAGTCAGCTCGATCAGGGATGTTGCGGCGTAAGCCTTCCTGACAAAGGTTGAGCAAATAGCTTTGCGGGCTTTCCCCACCGGGCACCTCAAACTGGGGCAGGTGATAGCCCTCACGGGTAAGATTGACCTCGCATTGCTCAGCGATCACAAGCGTATTTCGGATCGCTTCAGGCACCTGGGAGAAAATGCTCTGCATTTCCTGAGGACTGCGCAGATAGTAAGAATCATCCGACATGCGCATGCGGTTGGTATCGCTGAGAAGCTTGCCCGTTTGAATACAGAGCAAAATGTCCTGAAGCTCCGCGTCTTCTTTGCGCGCGTAGTGCACATCATTGGTGGCGACCAGCGGTGTATTGGTCTTTTTGGCTAGTTCCACCATCAGACGGTTGACGCGATAAAGCTCGGGGATCGGATGATCCTGCAATTCAAGGTAAAAATTGCCAGGACCAAAGACTTCTTTGTGCCATTGCAGGCTGCTTTCGGCTTTGGCAAGGTCGTTATCCGCCAAAGCGCGCGGGATCTCACCAGCCAAACAGGCTGAGGTGCCGATCAGCCCCTCAGTATGCTCAGCTAAAAACTGCCGGTCGATACGGGGATGATAATAAAAGCCCTCCAGCTGGGAAGCCGACGCGATCTTGAGCAGGTTTTTGTAACCTGTCATGTTCTTCGCCAACAAAAGCAGGTGGTAAGGCTTTTTGTCCTTGCTCACGTCTTTGTCCAGCATCGTTCGGGTAGCCATGTAAGTTTCCAGACCGATGATCGGTTTGATCCCCTCCGCGTTGGCAGCTTTGAAGAAATCAAGCGTGCCAAACATCGTGCCGTGATCCGTTAAGGCGAGCGCGTTCATGCCCAATTCTTTGGTGTACTGGACCAGATCTTTTGGGCTCGCTAAACCGTCAAGAACGGAATAGGAAGAGTGGACATGAAGATGAACGAAAGACACTTTTTTATTTCCCGGTTTTCATCGCTTCTGTCTGCTGACAGTAAGGTCGTGGATGAACTTAAAGTATAGCATAGGCTTTCTGAGAACCCGAGTTTTTTAAGCTTCTTAAGATTTCAGGACGATCCGCTCGTTAGAAAGAGAACCCTATTGGGATTGTTAACAATGCTATTTTTTCTTTTCCTCTGACAGAATAATTACTTTACCGGGTTGTATTTCGAAAAGACAGGATGACCGCGATATTCACGCAGCTGCGTAAGATCATCAATTCGGGAGAGGTCGCGCTGGCGGATCATCGTCTCCTCACTGGTCTGACGGTTGGCGCGGATCGCGTCACCCAAAAAGCCAAACATTATCAGCATGATCCCAGCGACCAAAAAGGTTCCACCGATAGAAACGGATTGCACGAAACGATTCGCGGATTCAAAGAAGAGGTAGTTGATCATGAAGCGTCCCAAAAGGATGGCGCCTACCAAAAAGAGCAAACCGCCAATAGACAGGAAGGTCCGCAGGGGCTGGTAAAGCACGTACGAGCGTGTGATCGCGCCAGCCTGACGCCACATGAAATTTAGCATGCCCTTATGCAGGCGCGACGCTCGTGTGGCCGCGTTGGTAGCGATGGGAATATGCTCAATTTGCATCTGCCCTTTGCCCGCCTGGATCAGCGTTTCGAGCGTGTATGAATAGGGGTTGTAGACCTGCAGGCGCAAGGCGGCGTATCGTGAGAAAGCCCGGAAGCCGCTGACGGTATCGGGAACGTCGGTTGCGGAAACTTTGCGGATAAAAGAGCTGCCGACATGCTCCATCACTCGTTTGAAGGGCGAGAAATGCTTATTCTCCAATGCCTGCCGGTCGCCGATCACCATATCAGCTTTATTCTCCAAGATGGGAGTGATCAGACGTCCGATCTCACTGCCGGGATACTGGTTATCAGCATCGGTGTTGACGATGATATCGGCACCAAGCGCAAGGCAAAACTGGATCCCGTTAATAAAGGCTTTCGAGAGACCGCGGTTCTTCCGGTGGCGCAAGACAAAATCCGCGCCGTGCTCCAACGCAACCTTGGCGGTATCGTCTGAAGAACCGTCATCGATCACAATCACCAGGATCTCTTCCACGCTTGGCAGGCTGCGCGGCAACTCAGCCAGCACCGCGGGCAAATGCTCAGCCTCATTAAAAGCAGGGATTTGGATAGCCAGTTTCATGATTAACAATTGTACGATAGATTTTTCTTTCTGTGCGAAATCTTATCTGGCTCGTAGAGCAATCGCATCTAAATTATGAAACAAGCTATTTCACAGCATCAAATAATGCTAATGCTATGCTGAAGCCTAACTGTCATCGCGAGGAGCCCTTTGGGGCGACGTGGCGATCTGCCTTAAAGCTTTTGTTGCCCAAGAATTGAATGTGAAAATGAATAACTGCAGATTGCCACGCCCCTTGGGGGTCTCGCAATACCCTTACGGGCACAGGTACCAAAGGGCACGATGTGACGGTTCACTGAGAGTAGTTTTGGTTTTAGATCCATTTTTACTAAGCCTAGCTAAAAAGATAGAGCTAATACTTGTTTATACGTTTGATGCTTATAAAAATCATTTTTATTTAGATGCAATTGCCCTGGTCTGGCTCGCCCTGGATTTATCGATATTTACCATCGTATGGCGCGAGCAGCCAAGGTAACGGCGGATTGAACCTGATTTTCCAAAATCAGGTTCAATCTCGCCCTACAGATGTGCGGATCCTTATTGAAGGTAAATGTATCGAAACACCAAACATTTTTTATTATCGCCATTTGCTCCAGTCCAACCCCCTCCAGCGCAGCGAAGGGACTGCTTGCGTACCTTGGCTGGGGGATTAAAGGGGCTGCTTGCGTCCTAGGTGCAGTTCCAGGAGTGGGTCTTGTACCTCTCGCTATCCAAAAGCAATTTTCACAAACGGATATACATGCCTTGTTATATTATTTAGATTTGTTCACCGTTTTTTGAGCTTTCAAATTTATGGTATACATGAAACATGCAAAAATTACGGCATCGTCTTTTAATTTCACTCCTGCTCCTGAGCCTGACAATCTCCTTGTTCAGTCAGGGCGGTCCCGCGCTTGCCAGCCCCAAGGCTGCTCCCAGGCAGCATCAGGTCAGCGGCTATGACCTGATCGCGGCAATGAACGTCCTACGCATGTCTTATGGCAACGCGCCCCTGATCGAGGACCCAATCGTCAACGCGGTTGCCCAGGCGACCGCAGAGATCATGGCAGCCGGGCAGCTTTCCTGGCATATCGGGGACGTCAAAGGTCGTTTAGCCTCGGCAGGCTATGGCGGCGGACGAACCGTCTTTGCGACTGAGAACTTTGCCATCGGCAGCGCCAACGTCACGATCGATGAGATCATGGTCATGTGGGCGGATTACGAACACATGCGCCCAGCCACAACCAGCCATTATTGCCATGTCGGCGCTGGTACAGCCACCGCCAGTAATGGCATGACCTATTTCATCCTCCAGGCAGCTTATATCTCAGGGCAGCCCTGCGAAGGGGGATCACCGATGCCGACCCTGCGCCCCGGGGAAACGCCGATAGCGTACGGACCCATAACGCCGGTGGAATTGGTGGAACCCGACAAAGACGGCAACTACCTGCACACCGTCAAACCTGGTCAGAGTTTTTGGTCGATTGCCGTTGCTTATGGCGTGACCATCAAAGATATTTTGCGCTGGAACAACCTGCCTGAAAACTATGTTTTGCGTACCGGGGATAAGCTCTTTATTGCTGGTCCGGATTCGCAAGGTATGTTCACGCCTACTCCGAGGGGCAACATCGTTAAAGCCACTCCAGATGCGGATGGCAGAATTGTGCACGAGGTCCAGGCATATCAAAACCTGTCAAAAATTGGTGAGGCTTACGGGGTCAGCGTTGCCGAGCTTTTACGCCTCAATGCCATTAATGTCGATACGCCTTTGCAGATCGGTCAAAAGCTGATCGTGAAGGGACCCGATCACACCCCAACCCCAACACCGGTACCTCTGACGCCCCTCCAAATGCTAACCCCTGCGGCAGATGGTAAGTATTACCATATCGTCGGAGATGGTCAAAACCTGCAGTGGATCGCGAATTTGTATGGCATCTCTTTAGCCGATCTGCTCGCCTGGAACTATCTCAACAACACCAGCATTATCTATCCAGGCAACCGTTTATTATTGCACGTGACTCCCCCAGCCACTTTAACGCCCACCCCTGCGCCAGCGACCGAGACACCTTACCCAAGCCCAACGCTCAGCCCGACCGCGCGCCCGAGCAACACCGCCCCAGCTCTCAGCCCAAGCCCAAGCGTTGAGCCTGAGCAAAGACAAGCCATCGATCCACTCAACTGGCTCTGGCTTCTGGCGATAGCGGCCATCGGCGTAGCTGTATATTTCGTGGTAGCGCAATCAAAACAGAAAAAGAATCAGGAATAAAGAAACTCATCTTAGCTGAAGTGCCTCTCAATTCCGTTTTGAAACGGGATTGACGCTCTTATCGAGAATGAACCCATATCACAAAAAAATTATTCATGTTCAGGGTAAACGCATCTAAATACAGATGATTTTTATTCGAAACAAGCGTAAACACGAACATAAATCAATCTTTTTAGCCAGGCATAAAAAATCTCCAAAAATGGAAACTTACTTAGAGGACAGTCACATCGTGCCCTTTGGGTACCTGTGCACGTAAGGGTATTGCGAGCCCTTTCAGGGTTATGGCAATCTGCAGTTATCGGTTTTCTATTCCATTTTTTGAAGCAAAAACATTAAGGCAGATCGCCACGTCGCCCTAAAGGGCTCCTCGCGATGACAACCCGGCAACAGCCCACATATACCTTATTTACCGAAGTTAAATAGGTTTATTTCATACTAAAGAAGCCGAAGGTCAACTTGATTTAGGTAATTCAGATGCAATTGCTCTGGCACCATGTTTTGTTTAATTGCTTTTAATACTTACTTCCTGGTAATTAATATTTCTATATACTCTGCCCTGATCCCATATTCAAGGGCATCGATATAAATAATATCGGTAAACAGTCCTGACGCGTCAAAAATATGCCTGGTAATATCGTAACCCCAATGCATGGTCACCAAAGAGCCGGAAGAATTTATTGGGTTTCCATGATACTCAGGAGGAGTATGGTAATAAACGATCTTTCCATTTTCATCTAACCCCGCCCATCTTTCAGATGGGTTTTGCTTATTGACCAAAGGAACTGAAAAAATATGAGCTCCACCCGGCTTCAAGGTTCTCGCAATTTCAGCAAAGGCTTTTTCAGGGTTTAACAAATGCTCCACAACATCCTGAGTAATATGAAGGTCGATCGATTCATCTTCAAAAGTCAGGTTCTCCAGGTTTTCCACTCGGAATCTTTTATGGAAACTGCCCATTTTCTTATTTGGGTAATATTGCGAAGGGATGTAATTCTTACACTCTTTTTTTATTTTCCAGCTAGCTCTTCTTCTTAGCGCGGGTGACGATTCATGGATAGTAAGAGACCTCCAATCTGGAAAAAACTTTTCCAAACAAAAGAGCAAAGCGCGTTCCCTCGGAATGGATTTGCATTTTCTGCACAAATAGAAGTCACGGTACCAATCGTTCTTGCTCTCGAATATCGTGGACGAGTCACAGCAAAAGCAGTAACCTTCATTTTTCAACATAACACGCCCGACTACTCTGTTACATCCGCAAACTCATAAGTTCGGGATTTGCTGCCCAGGTCGATCTTCCCATCTTTGGAGATCCCAACCACCTTATCTCCATTCCAGTTAGCGACCAAACAGATCAAGCGCTCAATCGCATGAGCCAGGGCTCCATCTGGAGGCAGGGGTTCCTCTTCAAAATCCTGTATATTGATCGGAAGTCTCAATAAGAACTCAAAAGTGCTGGGACGCACCCAAAACATGGATCCAGCAACAAAAGAAAATGGCTTTTCTTCCGGGTTTCTGATCCCAAGCTGCTTTGCCAGATTATACGTATTTTCGCGATTGCTTCCCCAATAGAATTCATGCCCAACGATATGTCCCTGAGGTCCGATGATGCCGATATCATTTTTCTTACCCAGGATCCGTTGTGCTTCCAGCACAGATTCTTTGCTGATTAACTTGGAAAGCATATCATCTCGCCAAAGATCGCCATCAATTCTATGCGGCGATTTTTTGGTATGAACTTTTAACAAATGTCGATAATCAAGATGGTAGATCATCCTGAATACTTCAATAAAGGAACCGATATCCCTGCCTTTATTGATCAAAGGTAGAATTCTGGCGCTCGGTGCCGCCTCAAAGATATCTTCCAAAACATTTGAATCGGTCAGACTGGTTGTGACGTAAAGATCAAATCCATCCTCAATGTTGGCAAGCATGCTTAAGATCTCAGCAAACATTTCCGGATAGTGCACATGCACGACCACAGCTGTTTTATGGTTCTTTTCGACATTCACAACCTGACTTCCATCTTTCAGGAGGAATTTATTCTGTCTGACGTTTTCGAGTGCTCTTCGCGTTGCCTGTAGATAAGCATAGCCATATTCGCGATCGGGTTCGAGGTGAGCTCCTTCAGCCCATTCATTCCAGGCGTTGATAAAAACGAAGCGTTCATTTTCTTTCGAGCTGATCATGGAGTTGAAAGAAACCTGCTCAAGCCAGCGTTGATAAATCTTCGGATCGCTGTGTATAAAAGAATCGCCGCGACCTGGTTTTCGCGCCTCGTTATCCCATGAAGGAGAGACAGTACTAAACCTCGGTTTCTCGTTTTTAGTCAAAGCAATATGGTTTTTTACCATGTCGCGATAATCATAGACCTGACCTTTATATTGCGGATTGAGCAATTGAACGGTTTCAGTTATCGGTCTATAAGAATTATTATGAGGCGGAAACTCAACCGACGCATCCATGCCGAGCAATTCAGGCTGTTCAAAGCCAAAAGTACGCGCGGATACAATAAAGGGGTTCTTCAAACCTTGCTTGACCACATAATTTCGCCAGTAATCAAAGGTTCGTTCCGCGTCCTCCATTAGCGTCGGCCGATAGACGATCAGCAAAGGTCTGTCGTCATAACGAATATAGCGTTCATCATGGAACATTTCGACAACATCATGGATAAAGCGATGGTCATTCTCAAAAACATGTTCCTGACCGATCAAAATATCACTTTCAAGCCCATCCCAGCGGCGGGTCCAGTTTTCATTTGCCCAGCAGATACAGTACGGGAAATTAATATTCGGGTTGTTGATATAGTTATTTAAGGGCAATTCCAGCAAACGTCTGCCTGAAAACCAATAATAATGGAAACAGAAACCAAACAACCCATAATCCTTGGCGATCTTTACTTGTTCTTCCTGGACTTCCGGAATTCGCAGGTCATAATAACCCAAGGGTCCAGGGTAACGTGGTTGATAATGACCGACAAACTGCGGAGTGGCTTTGCTGACGTTTGTCCATTCCGTAAAGCCCTTTCCCCACCATTTATCATTTTCCGGGAAAGGGTGAAACTGGGGCAAGTAGAACGCGATCAGCTTTACCTCCTGAAGCTCGGTAGCTCCTGCCTCAGTCGCAGAGATCGGATCTTCGTAATATTTATTTCTTTCGCCGTATGCCCTGCTGAGCGAATAATCAAAACATTGTCTATATGGATCTGTGTTTACTTCATCAGGGGCAATGGGGTGAGGCATTTTATATGCAAGATACTCCTGATCGTCACGAGCTGAAAATAGTTTATGCCCCACCTTGCGAACAAAGGCTTTAAAGCCATAGTTTTGATAATAGTTTTTTGCCTTGGTAAAGTTTGATTGAGTGGCTATTTTTGCGCCTGTCTTTGCCCGGGGCTTTCGGTCTCTGTCTTTTCTTTGGGTATTGCGAATATAAAAAACCAGCGGATTCTGCTTTCCGTCATATCCATCCGGGATGTTTTCCAAATAACTCTTAATATCGAATGTTTCTGAAGGGTTTCGGTCTTCTTTCCACCCACTCTTTACAAAATGCCATAAAGGGTCAATGTCCGCGTGCCTTACGTCAGGGTTATGAAACAAATAATACTTTTTATCAAATTGTTTGGAGAACTTGATGATTAAGTAGTCTATAAGGTAAGAGCCCATTTTATTTCTTTAACAACTTTCTGACGATCGTTCTCATTGGTCTCGTTATTTCCCAGCTTGTACTAGATGCCATTGCTGCCACCTCCATTTTTAACCAATAGACATCTTGTCTAAGCACCTCAACTTCGCTATTTAGTTCTGTCAAAGTCACCTGGTTGGCCATAATGATTTTAGAGTTTGATGCAACTTCTTTCTCGTAATGTTTGTTAAGTCTATCCTGTTCCACAAGCGCTGCTTCTAAGATGGAGAGATCCTGATCATCTGCGCTCTTCTTAGGCAAGCGAATGACTTTTTCCAAAACTTCCTGCCAGCGATGGGAGTTGTTTGAGAGCAATGCAGTCTCCCGAACTTTTGCTTGGGCTTGGACGGCAAGTTCATTGCGAAAACTTCCGTTTTCCACCAGTTGAGTCAAGGCATTCTCCCAATCCTGGCTTGTTTTCGCCAGGATGCCATCAACGCCATGATTAATGGCATGAGAATAAGGTTCGGTATCACTCATTACCGAAGCCAATCCCAAAGTGGAGTATTCATAATATTTAATTGAGCTCTTGGAATTGTTGAAAAGATTGGTTTGCAGCGGACCCACACCAATATCGAAATCATGGGAGGAGATTTCCTTTACGAAGTCCCGGTATTCCGGTCTGAAGACGTTTACCTGTTTGGCATTTTCAAGCTCTCTGAGCTGCTCAGGCAATTCCAGCCCATAGCAAGTAAACTCAGCCTGTTTCGGAAAAGCCAACAAAACATTTCTTAAAGGTTCAGCAATCATATGCAGATCCGGTTGATGGCTTTTTGTCCCCATGAAAAGGATCTTCACAGGCCCACTTTTGGCTGAAGTCGGGGCTTTTATTTCCCAGATTTTATCATCGAGGTAATTATTGAAAACAAAAATATTAGATATTAACGGACGGCAAGCCTCCGCCAATATCGAAGTCGAGACCACAAGGGCGTCCACCGTTTTGATCGCGTAATACAATGGCGCCAACAAACCTGAGAAAGAAAGGTCTTTTCTGTTTGGATGATCTTCGCCCATATCAAACATAAAATCATCCATATCGATCACCAAAGGCTTGCGGTGATCCTGGCAAAACTTCCTGATCTTCAGGAAAAGTGAAAAATCTTTAGGAAGCTCTCGATTAATAAAAACCAGATCTGAATCTACGATCAGTTTCAGATCTTTCTCGGATGTACCGATGGAGAGACTGATCCCAGCTTCTCGGGCGGGGCTCAGGTAGCGGTAATTAAGGATCGCTGTCTTCTTTGCAGAGCTTACAAATAACACACATTTTTTTACAGAGGCTTCCATTTTACGCTTCCTAACAACCTGATGCTTTCCTTGCCTGGATCGGATGTTTATTCTCCCATCGTCAGTTCCAGCCCCTTTTGCCAGGGTGGCATGCGCAAGCTAAAAGTACGTTCGAGTTTATCGTTATTCAACACCGAGATCATCGGTCGGTCAGCGGGGACGGGGAATTCACTGCTCTTTGCTCTATCCAGCCTTTGGACCTTTTGCTCTTCCTTTTTCGGATCAAGTTCGAGTATTTTTTCTGCCCATTCATAGCGACTGCAGGCGCCGTCACCGGCACAATGATAGACCCCGGCACGCTCGCTGAGCCAGCCATAAGCATCCGAACCAGCCCTTGCCAAAATAAGCGCGCTGATCTCCGCCAGCATTCGGGCGGAGGTCGGTCCACTGACCTGATCATCTACCACGCGCATGACTTCCTGCTGCCTTGCCCATTGCAAGACCTTGGTCACAAAGCCGCCCTGGCGCATCGAGTAGACCCAACTGGTCCGCAGCACCAGCCCTGCTCCACCAGCCGCCAATGCCGCATTATCACCTTCAAGCTTGCTCTTGCCATAGACATTCAGCGGATTGGTGGCGTCAGTTTCAACATATGCTGAGCCTTTTGTACCGTCGTAGACATAATCGGTCGAATAATGCAAAAACGGGATCCGCAATTTCGCCGCTGCTTCGGCTAATACCGCCGGGCTGTCACGATTGACCAAATACGCAATTTCCTGTTCGCTTTCCGCTTTATCCACCGCGGTATAAGCAGCTGGATTGACCAGAATATCCGGCTGGACTTCCTGCACCAACTTTGCCAATTCCTGCGGTTTGCTAAAGTCAACCTCTGGGAAATCCAGCGCGATCACTTCGCCCAAAGGCGCAAGTGTGCGCTGAAGCTCGTAACCCAGTTGACCGTTTTTCGCGAACAGCAATATCTTTTTCATCTGAACTTACAGTCCTTGTTTTACTAAACGCAGCAGGTATTGACCGTATTCGTTGCTTGCCAGCGGTTCAGCGCATTTCAGCAAGCCGGCTTCGTCAATATATCCCATGCGGTAGGCGATCTCTTCAATACAGGAGATCATCATTCCCTGCCGGTCTTCGACTGCCTGAACGAACATGGAAGCCTGCAAAAGGCTCTCATGCGTACCAGCGTCCAGCCATGCCACGCCGCGACCCAGTACTTCGACCTGCAGCTCACCATCCTCAAGAAAGCGCCTGTTGATGTCTGTGATCTCGATCTCACCGCGCGGTGAGGGCTCAAGCTCTTCAGCGTACTGAACGACGCGATTGTCATAAAAATAAATACCAGGAACAGCAAAGTTGGATCTTGGCTGTGAGGGTTTTTCCTCCAGACTGATGGCTTTGCCGGTATCATCAAATTCAACCACGCCATAGCGTTCGGGATCGCGCACCGGATAAGCAAAAACGGTCGCGCCTTTTTCCTGACTGGCAGCCCGACGCAAAACCGCTGGCATGCCATGACCAAAGAAGATGTTATCGCCCAGTATCAGGCAAACCTTATCATCACCAATGAATTCTTTTCCGACAATGAAAGCGTCTGCCAGCCCACGCGGAACGGCCTGAACGGCATATTGGAAGTTCAGTCCCAATTGCTTGCCGTCACCCAAAACCCGTTGAAACTGCGCGCTGTCTTCAGGTGTTGTGATAATGAGGATATCGCGGATTCCTGCCAGCATAAGCATTGAAAGCGGATAGTAGATCATTGGTTTGTCATACACCGGCAGCAGCTGCTTGCTGATGCCTATGGTCAACGGATAAAGTCGGGTGCCTTTCCCGCCTGCTAAAATGATCCCTTTCATATTACGCCTTTCTTTCTCCATAGTTCTTCTTCATCCAGGTGTTAAGGTCAGATTGCTTGGTGATCGCCTCGACCCATTCGGAGTTCTCAAGATACCATTTTACGGTATCAAGCAAACCCTGGCTCAGGTCATGGCTTGGCTGCCAGCCTAATTCCTCATGGATCTTATCGATCTTGATATCGTAACGGCGGTCATGCCCGGGACGATCCTGTACATAAGTGATCAGTTGCTCGTGAGGCGTAAACTCCGAATCAGGCTGGAGCTCGTCCAGAATTGAGCAAATGGTTTTGACAATTTCAATATTGGGGGGTTGATTATCGCCGCCCACACAATAAGTTTCTCCAACACGACCCTTTGTGGCAACCTTCCAGATCGCTTCGCAATGGTCATCAACATATAACCAGTCGCGGATCTGCATGCCGTCCCCATAAACCGGCAGCGGGCGTCCGTTGACGGCGTTCAAAACCATCAATGGAATCAGCTTTTCCGGGAACTGACGGGGACCGTAGTTATTGGAACAGTTGCTGATCGTGATCGGCAAACCGTAGGTGGTGTTATAAGCGCGCACAAAGTGGTCGCTGGAAGCTTTTGACGCCGCGTATGGAGAACGAGGCGCGTAAGAGGTATCTTCCTCGAAAGGAGGTTCGTGAGGTGCCAGCGTGCCAAAAACTTCATCAGTCGAGACGTGATGGAAGCGCACCGCTTCGATCGGGTGAGACTTCTCCACCAGCCAAAATCGTCGGGCTGCTTCGAGCAGGACAAAGGTGCCAACCACATTGGTGTCAACAAAAACACCAGGGTTGTGGATCGAGCGGTCCACATGGCTTTCTGCAGCGAAATGGACTACGGTGTCGATCTTGTGCTCTGCGAAAATGCGATCGACCAGTTCACGGTCGGTGATGCTTCCCTGAACGAAAGTATGACGGCTCTCATCGGGCAGATCGCGCAAATTCTCCAGACTGCCAGCATAAGTGAGCGCGTCCAGATTGACAATTTTGACTTCGGGCTCATGCTTTAGCAGCCAATGAATAAAATTCGAGCCGATAAAGCCCGCTCCTCCGGTTACCAATACACTTTTCATACTCTCTCCTTGTTTTCTTTTGTCCAGCCAAACGGGAAAAGGTCTGCTTCTTTTATCGTTGGCGCTTTGGCATCCTTGTCGGATAGTTTCGGTAACTCTCCGTTGACCAACGGCCATTCAATGCCAATCGTCGGGTCATTCCAAAGCAGGCTGCGTTCCCATTCAGGCGCGTAATAGTCGGTGGTTTTATAGACAAATTCAGCCCATTCGCTGATCACATAATACGCGTGCGCGAATCCTTCGGGCACCCACAGCTGATGCTTGTTTTCTGCCGAAAGGAACTCTCCAACCCACTTGCCAAAAGTTGGAGAACCCTTACGAATGTCAACAGCCACGTCAAAGACCTCGCCAACCACGACCCGCACAAGTTTTCCTTGTGTGTTCTTGAGCTGATAATGCAAGCCGCGCAAAATTCCCTGACCTGAGCCGGAATGATTATCCTGAACAAACTGCGCCGAACCGCAATATTCCTCAAATTCGGATTGGCGGAAGGTTTCCATAAAAAATCCACGCTGATCGCCATGAACTTTTGGCTTGATCAGGACAACTTCCGGGATTGCGGTGCGAATATATTCCATTAAGCCATCTCCTCTCGATACGCGGCAATAACATCCTGGGGTACGCCAACCTTTTTGAGTATGCCGTGATCGATCCAGGCAATGCGATCACACATGCTCTCCAATCCATCCAAACCATGCGAGACCATCAGAACAGTGGCGCCGGATTGTTGAAAGCTTCTCATGCGCTGATTGCATTTGCGTTGAAAAGCCTCATCGCCGACACTGAGGATTTCGTCCAAAATTAATATCTCGGGGATGTGAGCCGTGGCGACAGCAAAGCCAAGCCGGGCATACATACCGGAGGAATAAGTCCGGATGGGGGAATTGATAAAATGCCCAAGCTCAGAAAATTCGACAATATCGTCAAAAACCGCTTCCATATCTTCGCGACTATAGCCAAGAAGAGCACCGTTCAAGAAGATATTCTCCCGTCCGGAAAGTTCCGGATGAAAACCAGCGCCCAATTCAAGCAAAGGCGCAATTTTTCCATACACCCGCACCCTGCCTTTGGCTGGTTTGAGCACTTTTGAGATAACCTTCAACATTGTGCTCTTTCCCGCGCCATTGTTCCCAACCAGACCGAAAACTTCGCCCCTCTTGACCGTCAGGCTGATGTCAGTCAGTGCCCAAAACTTTTCGATCTTAATTCTACGCTGCAGCGTGCGAATGGCATATTCTTTAAAAGTGCCAATACGCTCAGAAGGTAGACGATAACTCACCGAAACATTTTCAAGTTGGATAATATCAGGCGCGTCTTCAAAGTTTTTGACGACATCAGCTTGCGGATCAGACACGGTAGGCATACTCCTCCGACTTTGAAGTGAAGTACAGCCAGCCGATCACGAGCATTCCAAGCGCCCAGCCAAGAGCCGGCAAAAGCTCCTGCCAACTGGGGATGCGCCCTTCAAAAATTGGCAGCCTGTACATCTTGACCATCCAATACATCGGGTTTAGTCTAAAAATTGGCAAATACTTCGGTGCGATCAATGTCTCAGGATAGATGATCGGGGTCAGATACATCCATGCCGTCAACACGACCTGATACATCTCACCCACATCAGGGAAAAAGACCGCCAGCGAGGAGATCAACAGTCCAAATCCAAGCGTAAAAGCGGTCAGGATCAAGATCGAAACTGGCAAAAAGAGCATTGACCAATAAAAAGGCGCTCCATCCACCAGCATGACGATCACAAGCGGCACGATCGAAATGACCAGGTTGACCAGCGCTGTCCCGATGGCAGAAACGCCAAAAACCGTGCTGGGGATATAAATGCGCTTTAGCAAACTGCCGCCCCAGACCAAACCGCTGATAGCAGCATTGGTCGCCTGAGAAAAAAAGTTCCAGACCAGCAAACCGCTCAAAATATAAACAGGATAGTGAGGCACCGCGGATTTGAAGAAGTTGGAGAAGACGAAGGTCAAAATGAGCATAGTGCCCAAAGGGTTCAGCATCGTCCATGCCACACCTAAAACTGAACGCTTATAACGCGTCAAAATATCCCGTCGAACGAGCTGACCAAGCAAGTAGCGATACTTACCCAGCTCTTTTAATTCGGTGATAGCCGAGACGCGATTATTCGCGGAATCATAAACTGGTTTTGCAGAGTTAGCCAATCAGTTCACCTTCAGATTTAAAGCCTTTAACAACTTCTAATCTTACCATAGGATGATGGTCGTAGAATTCGCAATCGCGACAGCAGTTTTCAGTATGAGATACATACAGCTCATTTTCTTTGAATATAAACCTTTCGAATTAATTTCCTGGCCAAACCCGAGCTGTACGGATGGGGCTTGCCCCCATCCGTGAGTGAGCCTATCAGAACCTTGTAATGAAGACGGAAGCATTGATATGCATAGGCAGCGGACGGGGCTGAACCCCGTCCGTACAGTTAGCTTACCTTTAAACGGCATAATCAGGAGACCATACTTGAACATATGTAATCTCTCGTAGTCTCTCGATCATGAGCCATATATTATTTCTATACTGAGAATTGCTGAATCGCAACACAATTCTCATTTTAAGCCTGCCGTTCGCTCGTGGGCGGGAGACCACGAGCGATATTCTTTCATGTTATGAATTGTTGCTTTTAAATTCCAATTATTTCACCCGACCTAAACTATAATTAGAGTCCGGAATTAAAAGATGAGCAGACCATTCTTTTCTATACTGATCCTTTTTTGGAAAAGCGAGCAATATCTGCCCGAAAGTCTGAACGCCCTTGACCGACAGACTTTCAGAGATTTTGAAGTGATCTTGCTCAACAATGGTGCTGATAACCCACCAGACCCAAACATTCTTGCTCAATACCCCCAACTAAACTTACAGGTTCTACACGCTGATCAAAACCTTGGATTCACGGGCGGCAATAATCTGGCTGCCCGATATGCTGTAGGTGAGTATCTTGTCTTAATGAACGGCGATGCTTTCCCCGAACCGGATTGGCTCGAAAAAATTCATCAGGCTGCCACGGATCATCCCAATCACTGTTTTGCTTCCCGTCTTATCAAAGCCGACCAGCCTGAACTGCTGGACGGTGAGTGGAATGTTTATCATGCCAGTGGTCTTGCCTGGCGAAAGAATCACAACCGATCGATACAGGTCAGCTTAAAGGATCCACGTCTGGTTGCCAGCGCCTGCGCGGCAGCCTCTGCCTATCCTCGGCATGCTTTTGAATTGGTGGACGGCTTCGATGAGGACTTTTTTGCCTACATGGAAGACCTTGACCTCGATCTGCGCCTCCAGTTGGCGGGTTTTCCCTTCGTCTACCTGCCTGACGCGGTCGTTCATCATGTCGGGTCAGGCTCCACCGGTTCCCGCAGCGCGTTTTCAACTTATTACGGTCAGCGCAATTTGATCTGGACCTTTGTCAAAAACATACCTGGCTTGCTCTTTTACTTACTTTTGCCGGCGCATGTCTTATATAACCTGCTTTATTTATTAGCCAGCCTGTTTATGCCAGCCGGGAAGGCCCTGCGGCAAGGAAAAAGAGACGCGCTGAAAAAGCTTCCTCAGATGCTGGCGAAACGTAAAATCATCCAATCCAGGCGTAAGATTTCGCTGTTCCAATTCGCGAAACTCCTCGATTGGAACCCATTCACCCCATTAATAAAACTTACTTACAGGTAAAGGAGGCTTCATTGACAGATCTGAGCCCCAACTATCACAATATGCAGCCGCAGAACAAAGCCCGCTTCTTCACCATCTCACCGGAAAACGGCTTGCAGCAGCATGTCGATGCCGATACCGCCCTAAAAAATGTGCCCTCGGATGGTTATGTCTGGTTTGATTACTGCGAACCGACCATCCCTCAGCTGGAACCTCTCGTCTCCTATTTTGGCATTCACCCTCTGTCAATTGAGGACAGCCTTTCAGAAGATCAACTGCCCAAACTCGACCTCTATCCGAATTATTCTTTTATGATCTTCAATTTTTATGAAAAAACGGAAGAAGAGTTGATCACCCACGAACTCGACCTTTTCCTGGGCGAAAACTTTCTGATCAGTATTTCCCATCTCAATGAATTAGGCATGCCTCTATTGGCGGGCGTCAACAAGTCAGTGGAACGGGAAATTAATAAGGTCAAACTGGGGCCCTCTTTCCTCTCTCACCTGATGATCGACATGGTGGTTGACCGAAAATTTTATGCCATTGACAGCATCGAGAACAAGCTCGACCAGGATGAAGACCGCATTCTCGAAGGAAGCGGTGATTTTGACCTTTCGACCCTGCTGGATTCCCGCAGAGATCTAATGACCATCCGTCGTTCCCTCTTTTACGAACGCGAGGTAATCAACAAACTCCTCCGTCAGGACAGCCCCTTTATTGCTGAAAGATCATTGATCTATTACCGCGATATTTACGACCACCTCTCGAAGTATTATGAAATATCCGAAACAGCCCGCGACCAGGTCACCAGCCTGATGGAGATACACCTTTCCATGTCCAGCAACCGCATGGCGCAAACCTCCAACCGCACCAACGCGATCATGCGCCGCCTGACCTTGATCACAACCATTTTCATGCCCCTTAGCCTGATCTCTGGGATTGGCGGCATGTCTGAATTCACGCTGTTGATCGGGGAGGAGAATCTCCGTATCGGTTATCTGATTTTGTTTGTCGTCATGACGATCATCGCCGGAATCAATTTTGTTTTCCTGAAACGCATGGAAAGCAACCTAAAGGACGACGATTAGAGGCGCTTCAGCAATTTTCATTTTAGCGCCCTGATTTTATCTATTCCCGTCAAAGAAAAGGCTGTTTTGGCAATAGTGAGAAACTCAGGTAAGAGAAATGTGCTCGCTCGTGGTCTCCCAATCACGAGCGATATTATATTGTCATACTAAATATTGCTGGAGGTGTTTTCTCCGAATTAGACGGATAAAGTCAGGAACTTTCAACAGGAGGAGATTTGTCCACAAAAGAATGAGGATTATCAATTAAGAAAAGCAATTCCTCCCAAACGCTTGTCTCAAGCGTCTCATCCCAAAATGCGATAAATTCCTGATATTTCTCGTCACGGCTCTGTTTTCGATCGGCACTAAAGGCACTCAAACCAGGCAAAAGCCTGCGCAAACGCCGATTATTCCCAAAACAATTTGTGATCGTTTGCTCTTCTTCCTCGATAAAGCTTGGGATCATCCCCAACCAGACATCCGCGTCATGGATCGAGCCCAACAATGACTGAATCCGCTTGGTTTGGTTAATAAAGGGGCTGATCGGAATGCCATAGATTTCCTCAAATGCTTCCATGGTGTAACGCAGCTGCTTGGCGTGAATGCGCATTTCGTGCAGCTCGGACATCTTGCTCTCGATCCGAACCTGCTGATCGTATGCCTTCATCTCCTCAAAGCAAGAGCGAATGTTCGAAGATGCCAGCTGAAATAGTTCCGCTGAGTCCTGGTTATCGCCAGGTTCCTTTTCCAGCCAGGGAGCCGCCCAACGCTCGATCCTTCCAAGGGTATCATCTTGCTCGAGTTGGTTCATTACCTGAACCACCTCACCTTGCATCGCTTGTCTTTTTTGTCTTAATCGCAGAATAAGCCGTTTGATGCCTGGTTTCAACATTGGCTTAGCATAGTTTTGCAGGTTTTCTTTCAGTATTTTGATCTGAACGTCAATGTCCCGCGCCTGACCAAGCGACCGCGTGACAGCCCGGATACTTTTCATCCACGCCTTGTATTCAGCTTTAGAAAAACAATCCTTAAAGATCTTCAAAGTGCTGCGCATACGTCGGGACGCAACCCGCATGCGATGAATATATTCAATATCATCACTGCGCTTCACCCCTTCCACCTCCGCCTGCATGGCAGATAAATGTTGGTAGAGAACCTTGGCACCATAGAAAAAGATCGATTCAGCGCAGGTTTTTGCCATCTCAACTCCGCTTAAATAGCTTACCCCAGACAAGCTGGGGTAAGAATAGTTCTAAAAAGGACGCTCCGCTTTGGGCAAGCTATCCTCAAGGAGCAAACGAATTGGTCGTTGAAGATCTTCAAAAATCTCGCGGGGCGAACGATCTGCATCAATAGCAAGGAAATTGTACTCGAGTGCCAGCTCTTCAAGCTCCTTAATAACTTCAGTTTGATATAGTACAAAACTATCGTACAAGTTATCTGCCAGGTTCAGATCCATACCCGCTTCCCAGTAATTGAGACCGCGACCATGGATCAGGCGTTGCACCAGAGAGGGCACACTGGCACGCAGGTAGAGGATCAGATGCGGTCGCAGCGCGATACCATACAGAGCCTTTGCCCAACTCTTTTCGACACCGCGGAGGCTATCACGGGCGATCATCGAGTAAAAATAGCGGTCTGAGAGGACAACAAAACCAGCCTGCAATGCCGGGATAATATTATTTTCTAATCGATCAGCAAAATCAGCCGCATAGAAAAGACTCATTGTGGTCGGTCCAAGGGTATGTCCGCTCTTGGCGGCATCCAGCCCGGGTCCGGTCAGTTCGGAACGGGTCAATCCGGTATCAGCCACGGCATAACCTTCTTCTTCCAGCCAACGCCGCACCATTTTGATTTGGGTGGAACGTCCCACACCATCGGTGCCTTCCAAAACTATCAGTTTACCGGACAGTTTGCCAAAATCCCGATAAGGAAAACCAGCGCCATAAAAATCAAGTTTTGTCATTAGTTTTCTCCTTTATTGATCGCCTGAGGATTCTTGACCTCAATGGGTCGTTTGCCAGGGTTGGGCAAACCTTCAAATCCCTTTAACATCTCTTTGACCAGATCGCGAACTTTCTTCTGCTGTTCTTTGACAGGCAATGTGCCGTCGATCATCGTCAAGCCAAACTCATCCACCATCTTGTCGTATTCATTCAGGATACGACCCTGGAAGATCTTAAAGCTTTCCTGATAGCTGTCGGAAAGATCCAGGTCCATCCCTGCTTCATAAAACTTCAATTTCGCGCGGGAGCCGGTAATACGTTCAACAGCGATATCCAGGGGAACCCGGAAGTAGAGAGCCACATCTGGCTTGATGGCAAAAGAATACATGTCACGAACCCACCGCGGGTCATTGCCGCGGGCGACATCGCGCGCGAAAGCTGTGAAAGCATAGCGATCTGCCACCACGATCACCCCAGCTTTAAGCAGGGGATAAATACTGTTTTCCCAACGGTCAGCAAAATCGGTGCAGTGCAAAATGCTGAAGGTCGCCGGGGTAAAGGATTGCGCTTTCTTGGCGGCTTTGGTCGTGCTCTTGACTAGTGCAGAGCTGTTCCATTCGCTGAAATAGACCGAATAGCCTTTGGAAAGCAGCCACTTGTGGAGCAGATCGATCTGGGTCGATTTCCCTGAACCATCGATGCCTTCAACGACGATCAGTTTTCCTTTCGTATCATTGGGTCTTAACACTTTTAGCACCTCCGGAATTGTTATTATCTTTTTTCATCTTTTGATGATATCCCCCTCATTATAATGTAGAAAGCGTTAACTGAATGGGGAAAAACAAGCTGATTATTGACCCTGGCTGTCGCTTTTTCCCTCTGTGAGCATTTAAAAAACAAACCCAGCTTGCGCTGGGTGGTTTTTTATTGACTTCTGTAAAACAAAGACTAACAGAATAATAATAGAAGGGATAAAAATTCTTATCATGCTGGTTTTGAATAAACAAAACCAAGCCTTTTATCCCTGTTTTTTAAATCTCGACTACTCGACCTCAAAGCTTTCGTCGTCGGAGCTATCAAACTCCATCAGTTCACCGGAAACAATAAAGACGACCCGTTCACAAATATTGGTGACGCGGTCAGCAGTTCGTTCCAGATTATGTACCACCCAAACCAGCTGGTTGGCAGTATCAATGCTCTCGGGGTTCTTGATCATGCTCTCAACGATTTTTCGATAGATGCTCTGATAATATTCATCCACCTGATTATCTTCTTCCGGGATGCTGTGGGCTGCGACCAGGTCTCCAGCCACAAACGCGCCTAAAGCACGATGTAACATCGAGGTAGCCAGATCAGCCATCATCGAAATCTCTCTGATCGGGATCGGGAAATCAGAATCAGCCAAACGAATAGCCACTTTAGCGATTCCTTTGGCATAATCACCGATGCGTTCCAGCTCGGTGTTGACTTCAAGCATGCCAGCCAAAAGCCTCAGGTCGCTTGCCAGTGGGCTTTGCGTCGCCAATGTGATCAGGATATGGTTTTCGATCGCAAAATGCTTTCCGTTAATTTTTCGGTCGTTGTGATAAACAGCCTTTGCGGCTTCGACGTCCCGCCGTTGCAGGGCGTCCACAGAGTTTAGAATTGCCTGTTCGACCAAACTCCCAAGCAATAATAATTCGTCTTGCACCAAACGAATTTCCTGATCTAATGAAAAACGGGACATACAATCCTCCTGAATACAGTTATGCTCCAGTAATTAACACCCGTATTTGAACATCGATATCTGAGTCGTCAAAAATGCCCAAATCTTGGTACTTAATACTATATCACGCTGCCGACTTAAGTGGCAACGATTTCGGTTAATACTTCCTTCAGATTTGGTAAAAATGCGGTTAAAGGAATTTTTCATCTGTCACCGATGGCAAGGAAAAGTAAAAATTACTGCCAACATTTCCTTCACTTTCAACCCAAATCTGTCCGTTATGCGCGTCAACAATATGCTTGCAGATCGAAAGCCCCAATCCGGTGCCGCCACCAGAACGTGCTCGATCAGCTTTATAAAAGCGTTCAAAGATCCTGCCGATATCCTTCGCGGGAATGCCAACGCCATTATCACTAACTTTAAATACCACCTTGTCACCATCCTGCCAGGCGCTAAGGTGTATATGCCCTCCGTTGGGTGTGAACTTGATCGCGTTGTGGATCAAATTTACAAACACCTGTGAGATCCTCCCCGGATCTGCGAAGACCCTGGGCAAATCTGGAGGACAATCCCATGTCAGGCTCAAACCCACACGCTCAGCCTGCAAGGTCATTCTATCGACAACCTTGCCCATCAGTTGACAGGGTTCACTGCGCTGGAATTCAAAATTTGAGCGACCAGCTTCAATGCGCGAGAGCTCCAGAAGCTCGTTGACCATCTGAGATAGGTTGTCAACTTCGCTGTCCATACGGACAATAAACTTACGCGCCACAGGAGGATCATCCAGGGCGCCATCCAAAAGCGTCTCGCTGATGGCTTTCAGTCCTGCCATGGGAGTGCGCAGTTCATGCGAAATATTGGAGATGAAATCCCGACGAACGATTTCCAGTTGGTGGGTTTGGGTCAGGTCCTGAAAGAGCAGCATCGAGCGACCCGGCAGATCTTTTTCCAGCGAAATCCCGACCACCTGTAAATATTTATGGGCTGAACCCATCTCCATGGTGATCGTCTCCGGTTCGCCATTCTTTGTCTTTTCCCAAAGCTCAACCAGACTGTAATGGCGCATCACCTCTACCACCGAACGCCCTAACGCCTGTTCGTTGTCAATCCTGAAAAGCTTTTCAGCGGCATTGTTGAGCATCTGCACACGTCCATCATCATCCGCTATCAAAACGCCATCGGTCATATGGTCCAACACAGCCGAGAGCATTGCCTGTTCTTTGCGCAAGGCATTAAACTGCTCTTCGGTCTGATCAGCGGTCTTTCGCAGCGCTTCGCCCAACTCCTGCATTTCGATCAATTGACCCATTTTTTCCGGGATCCTGATTTCCTGAAAACGCCCTTCTCCCAATTCCTTGGCGGCGTTGGTCAGATCCTCCAAAACATTGAGATGTCGGTTGGTGTAGTGGATATTTATCAGCAGACCGATCAGCAACCCCACCGCCAGGATCAAAAACACAAGCGCGAAGAGGGGCATATAGCTTACTTGCGCTCCGCTGGTCTCCGCTTTTGCGGAAAGTGTGTTTTGGACGAATGGAACCAGCAGAACAAAAGCAGCCAGGCTGAATACAAAGACCAGCATGAAGGGCCACAAAATGCGCAAATGGAAGCGCGATTTCATCTTAGTTCGTTCAGGCATTAGCCCTCAAAGCGATAACCCGCTCCTCTTACAGTGATAATTCTTTGCGGTTTTTCGGGGATCGGCTCGATCTTTTCGCGCAGCCACCGAATGTGCACATCGACCGTGCGCGAATCGCCCACAAAGCCCCAACCCCAGACGCGTTCCAGGATCAGTTCGCGGGTCAGAACGCGACCCTTGTGTTGCCCCATGAAGGTCAGGAGTTCGTATTCTTTCGGTTTGCAGGGCACGACCTCTCCGTCCAGACGGACCTCGCGGCGAGTCATGTCAATTTCAAGGTTATCAAATGTCATGACCTTGGGCAGATTTGCTTCCTGCGCTGCGGTGCCCATTTCTTCACGGATCAGGCGCACCCGCCGCAAAAGCGCTTTCACGCGCGCGATCAACTCACGCACACTGAAAGGTTTGGGCAAATAGTCATCCGCGCCAACTTCAAGCCCGACCACCCGATCAATTTCGTCATCACGTGCTGTCAGCATCAGGACAGGCGTGTTGGTTTCCTGTCGCAAAGTGCGGCAGACTTCAAAGCCATCCATGCCCGGCAACATCACATCCAAAATGATAAGATCTGGGTTGGTCGAGCGAGCCAACTCCAAAGCAGTCAGACCGTCTCCGGCTACTTCAACTTCATAGCCTTCTTTTTTCAACTTGTAACTTAATGTTTCCTGAAGGGAAACCTCATCATCGACAAGCAATATTTTTTCTGCCATCTCACCTCCATACCTGATGCTCACAAAATAATAATAAATTTTATTAACGCTTAACTTGTTAACAATTGTATCTTATAGTCGCAGGAAACAAAATTTTAAACGAGTTTATAACCAAAACTTTACCTTAATTTAAGGTATCTTCTTCTCTATTCCTTTAAAACTCATCTTGGTTTCAGCAGGAGCGGACTTTGTAGGTCGGGTTGCGGGCCTACCCCCGTTGGGGGTTCAACCTGACATTTATCGAGCTCTAGACTGATGACTCGTCTCAACATTAAAAACCCACCCCCGCCTGCCCCTGTAAGGGGTTAATTCCCCCTCCCTGGAGGTGGTTAGATTCGTACAAGGCTGGAGGGGGTCGTTGCTAATCCTCCTGGTTGCGTTCCTGCTCCCATTTGTGAGTTCAACCCGACATTCCAACTACAATCGCCCCGCACCTTTGCCAACACTAGCAACACGCATCTATGCAATGGTAAAATCAAGCCACTATGAGCAAAAGTATTCTTAGCGCAAGGGAAGACTTCCCGATCCTTTCCCAGACCATCAACAACCTGCCCATGGTCTACCTGGATAACGCAGCCACAACCCAAAAACCCCAGGTCGTCATTGACGCGATCAGCGATTATTATCGCGCCAGCAACGCCAATATCCATCGCGGCAACCACAGCCTGGCAATTCGTGCGACCCAGGCTTATGAGGAAGTGCGCAAAAAGGTCGCCGCCTATCTCAACGCGGCTTCCCCGGATGAGATCATCTTTACGCGCGGGACAACCGAGTCGATCAACCTGGTTGCCTATAGCTTTGGTCAGGCTTTCGTCCAGCCGGGCGACGAGATCATCGTCAGCCAGTTGGAGCACCACAGCAATTACGTCCCATGGCACCTGATGTGCCAACGCCGCGGAGCGATTTTCCGAACGATCCCTTTCAATGAAAACGGAGAACTTGACCTGGAGGCATTCCAACAGCTTTTGAACGAAAAGACCCGGTTGGTGGCGATCAACCATATCTCCAATTCACTGGGGACGGTCAACCCAATTGAGAAAATTGTAAAACTAGCCCACGAAGCAAATGTGCCGGTGCTCGTTGATGGCGCGCAGGCCGTTCAACATACGGCACATGACGTTCAGGCAATGGGCGCCGATTTCTACGCCTTCTCCGGGCACAAAATGTACGCCCCCATGGGCGTTGGCGTGCTCTACGCAAAACGCCCATGGCTCGAAAAGCTGCCTCCCTTCCTGTCCGGTGGTGAAATGATCGACCAGGTCACGCCTGAAAAAGTGACCTTTAACGTTTTGCCCTATAAATTTGAAGCCGGCACGCCCAACGTCGCTGACGTGATCGGGCTTGGAGCTGCCATTGACTACCTCAACCAATTCGATTTTGCTGAACTGGAAGCCTACGAAGACGAATTACTCGAATACGGACTGGGATTATTGAGCGAGATCCCGGGTTTGAAGATCTACGGCAACCCCCAAAAGCGCTCCGCCATCCTGCCCTTCAATGTAGAGGGGATCCAGCACTATGACATGGGCATTTTGCTCGACAGCAAGGGCATCGCCGTACGCACCGGGCAGCATTGCACCCAGCCAATAATGGACGCGCTGCATATTTCCGGCACAGTCCGCGCCTCGCTTGCGCTTTATAACAACCGTGCTGATCTCGACGCGCTTGCCCGTGGGATCCAGCGCGTCATCCGTCTGTTAAAGAGGTAATATGAGCCAAAAACCATCCATCGCTGAAATTGAACGATCACTGATCGAAGACTTTGACCTACTCGAGGATGTCGAAGAAAAGATCGAGTATCTGGTTGATTTGGGTCACGAAATGCAAAAGATGGACCCAGCGCTGAAGACGGAAGACCGTATGGTCAAAGGCTGTCAATCCAGTGTTTGGTTTGATATTCATTGCGAAAACGGCCTGATGCGCTTCAGCGCCGACAGCGACTCGTTGGTCGTCAAGGGCTTGGTCGCCATTTTGGATAAACTGCTCAACGGTCAGCCCGCGGAAGAAGTTTTAAAGATGGATTTGAGCCTGTTTGAAAAGCTCGGCTTGTGGCACCACATCTCTTCCCAGCGCAGCAGCGGTCTTGCTGCCATGATGGGTCACCTCAAGCAAGCCGCGGTGGAGTGTTTGGAGAAATAGATTAGCCGTTGGTCGGGCATCGTGCCCTATGGTTACGGCAATCCTCCTTTAACCTGTCATCGCGAGGAGCCCTTTAGGGTGACGCCTGTGCCCGTCAGGGTATGTGAGATCTGCCTTAAAGTTTTTGCTTCACAAAAATGGAATGGAAAACTGATTAACTGCAGACTGCCATACCCATCCATTTCATGGTGGGCACAGGCGCCCTTTCAGGGCTCGCAGTGACAAATATGCATCAGTCGTGGGCTGTTCGCGCGTGACCTCCTGTCCACGCGCCCAGGGCTTGTCCAACTACTCAGATTGAATACGTCGTTTTCCAACGGATATCGTCACGATCAAAAGCAAATAGAGCAACGCGACGAGTAATAACGCCAATCTTATCCCGATCAGATCTGCCAGTAAACCCAACAAAAAAGGCAATGACAGGATCGCCACGCCACTTGCAAGGATCGAGCCCGATCCAGCTGCCGCCTTCAGAGGTCCGGCTACTTCGTATAGCAAGGTAACAATGCTGGCGTAAAGATTTGCAACCCCCAAACCCGCCAGAAACAAGCCGATCACGGACAATGTTCTGATTTGGCTGAACCAAAATATAGCGAAGCCAAGGATCCCTATAAGGATCGACGCGCTCAGGATCTGATAACGCGAGAAACGGACGAGAAGTCTCCCTCCGATGAAACGTCCGATCACCATACCAGCCAAAAAGAGGCTGACGATCTTGGTGGCGTTGTCCTTGGGAATACCGACCTGTGCCTGCAGGTATTCTGCACTCCAATAGATGAGACAAAATTCGATCGACACCGAAATGACCAATGCCGCCCAAAAGATCCAATAGATCGAGGGCAAGCGACCCTTTTCCTCTTCCAGATCCTCATTGTCAACCTTGCTCTTCTTCGGAAATTCCGGGGAAAGCAAGATCCAGGCGCCGATCAAAAAAGACATGCCGGTTACCAGATAGACAGCCGGACGCCAGGTAAGCACCATTCCACCAAAAAAGCCCACCGCGATGGGCGCCAAGGTGGAAAAGATAGAAGAAAGCGTGTTCGCCTCCGAAACACCGACCGTGCTGTGAGCGCCCATCTCAGCCTGCAAAATGAGGGGATAAACTGCCAGGATCAGTGCTCCAAACGCACCCATAAAGAACAGACCCGGCAAGGTAAGCGCTGAGCTTTTTCCGAGGACCAGGAGCAAACTGCCCAAGCCCATTCCTATTCCGCCAATCGCCAGTGCCTGCCAATCAGACAGGCTTTTGAGCAGCTTTTTTCCAAACAAGCCCACCACGACCATCCCCAGCGCAAGGGCTGAGGTATGTAAGCCGATCTCAGTGTATGAAAAACTAAGCTCATCACTGAGATAATTGACTGACGGACCGACTACGTTGAGACAGTAGGCAAAAAAGGTCAGCATCAGATATGCCAACCAAACTTTCTTGCCTCTCTTTATTGCGTTTTGGGACTTGTTTTGCTCATTCATCATATCTCCCGATCTGGTCTGCATTAAGGAACGGTCACACCCAGGTTGTTGAGCTCGTTGATCGCGACCCACCAGTCAGGATGCCAGACCAAAGCCTGTTTGAAGCTCTCGATCGCCTGTTCGCGCATTCCGAGTTTGACTTCAGCGCGCCCTTTCCATACCCAGGTTTCAGGTAAAGCCGGTTCTTCGGCGCGTTTCAATTGTTGATCCGCCAGGTTATATAGGTCCTGATAGCGCATCATGTAATAGTAGGAATAATAGGGCCCGGTCTGATACCAAAGCATGCGCCAAGGGCGTTCTTGCTCCGGCAGGGTGGCGTAGATCTTGAAAGCCTCATCAAAAGACTGTGCCGCGCCCCAGTAGTCATTCATCTCGACCAGGATCGAGCCGCGGCTGTACCAGGCGAAGAACAATTCGCGCTCCTTTTGCTCATAGAGACGGGCGTTGACCTTATCGAAGGTGTATTGCTTGTTGTACTCAGCGTCCATCTGCGGGCCAAGGATATCGTAGACTTCCTGGGCGCGCTCGTTCGGGAAAACGACCAGATAAATGAAGTCAAACTGAGCCCACCACATTTCAATATCGTCATAGCCCATCTTAATCACACCCAGATAGGTATCAGGGATGGTTACTTCCCTGATGGCGTCATCATAGCCAACGATCAAACCATAATGACCCATCCACCCCTCAGAGCGATTGACATAGCCCCGCTCAATAATGACCGGGAAACCTGCGGCAAGCAGCTGTCTGATCAGGTCAATATCACCGCCGTAGCGCACAATGCCATTCAGCTGGGTATGTGTTTGCACAAAGTCAAGCATCTCATAAGGCATGACATTACGGTCTTTGATATATGGTTTCAACACTTTTTCCGTATCGGTTTGGTCGCCCTCCCAACCCCAGTAATTCAGGACCATTGAAAGGTTCGCGGGTCCGCAATTATTTGCCTTTTGGTATTCCACCGCAATGCCATCGATCATGACTTCCTTAGGCAGTGGTGTCGGGATCGGGGTTTTGGTTGGGATCGTGGTTGGCGTCGCCGTATATTCCTGCGTCGGCGGCACGGTCGTTTCAACCTGAATTGTAGGCGTCACGGTCGCGGTTGGCGCCATTGCCGTCAGCGTCTGGATCGCGTATTCTTCGCTGTTATCGTTTTCAACCGGGACAAAAACATCCCTCCCCGGAGGATTGAAGAAGTAATAGATCCGTGCCCGGGCATTTCCAAGGTGATAGGCTGCCCGCTCATGAATTGACGGAATTTGATAGATAGACATGGTCACCAGAACAAGGGCAACGATTACCACCAGCAGGAGCCAGGGCTTTTTCCAGAATGACTTCGGGGCGAGTTTCCTGCGAAACGCCTCGGTATTTTTATTTCTATTCATTTCTTGATTATAACTGCTTCAAAAAATCAGGATTCTGCCTCCGCAAGACCTTGAATCGCGATATCCCAGTTGGGATAAAATTCAAGCGCCTTGTTGAAGTAGCGCGCCGCGGTGGCTTTATCGCCCAACATCAACGCGGCTTGCCCGCCCCAATACCAGGTTTCGGGCAGGGCTGGCACCGTCATCGGGTTGAGATTGTTGATGGTTTGCTCAGCCAGGTTAAAGACATCCTGATAGCGGCCGGTATAGTAATAAGCCAGATAAGGTCCCACCTGATACCAGGTAATGCGCCAGGGGCGCTGACCCGCGTCGAGCTGACTATATAAGGTAAAAGCCTGGTCAAAAGCCTGAGCGGCGTCGAGATATTGCCCCAGTTCGACCAAAACCGAACCTTTGCTGTAGAGCGCGAAGAAAAGGTCCTGACCGCTCACCTGCCCGATACGAGCGTCCAGTTTCGCCAGCGTGTTGAGCAGGTTTGTGTGCGGGTCAGCCTCCGACCCCAGCAAAGCCATGACCTCGCTCTCATGCTCAGCGGGATAGAGCACCAGATACAAACCGTCAAAATGAGCCCAGTCCTTTTCAAGCTCCGCGTAGCCCATCGTCATAATTCCCAGCAGGGTATCAGGGATCTGCACGCTTTGGGTGGCGTCATCATAAGCCGTAATGATGCTGTAATGCCCCATCCAGCCGTCTTCATCGTCGGTATGACCGCGTTCAAGCAGAACAGGGAAGCCAGCCGAAAGCAGGCGTTTGATCATCTCCACATCGCCGCCATAACGCACAACACCAAGCAGGTCGGTGTTCTCTTCCGCGTAAACACGCATTTCCGACAGCATGACGTTACGGTCGTCGGCGTGTGTTTTCAGTCCATCCTCAGTCACTTTTTGATTGGTTGGCCAACCCCAGAAAGTGATGTTCATCGAGAGGTTGGCGGGTCCGCAGTTGTTCATCGTCTGATATTCCAGCCCCATGCCGTCCAAAGCAAAGCTTGCCGGCACGATAATAGGCGTGGGTTCGGGAGTAACTTCAACAACTTCTTCCGTGCCTTCGACAAGCTCGGCGGTTGGTGGAACCTGGGTAGCCGTTGGCGCCATTGCCGTCAGCGTTGCGATCACATCCGCGCTGACCGTTCCCTGCTGCACGGGTCCAAACACGTTTTCAGTAGGTGGGTTGAGGCGGTAATAGATCTTGGAATAGAGGTTGCGCGCGCGTATCCCAACAGCGGGGATTTGCAGTAGCGCGAATCCTAACAAGACCACTCCCAGCAAGATCACCAGGTAGGGCCAGGGCTTGCGCCAAACGGAGGCATGCCGAATTTCTTTTTTCATTTCTTCAGTCGCTTTTGACATATTTATCTCTTTACAGTCTTAAAATTATGGGGTAACACCAAGCTTTTCAAGTTCAGCCAGCGCTGGCTCCCATCCGGGGTGCCATTGCAGGGCACGCTTGAAGTCGAAAATGGCGGTATCAGTGTTGCCAAGCGCTATGTTGGCGCGCCCGCTCCACAGGAAAGTTTCCGGCAAAGCCGGGGTATTGGCGTCTTTGATGGTTTTGTAGGTGATGCTGACCACGTCCTTATATCGTCCGGTATAGTAGTAAGCCTCATAGGGACCCACCTGATACCAAAGCATGCGCCAGGGTCGGTCATCGACAGGCAGCCAGCCGTAAACAGCGAAAGCCTGGTCAAAGGCAGCCGCCGCGTCAACATATTGCTTTTTCATTACCAGCAGCTCGCCGAGGCTGTAATAGGCAAAATACTGCTCCGAGCGGTCAACCGTCTCAGCGCGTTCCCGGAATTTTTCGAGCGTTCGGTCGAGGTTGTAATCCACATCGGCATCATCGCCCAGGATAGACAAAACGATCTCCCGCTCCTCAGGTGGAAAGACCACCAGATAGGTGCCATGAAACTCGTCCCAAACCCGCTGAAATTCATCATACTTCAACCAGATATTGCCGTTGAAAGTATCGGGGATGTGAACCGCGCCCTCAGCGTCATCATAACCATCCACAATCCCGTAATGTCCCATCCAGCCGTCGTCGCGATTGACGTAACCGCGCTGCGCCAGAACGGGATAACCCGCCGCGACCAGCTTTTTAAGCAGATCGATGTCACCGCCCAGCCGCAGAATGGCGTCCAGGTCGGTATGCCCCTCAACGTATTCAAGCAGTTCGGATGGCGAAACGTTCAGATCCTGCAAAACGGGTTTGACAACCTCTTCCACGTCTTCCTGAATGCCTTCCCAGCCCCAGTAGCGCATATTCAGCACCAGATTGGCAGGTCCGCAGCTGTTAAATCGCTGATACTCCTGCACTATGCCTTCCAGTTGAACAGCGTCAGGGATCGTGGTTGGCAGCGGCGTTGCCGTGGGGGGAACAGCGGCTTCTGCGGTTGAGGTGACCTCAAGCGTAGGTTCAGGGGCTGTTGTCGGCGTTGCCGTTGGCGCGAATGCGGTCAGGGTCGCCATGACCTGCGCGTCCATGGTCGTTTCACCCGAGATCTCGAATTCAGATTTAGCGGGCGGGCGCAGGAAGTAGAAGATCTTCGAACGCAGGGTGGTAACGTGAAAATATGCCCGGTCGTGAATAGCTGGGATCTGGTAAAGCGCGAAAAGGATCAGCACCAGCGCCGCAATGACACCGATAGCGATCAGCAATCCCCGCCCTCGCTGCTTTTTTGCCCTGGGTTGAGCAAGCCCCTCACCTTTTTCCTTGGATTTTGAATTCATTTTTCTGTTCTCTTCTTCAGGAACATCCTGCGTATTTTGTTTCTTCATGATGTTTCGGATTATAACGCAAACTACCCGCTGTATGTGCAGGCTGCCTGTACCCTTTTATTTACCGTTCCATTATGGACTCCCGACCATGCGAATGGTGTTTTTATGTAGGTTGAGACGAAGTGCCCGTAAGGGTATTGAAGTAGGCAGTCTTGCCCAGCTACTTTAATCCAACATTAAAAGAATAGCTTTTCAGTTTTACCGTCGGATTGAGAGATGAATGTGAAAAGCATTCATCTCTCAATCGCGACCTACTGTTTTACAGGTCAAAATTCATTACCCAATCGGTAAAATAGTACAGGTCGATTTGGTGGATGTAAAAACCAATCTCACCAGTAAGAAGTTCCCGTGCGATGGAGCCCTCAGTATAGATCAGTTCGTCTGCCTGAGGGCGTTTTTCTCCAATGAAACCTCCACCACCACAACTGCCGCCATAAATAAACTGATTAACACACAGAGTGATCTGAACGATAGCATTCGCCGACTCGGGGCTTTGCATTACCACGCGGAAGCGAACCAAACCTTCATCATCAATGTGCAAAATCTCAACTCCAAGCAGATGAAAGCTGATGGGTGGAATGTCGTACCATTTGTCTACCTTAATAAAATCACCAGCCTGGTAGCTTTCCGGGAAGTCGATCGTCAGGAAGGCTGGGACGTAGGTGATGCCGTCTTCTTCATAAAAATCGCCATAATCATACTTCTGCATTGAGAATCTTGGCATGGTTAAGGTATAGGTTTTCCCTTTTGGCAAGGTTGATTCCGTGATCATCGTGATCTCATTCATGGGGCAATTCATGCTGCAATTAAAATCCGGATTCATCGGATAAAAAAACCCATCCTCATCCTGCAAACTCCACCATTGAGCCGTGGCCAACCCGGCCTCGTAGCCCTCAGGCATATCAAAGCGGACCAGAATACTCGTTTTTCTAATACCTTTGCTTTTGGTAGAGACACTTACGGGCGCGGCGAAGGCTGGGTTTCCGTAACTTTCTGTATCAGGCGTTACCTTGGGCACCTGATCTTCACTTCTTACCGGGTCGACCGTCAGTGGCACTACCCAAGCTTCCTCCCAAGGCTCAGCCATGTAAGGCAGACCGGGCACCACCAGGCTCATTTCGCTGCCTGCCTCGTCGCTTAGAGCAGGAAAGAATAAATCATAAACATATTCTGTCATGCCCCCACCAATTCCTGTACCTCCCCCCAAGGAATTGACCCTCTCTCCATCTTTCAGTAGCAAATAAGCATTTTCGTAAGAACCTGGATCTTTAATATCCTTTGGATCATACGGGCTGATCCCCTGCACAAGGATAGAAATCGTCAATCCATCTTCAAGGCTTTGCACCGACAGCAGACTAAGGGTCAGTTCTTCGTGAATTTCCTGCGTTTTTTCAGGAAGGACCTCATAATTTTCCAACTGGCTGATCGGTCGGTAATTTGGAACCAGCCAGGCGCGTACTTGCGCCCATACTTTGTCGGGACCGACGGCGAGCACGACGATCACCAGCAAAACCATCACGATGGTGACAAATTTCCAGCCCCAGCTGCGTTTTTGAGCGGATTTTTGCGTTTTCATTTCCACTTTTTTCCAAATTTGGTCGATCTTTTCATCCTTCAATGCCCGATTCCCAAACAGAGATTCGAGATTTCTTTCAATGCCTTGTTCTTTGTCTTCCATTTCTTACTCCAGGTTCAAACGTAAATGTTCCAATATTTTGTTATGTGCTTTGCAAACGGCATCTGGTCGCTTGCCAAGTAGTTGCCCCATTTCAACAAAAGTGAGCCGGGCGGTATAGCGCAGATTGAGCAGATCCAATTCATCTGGCTCCAGCTTTCTCAACTGATCCTTCAGCTGCAGCATCGTTTCCGTATCAGGCGATTTTTCAGCCAGCGTAAAATTTTCATCGTTCAGATTGAGCAAAACCGTTCGATTGGCTCGATAATGATCCACTGTCAGATTTCTGGCAATCCTGAAAAGCCAGGCGGCGAAGCTGTTGCGCTCGTCAAAGCGATGGATATGTTTCATGGCTCTAATGAAAACTTCGGAGCTAAGATCTTCAGCATCAAGGTGGGAACCAACCCTTCTCAGGATGTAGAAATAGATGCGATCCACAAAATGAAGATAGAGAAAGTAAAAAGCGTTTTGATCCTTTTTGGCTGCCTGAACCAGATCAAGGATTTTTTGATCCGCTTCAATCTCCCGATTGATAACTTCCGTTTTTTGGTTGGAGGATTCCTCTAAAGTCATAAATACTCCATTTCGTATCAATACCTGCCAGCATTTTTTGACGTCTTAATGGTTAAGACGGAGCATACGGCAAGAAACGGAATTATTCAAGTGATTGGGAAAAATCACGATGAACAAATTTTTCTGGGGATTCTTTATTTGCTGTCCAAACAAGCAGAAACAAGCTGCGGACTTTTCTTACCTGTTCCAGAATGGTCTCCCGACCGTGCGGATGTCTGGTGAGCAAAGCTTTTGGAAAAGAAGTAATAGAATCGAAAGTTGCGGTCAGGGCAATTGCATCTAAATCACCTAAATCAAGTCTCTTTTGACTCTTTTGGCATAAAAAATGCCTATTTAACTTCGGTAAATAAGGTATATATATGTGGTGCAGTTGCGGATTGTCATCGCGAGGAGCCCTTTAGGGCGACGTGGCGATCTGCCTTAAAACTTTTCCTTCACAAAAAAGGAAAGGGAAACTGATTAACTGCAGATTGCCATACCCATACGGGCACAGGCGCCCCTTTCAGGGGCTCGCACCTCTAAGTGAAGTTTTAATTTTTAGAGTTATTTTTTCTACGCTTGGCTAAAATGATTAATTAATGTTCGTATTTACGCTTGATTCGAATAAAAATCATCTATATTTATATGCATTTGCCCTGAAGTTGCAGCCATTCACAGATTTGTTTAAGATGTAAAATCATAAAAAGGAATAACGCGAATGAAGAAATTGCTAATTACGATCGGGAAAACGCTACTGTTCTTTGTGGGTTGGGCGCTTTTAGGCTCACTGCTGCCAGTACCTGAATCTCCAAACCAGGCTGTTTGGCGGTTTTGGGCAGAACTTATCCCTTTTCTGACCATCGTTGCCTTCACAATTTTGTTCTGGCTATTTGAGAAGAGAAAGATCGAACTGCACATCTTTTCTTCTCCGCTAAAAAACATCCTCACAGGTCTTTTCCTGGGGATCATCTGGATCGGCATTGCGGCAATGGTTCTTACGCTTTTGGGAACAATGAAAATTGTTGCCTGTAGCTCCGTGCCCATGCTGTGGCTGTGGATCTTTTCCGTATTCCTCAACGCAACCATGCAGGAACTGCTCGTTCGAGGATACCTCTATCAGATGCTCAAATCCAATTACAGTATAGTTGTCGCGACCATAATCACAACCGCATTATTTACAATGATGCACGGCGGTGCCTTTGAGGCAGGCATTCTTCCCGTGCTGAGTGTGCTGACAATGAGCTTGCTAATGACGCTGGCATTAGAGTACACGCAGTCCTTAATGGTTCCCATACTCATGCATTTCATTTGGAATGGTGTTGGAGCGATTATCCTTGGCGGGGTCAACCTGGCAGACGACTACCCGCATCTGTGCCTCACAGAGTTCACTGGAAGCACATTATTATCAGGCGGCACTCCAAAGATGGAGGGCAGCATTGTTGTATTAATTCTCAACATCGTGCTTATCCTGGTATTGGCATTCTTTTTAAAGAGACAGAAAGTAAAAAAATCAAATAATTAAGAAGGTCGAAACAATATTCGCGCAGGTCAGGATTGACGTCGAATTGAATGGATGGTGCAATTTGCTACCATCCATTCAATCCCAACCTACCCAACAACATGACAAGTTTTAACAAAATTCTTATCAAAACACCCTATGATAAAGCGTGGAAGGACCGTTATGTGGTACTATAATGGTTCTGAATTAGGAGAAATTAGGACTTATGCCTGTTTACAGTTATTTATGCCAACAATGTGGCCACGAATTTGATCAGTTTCAGCATTTCACCGACGACGCGCTGACGGTTTGCCCTGCCTGTAATGAGGTCGCCTTGCGCAAGGTCTACACCCCGGTCGGTATCGTTTTTAAGGGCAAGGGCTTTTACGCCACCGACAACCGCTCTCCCTCGGGACAAAAATCAAGTTATAAGAGCGATTCAGATAACTCAAACGGCTCAAAATCGAGCAGTGAGGGCAGCAAGACACCCTCCTCGTCAGCAAACACCAATAAAGAAAAAACAACCGCCTGATCGGCGGTTGTTTTTTTACCCATTATTTTTTCCTATTAGTCGAACTGCACATCCTGAATGAACTGCTCGATCATCGCCGCGTTCTCAGGCGTGTACTGCAAACCCGTGGAATAGGTTATTGCCAGCATAGAGCCACCCAGGTCAAAGTAATACTGTATCTGAGTCATCTTCACTTCGTTGACTTCATTTGTCGCCGTAACGCGGTAGTATTCATGACCTTGCTTGGTCACACCCTGATCAATGCTGAGCACAGTAAAATTGGGCTGCATCTGTTTTACGCTAGCCTCGAGCATATCAAGAGAATCCGCCAAACTTCCTACCAATGGGCTGTCAACAAAGACCAGATTTTGCATCACACCGTCAACCAGTTCCTCACTTGCAAGGATCTTGTATTTCAAGCCTGGGAAATCCGCTAAGATCCAACCTTCAGGAATGATATAGGAGAAGTTACCATCGCTTACATGATAACGTTCGCCAGCCTGAGGCAACTCTTCTTCGACCGGCTCCTCCGTTGTCAGAACATCAGTCGTCGGAACTTCTGTTGGGATTGGCGTTTCGGTGGGTGGAACTGGGGTTGGCTCGAGCGTAGCAGTTGGCGTAAGTTCAGCTTTTGGCGCGCAAGCTGCCAAAACGAAACATAAAACAAGAATTAAGGCAAATATTTTATTTGATTTCACGTAAAGTCTCCTCTAAGCTTACTAAAAAGTTAAGTCAGCGATCAAAAGCTCAAAAGCGGTCTGACCAGGCATTCCACCGGTCTTGATGCCTTCATCGATGCCCAACAGGCGTCGGTAGATAGCCAGCAGCTGCTTCATGCTAAAGCGCTGCGCCTGATTATATAACTTTTTTGCAATGAAACTTTTCGTGTCCAATTCTTTTTCGATACTTTTAAGGTTGCCGCCCTCATCCAGGATCTCACGCGCCTGAATTAGCAGACGAAACTGGCGGTGGATCATGCCCGTCAGCTCCATCACATCACTTTTTTCGGTCAGAAGCTGAAACTCGCGCATTGCCTTTACGCCGTTCCGCTCTCCCAAAGCGTCAATGAAAGCAAAGACGTTGCCCTCTTCTTCGTGCGTGGTCAACAATTCGACATCCCGAACCTCAACCACCTGCCCCTCGCCAACAAAAGTGATCAGTTTTTCGATCTCCTGAGTTGCCTGGAGCGTGTCATTGCCGATATAACTTGCCAAAACCTGAGCGGCTTCGGGGTTGAAACCTCCGCCCATCTCTTTTGCCTTGCGAATGATCCAGGAACGCATTTCGCCCTGGTCGGGCAAACCGCAATTGACGATCAGCGCTTGCCCGGGATTTTTTCCTATCCATTCGGTCAGCCAGGAATAGCTTTTGATGTTGACCCAATCACGTTCGCCCCACTTTTTGCTCAGTTCGTCTTCCACCACCAACACCAATGCGGAGCTGGGCGGCAGGTTGGCAAACAGGTCAAGATAGTGTCCCCGCTGATCTTTGTTGACCTTAGCCAGCATTTGGCGGGCGTTCTCAACAATGATCAGACGTCGGTCAGCTAGAAATGGGATTGTGAGCGCGTCAGCTTGCAAAGCCTCAAAGCTCAGATTCTCGCCATTCAGTCGAGCGCAGTTGAGATCGCCCATGCTCTCGTCCCCTAGCCCAGCCAAAAAGTCTGCCAAAACGTCTTTGATTTTGGCAGTATCATCACCTCTCAGGAGGTACAGGCTGGGTTTGGTCGTCTCTTCGCTCATTTTATTGCCTCAGGTTCGTGTGCTGATCTGGTGGATGAAGCCCTTACAGAGCTTTTGGCTTCGGATTAACGTGACATCAAGCTCGCTGATATCGGGATCAGTGGTGTATTTTTCCTGCAAACGGGGTCCAACAGGTTTGCTGATAATATAGACCGGGACGGCGACAAAGGCGGAAATGAGGACATGCCACCATTTCGGCTGTCTGCCACGGCTCAGACCCATCAGCGAAAGGAAAGCCGCTGAGCCGGAAAGAAATGATGAAGTCGCGACATTAGTACCGCAACCAGGATGGACTGCAAGATCGTGTTCGCCAGCCTGAAGACGTCGGCGCGCTTCCAGCACCGCGTCGGTCACGATCTCGGTGGGCAAATCGGCGATCAGGACGAAGCCTGTCGGGTTGGAATGCCCCATCATTCTGACTCCCTTGAAACGGGATGCCAGAACTTTCATGGTGGCATGCTCAAGGGCATGATTTCGGCGCGTCGCGCGGATAAAGGGGATTTGTTTGAGTAGATTCATTTTATTTGCCTTTCTTTCGGCTTTCGATGTGAAAATGATACCTTATTATCCAAAGAATGGTAGAAATCGTTGTTAAAAACAGAACTCTAGACAGGGAATTGTCATCGCGAGGAGCCCTCAAGGGCGACGCCTGTGCCCGTAGGTGTATGGCGATCTGCTTTTAAACTTTTACATCGTGGATAACACATAAAAAAGAAAACCGCAGATTGCTACGCTCCTTGCGGAGCTCGCACTAATGACAACTATTCTGTAGTGCCATATCTCCCTAACTAACAGTAATGAAATAGTTTTTATTATTCCTAATCAACCTATAAGATACTTTAATCGGATAATTTAAATGCAATTGTCTTGGTTTTTTCTATATAAAATCATTAATTTTACATATACGTTTTATTTCACAGTCAACAAGGCTTCCTGCACAGCTTCCTTTAACGAGCGGACTTCGACAATTTCGATCCCCTCAGGCCAGGGCTCGGATTTGCGCAGGCGTTTGGGAACGACGGCGCGCCTGAAGCCCAGTTTGGCGGCTTCGCGCAGGCGTGTCTGCATCTGCCCGACCATGCGCAGCTCTCCCGAGAGCCCCACCTCACCGATCAAGACCGTATCCGCGCGCACAGGGATATCCTTATAAGAGGAACTGATCGCGGTCGCCACAGCCAGGTCAGCCGCCGGCTCTTCGATCCTCAGACCGCTGACAACATTGGTGATGACGTCCTGATTGCTCAAATTCACGCCAATTCGGCGCGTCAATACCGCCGCTAAGATAAGCAAACGGCTGATATCGATCCCATTGGCAGTACGGCGTGGGTTGCCAAAACTGGTCGGCGTAGTCAGACCCTGAATTTCCACCAAAAGCGGGCGTGTGCCCTCCATCGTAACCGCGATGGCAGACCCCGGCGCGTTGATCATGCGCTCTGCCAGGAAAACTTCGCTGGGGTTACGCACCTCGACCATGCCGCGTTCCTGCATCTCAAAGACGCCCACCTCGCTGGTCGCGCCGTAGCGGTTCTTGACCGACCGCAGCAAGCGATAACTCTGAAAATGCTCGCCCTCAAGATATAAGACCGTGTCAACAATATGCTCCAGAACGCGTGGGCCCGCGATCGTGCCTTCCTTGGTCACGTGACCGATCAAAAAGACAGTGATGCCGGTCAGCTTCGCAAGCTCACGCAGTTTGGCTGCCGATTCGCGCACCTGCGAGATCGAGCCAGCTGCCGATTCCATTTCTGGCAATGTCACGGTTTGGATGGAGTCAATGATCACCAAAGAGGGTTTGACCTGCGCGATGTGCTCAAAGATCACGCCCAGATTGGTTTCGGTCACCAGGAGCAAATTTTTCGGCAGCTTTTCTTCCCCAGCCAGGCGAACCGCACGCATTTTGATCTGGCGTTCGGATTCTTCACCGGATACGTACAAGATCGTGCTTTTTTCTGCCAGCTGCATCGCCATCTGGAGTGTGAGCGTGCTTTTGCCGATGCCAGGATCGCCGCCGATCAGGACGATCGAGCCTGGTACAATGCCCCCACCCAGCACCCGCGCGAATTCTTCCATCTCAATTGGTACGCGCTCTTCCTTTTGCCCCTCTATCTCAGCCAGACGCTTTACCTGGGAAGTCCCGCTGACACCCCGCACCTTGGAAACAACCTTGGTTGGGGTCTCCTGCACGACTTCTTCAACCATACTGTCCCAGCTTTCACAGCTGGGACAGCGTCCAAAACTACGGGAACTTGTTTTCCCACATACCTGACAAACGTAGCGTGTATAGCTTTTTGCCATCGCTCCTCGCTTAAGCTTCGACTAATTGCGGCTCTGCCGTTTCCTCCCGGGTTTGCGTCGCCCTTAGCACAATGTGTTTTTCAGTTTCTCCATCGGCATTGACGCGTTCTTCCAGGTCAACCTGAATGGTATCGCCAGCCAGGAAATGCCTTGCCAGCAATTCATCAGAAAGTTTTTCTTCAACTTCCTGCGTGATCACGCGCCGCACCGGGCGGGCGCCCATTTCGGGGTCATAGCCCAACTCTGCCAGATGGTCGAGAGCCAGATCGCTCGGCACCAGCTTGATCTGTTGTTCTTCCAGCCGTTCGTTCAATTTGTCGATCTCCAGTGAGACAATCTGGCGGATATCCTTGCGGTTGAGCGAGCGGAAGACGATCACGGAATCAAGACGGTTAATGAACTCCGGTCTGAAATTGCGCTTCAGGGCATCCATAAGCTTTTTCTGCATCTCTTTATATTCGAGCTCTTCTTCCATTGCCTCGTCGATATCCAAAGCAAAGCCCAGACCACTTTGCCGTCTGATCAGATCAGCCCCGATATTGGTGGTCATGATGATGATCGCGTTGCGGAAATCGACCTTCAGCCCCTTGGCATCGCTCAAATGTCCTTCTTCCATGATCTGAAGGAGCATATTCAGCGCTTCAGGGTGAGCCTTTTCCACCTCATCGAAAACGACGATGGAATAAGGCTTGCGACGAATGGCTTCGGTCAACTGTCCGGCTTCGTCATAGCCAACATAGCCTGGGGGCGCGCCAACCAGGCGGCTCATGCTGTGCCGTTCCATAAATTCAGACATGTCGATCTGGATCAGGGCGTCTTCGCTGCCAAACATCTGCATGGCAAGCGCCTTGGTCAGCTCGGTCTTGCCAACACCGGTGGGTCCCAGGAACATGAACGAGCCGATCGGGCGCCGTGGGTTCTTCAGACCAGCCCTGGCGCGACGGATCGCCTTGCTCACTGCCACAATGGCTTCAGCCTGACCAATAATGGATTTGGAGAGATCTTCTTCCAGATTCAAAAGACGTTCCGATTCCTCAGTTTCGATCTGCATAAGCGGAATGCCTGTCCACATCGAGATCACCTCCGCAATATCTTCTTCAGTGACCGTAGGAGCGCTTTCGCGATCCCAGGCGGTTTGCAGGCTGTGGAGCTTGCTTTCGATCTCTTCCTGCCGCTTGGTGAGCGCCTGGATATTGTCGCCGTCGCCCGAACCCTTGGCTTTCTTGAGCTCTTTGCGGATCTGGCGCAATTCCGCCATCATGTCTTTACTGTTGGCCGCGCTTTCACTCTTATACATGCGCACGCGGGAAGATGCCTCGTCAACCAGGTCGATTGCCTTATCAGGCAAGAATCGTTCAGTGACATAGCGGGAGCTCAGCTTGGCAGCCGCCTCAAGGGCTTCGTCGCTGATGGTCAGACGATGATGTTCCTCATAATTCGGGCGCAAGCCGTGCAAGATATCGATCGTCTCTTCCACACTGGGCTGTTCCACCACAATGGGTTGGAAACGACGTTCCAATGCGGCATCACTTTCGATGTTTTTGCGATATTCGTTGGCGGTTGTCGCGCCGATCACCTGCAATTCACCGCGTGAAAGGGCGGGTTTGAGGATGTTGGCGGCATCCACCGATGAGCCAGCTGAACCAGCGCCAACCAGCATGTGAACTTCATCAATAAAGATGATATCGCCGCTGCTTTTCAGCTCATCAATAACGCGCTTGAGCCGTTCTTCGAACTGACCGCGATACATCGTGCCCGCGACCATTGAACCAACGTCCAGCTGCAAAACGCGTTTGTCAAGCAACAAGGCAGGCACGTCCCCTTCAATGATGCGCTGCGCCAGCCCTTCAACAATGGCCGTTTTTCCAACACCAGGCTCACCGATCAGAGCCGGATTGTTTTTGGTGCGGCGGGCAAGGATCTGGATAACCCGTTCAATTTCTTTGGTGCGACCGATGACCGGATCGAGCTTCCCCGCTTCTGCCAGCGAGGTCAGATCGGTTGCCAGTTGATCGACCAGGGGTGTTTTTCCCTCGTCCTTTTCCTTACGGCGGGAAACGCCTCGTCTGCTGATGACATCGCTCTTTTCAAGCTCGTCTTTCTTCTCTTCTTTTTGGATTTCTTCCTGCATGCGTTGGTATTCTTCCATCACGCGCGCGGTCTGGCGCTCCAATTGGGTCGCGTTTACGCCCAACATCGCCAAAGCGCGCATGGCAGTGCTGTTTTCATCACGAGCCATTGCCATGATGAGATGCTCCGTGCCAACCATGCTGGCGTTCTCAGCCAATGCTTCTGCCAGAGCCTGTTCGAGCATGCGTTTGACATCCTCTCCCAGACCTCCGGTTGTTTCTTCTGCTTCTAATTCAGTTTTTTTTCGCATTTCAGCCAGAACAGCGCGCAGGCTTTCCAGCTCGATGCCTAATTCATCCAACACACGCTTGGCAGCGGTGCCTTCTTCAATACACATACCCAACAACATGTGTTCGGTCCCAATTATTTTCGTCTTAGCTTGTTCAGCTTCCTGCTGTGCCAGGCTGAGGACGCGTTTGGCTTTTTGGGTGAATCTACTAATGCCAGCCATGGCATACCTCCTGTAAATCGATTTTCCAATGCTGCCTACTAACCCGATAATTTGATTTTGGCAGACCTAAAATCAGACGGGGAATTTGTTATTCTGTTTCAGGGACACCAAAAGAACGTCCCCGATTGACATTTTCAGTATACCAAAATAAGACCACCTCGTCTTGCCTGGTCTGCTTTTATAATGAAAAGTTAATAATGGAGCCTTCAGGCTGCCTATAACATCGGGTAGGTCGGGTTGCGTCCTTCAACCCGACCAGTAGGGACGGGGCTCGCCCCCGTCCGCAGGGTTCGCATATCAAAGCCTCAGTCTTCATTGCAAGGTTCTCGTGAGTTTACTCATACAATATAGTCCATCCAGTACGAGTTTCAGGCAAGAAATTAGATGGGTTCGCTTGAAGTTAAGAGAGTACGAAATATACAAATTTCTATACAGAGAATTGCTGCAGCACATGGACAAAAGTGTAACGCTTGTAAATAAACTAGTACAATTAAGCATCTTGCATGTAGAATACGACCATAGAATAAGACAAATTGGAGTCATTATGAATATTTCAGAACTGTTTGACCACAAAAAAACACTTTTTTCACTCGAGATCTTTCCGCCGAAAAGAGACACTCCCTATAACGTTATTTACAACACTTTGCTAAAGCTGCGCGGTATCCCGGCTGACTTCATCAGCGTAACTTACGGCGCGGGCGGCAGCAAAGCCCAGCAGGACAAAACGCTTGAAATCGCCTCGCTGATCCTTCGCACCTACCATACCGAACCTGTCGCCCATTTGACCTGTGTCAATGCCGACCGCGCGCTGGTCATCGATACTTTGGAGAAATTCAAAGAGCATCATATTGAGAATATCATGGTGCTTAGAGGTGACATCAGCCCGGATATCCCACCTAAAGAGGATTTCAAGTACGCCTCAGACCTGGCGGCATTTATTAAATCCTACGATCCGAGCTTCAATCTCATGGGCGCCTGCTACCCGGAAGTTCACTATCAGGCTGAATCAATGGAAAAAGACATCGAAAACCTTAAGTTCAAGGTTGAGCAGGGCGTGACCCAATTGATGACTCAGCTCTTCTTCGACAATGAGAAGTTTTACATATTCCGCGAAAAAGCAGAAAAAGCGGGCGTCAACGTCCCCATCTCTGCCGGCATCATGCCTATCACCAATCAAAGCCAGATCGAGCGCACAGTAGCGCTGAGCGGCGCCAGCGTGCCTGCTAAATTGCAAAGACTGTTTGATCGCTATGGTCACGACCGTAAGGCAATGTTCGACGCCGGCATCCATTACGCCATTGAACAAATCATGGACCTGATCGCCAACGACGTGCGCGGCATTCATCTTTACACCATGAACAATGTCGAGATCGCGACCCGTGTGAGCGATGCCATTCAAAATATTCTTGAGTCAGAGAACAATCCTTCTTAGGATCGTTCTCTCTTTTTTTGAGATTAAAAGGCTGTTAAGATTCCTTTTTGATAACTTTATTTTGAGGTATCTTTGCCAAAAAAGCTTGTGTTTAGTTTGAGATGTACTTATAATTAACAAAATTCTCAATTGAGAGGTGGAAAGTGAAAGGATCTAAAAAGATTTTCACGAAACTGTTTTTTGTATTCCTGGCAATAGCATTGCTAAGCGGAAGCATAACACCATCAACCATGGCTCAGGATCAAACGCCAAACGATGGAAGTGTATCCGACATCAACGTCATCAATGAATATTATTCCGAACAATACATTACCCTGGATGATGATACTGAGGTCACAAGATCCATCATCAACGGTCCCTCAACCCCTCCATTTGGACAAGACGAGTGGATCCACGCCGATGATTTGCAGCCTGAGGGAATCATCCCAGATTTCCCATCATATGACTGGGTTTTCGGCTGTACGGCTGTATCGGCTGCCATGATCGCTGCCTATCAGGATCGAACTTCCTGGCCTAACATTTACACCGGACCGACCAATGGCGGAATTATGCCTTTATCCAATGTCTGGGGAACATGGACTGACCGCACCGGCACCAGATATCCAAGCAACCCCTTGATCGCCTCACAAAATGGCATTGACGGCAGAACATCACGAGGCTCTATTGAAGACTACTGGGTAGAGTATGGTAGTTCAGCGCAAGACCCATTCATCGGAAAATGGCCCGAACACACCTACGGAACCGCGATTGGCGATTACATGAGAACCAGTCAATCGAGTTTCGAGAATGTCGATGGTGCCTCCTCTATCTACAACTGGACCTCAATCGCCGGACCACTCACCTGTGCTGAGGCTGCCAGCAGAAACTGGGCCGATGCAAACCTGGGCAGGATGCGCTTCTATCAGCAGCGTGGTTATGAAGTGACCTCTTGTTATAATCAGAGAACAGATAACCAGGTGTCCGGAGGCTTTACCCTTGCCCAATTCAAAGCCGAGATTGACGCCGGATATCCGGTAATGGTTCATGTGATTGGGCATACGATGGTGGGTTACGGATATGAAGGTAACACGATCTATATTCGCGACACCTGGGATAATGACCCAAGCCATACCTACACCATGACATGGGGTGGCTCCTATAAAAATATGCAGATGCATTCGGTCAGCGTACTAAGACTTAAAAGACCAACCCCTCCGGGCAGTAGAAAACTATTACTTCCAGTCGTGCTATCTCCTGACTATGCTTTCAAAAACTGGGACTTTGAACTTGGTCGCGTTGGCTGGCACGAGTATTCCCAAAGCGGTGAAGCTTTGATTTTGCCTGCTAGTAGCTTTCCCGGTACCGTCAGACCTTATGGCAATTGGGCAGTGTGGCTGGGAGGAATGTATAGCGATGTTTCTTCGATCAGTCAGCATATCTTTGTACCTTCTCAAAAACTTTTAACAGCCAAGATCTGGATCGCTTCCCAGGAAACAAACTGTGGAAATGACCTTTTTATTGTCAGAGTCAATGGCGCGGAGATTGGTCGGATTGGGCTATGCCAAGCAAATAAAACAGACGGTTGGACTACCCTCTATGTGAATGTTAGCCCGTACGCAGGACAAGAAGTGTTTATGACTTTTGAAGTGAGAACAAACGGCTCACTAAATAGCAATGTTTTCCTGGATAACTTTGTGTGGGCAAGCATGCTCAACGAAGAACTTGAAGGTCTGAAGGTCATCCCCGGCGATCAAACAGAACTTGTTCCGGAAAGCGCCCTCCCGAAGGAAAGATAAGCTCTTCTGCTTAACTGATTAAATTACGTAAAAAGGGTTGGTTTGTAATAACCGACCCTTTTTTGTATGATGTTGCAGCCTTCTTACGTGGAAGAAAGGGTACCTAGAAGTGGTGGATGAGGAGTATAAGGCTTCTCTTGTGGAAGATGGTGCCCTAAGAGCGGGCTGTCTACCCTGGGAACCCAAGGTGAATCGCCAAAGGGCGAATTAATGGTGGATGAGGGGCACAGGAATTAGTGGACTGCTTGCGTCCTGGACTTCTTTCTCGGGATGAAGGGTTTAGACTGACAATAGAGTAGCAGAGTGGCTGCCGATAGGCATGAAACACATAGCTCGAATCGAAATGAACGATCTGGCAAAAACATTTTCACTATTCATCAAAACTTTCGTTCTAATAGTCTTCTTCCTCAGATTTGGGTTCGCCTTCTAATTCTTTTTTGTAAATATATTCACCCCATCGGTTGGCATAACCACTCCAAAAAGTGATGCTGATGAAAAAGCCTGCCACAGGCAATCCGAACAACGCGAAAAGCCCCGCCCAGGTCAAACCATTCTTCACCCCTTCCCATCCCGCGCCGGTATAACCAATAGATACCAGAATGATCGTAACCACCACGACCCCAATTCCATACCATTTCAAAAAGCGCAAATAACGTTTCCAGGGCTGTGTCTTTGGGTATTCTGCCATTTCATCATCCGCTGCATTTTCAGAGAAGTATCTTTTCACATTTCCTCCAAAAAACTTTTCATCGGACGAATAAAGTGACAGGTATAACCGTCAGGCTTTTTCTGAAGATAGTCCTGATGATAATCTTCAGCCACCCAAAACCTTGTCAGCTCCTCAAGAGTGGTCACGATCGGGCGTTTCCAGGCGCCGCTCTTTTCAACCAGAGCGATCATTTCCTCGGCGATCTTCTTTTGCTCGTCATCCTTGTAAAAGATCGCCGAGCGATAAGAACTGCCGATGTCAAATCCCTGACGGTTCAGAAAAGTAGGGTCATGCATGCGGAAAAAGAAATCCAGCAGCTGCCTGAGACTGGTTTGCCTGGGATCAAAGACTACTTTGAGGGCTTCGGCATGTCCGGGATGATTTTGGTAGCTTGGATACTCATTTTCACCGCCCGTGTAGCCACATTCGGTGTCCAAAACCCCGGGTTGCTGCCTGAACAATTCCTCCATCCCCCAAAAACAACCACCAGCGAGCACGATTTCATCCACATTTGGATCCATTAATTCACCCATTTTCTTATCCAGAAAATACATTTCTATTCGTAGTCAACATCTGCCACAAACCCTGAATGAGGTGTTGCCAGCGACGATAGCTTACTTATTTATAGCAAGATTATATTCAATATCATAAGATTTATATAACCTGATTAGTCCCACACTGCTTATGACGAGAATATGTATGTTAAATGGTTACGGACATGGACTTGATGAACAGAACACAAATGTAGATTAAGAAAACAAAAAGGCCGCCATAAAGCTGCCTTCTTTTACTACGTTTTAACCCGATTTTTTCATATTAATGCCCTGAATTTATCTGTTTTCCTCGAAGAAAACGCGTTTTTTTTGCGACAGTGAAAACCTAAGCTCTTCTAGGTTCTACTCCCCTCGAGGGTTGTGATGGGGATTGGATAAGCTTAATGGCAATATTCTATCTTTTCTTTTTATTCTAATACTTAAAGATCCCGCCGCCGATAAATTCGCGAATGACCGAATCTTCGGGGACGAAACTGTCGTCCTCGACAGCTTCGATCTCCTGGAACATTCTGTTCACCCGATCAGCGCGCTCCCAGGCGTCCTGGCGCAAGGGATCGTTCTTGTATTCCTGCGCCCAGCGGGTAAAGCTTTCACCCAGTTTTGCCTTGTAGATCGGCAATTCGTAGGGCATGGCGCTGTTGACGATGGTATCAGCCGTGTTGAGGTAAGGAATAATGTGGCGCAGCTCGCTTGAACGCACATAATGCCAGTGCAGCAAGGTCTGGGTGGGGTCATAAGCCCGGTGAGAGGCGTCCCGCAACATGCGGCGCATCAGGCGGATGTCTGTCCAGCGCGCATAGGTACCATTTTCGAGTTTGAGCTGCAGCAGGGGCTCGATGTAGAGCTTGAACTTCCACTCATTGGGAATGTCAGCGGTCATTTCGGGGTAAAGCCCGTGCAGGCTGTCGATCAGGACGATCTCGTTCTTGTTCAAACGCATGGGGGTATGCTCGGGGTGGGATTTCCCGGTTTTGAAATCATAAAAAGGAATGCGCACCTCTTTTCCCTGGAAAAGCTCGGTCAGGTTCTGGTTGATCAGCTTCATATTCAGGGCTTGCGGAGTTTCAAAATCGTAATCGCCAAACTCATCTTTGGGATGCATTTCAAGGTCGAAGAAATAGTGATCAATGTTGAGCGTGATCAGCTTGAAGCCTTGTTTTGCCAGACGCTCACCAACTTTGATAGTGGTCGTGGTTTTGCCGCTGGAGCTGGGACCGACGATGAAAACCACCCGCACCTCGTCCTGACGCTCGAGGATCATGTTGGCGGCATTTTCAACATCTTCACTATAAGCTGCTTCGGAGGCTGTCGCCAGGTCGTGCAGGTTCCCTTTTCGGATCTGTTTGTTTAGGCTTTTGCTGGTGTGGACATTATGCGAAACCGACCAATCCAAAACCTGCCAAAGTTTGGGCCAGGGGATGTTGCCGGACGGAGAACGGTCGCTGTCGCCGCGTTTGGCGCGCTGGCGGGCGCGCTCTTCACGGTAGAGGATGTAGGCTTTCGCCACTTTGGCTCTTCCGTTTTCTATCAGAACTTTTTCAACCAGATCCTGGATCATTTCAATGTGGGGTATCTCGCCTTCCCGCAGGTTGTGCTCCAGTAAGGCTACTACCTGAGCGGAAAGCTGCTCGGCTGCTTCTTTATCCCGACCGCCGACCGCGACCGCGGCGCGATAAATGGCGTTGGTGATCCGTTCGGGGGTGAAAGCAACAATGCTTCCATCTCGTTTGATGACCTGGGTGGGTGTTGTCATGCGAACCTCCATAGATTAATGCTTATAGGTAAATTATAGCATGACGGGATTTGATTTAACATCCCCCATGCTATAATATTGCCATGTCAAAATCATCCTTTTCACCGCACCCATTGATCATTGCCCATCGGGGCGCGTCGGCTCTGGCGCCAGAGAACACGATGGCGGCATTCCGTCTGGCGTATGAACTTGGCGCGGATGGGATTGAGCTGGATGTCATGCTTTCTCAGGACCAAAAGCTGGTGGTTCATCATGACCAGAGCGTCAACCGCACCTGTGACGGACATGGAAAGGTCTTTGAACTGAAATGGGACTACCTGAAAACATTAGACGCCGGCAGCAAGTTTGGCGATCAATTCAGCGGTGAGCCTTTGCCGCTGCTTGAAAATGTGTTTGAGGAACTGGGTGGCAAGTTTTTGATCAATGTTGAACTTAAAAACTATGCCACACCCAACGATGATCTTCCAGCTTTGGTAGTTGACCTGATCGAAAGAATGAATCTCAGCGACGATGTGATCTTATCGTCTTTCGGCGGCAAAAACTTGCTCAAAGCCAGAGCGATCAACCCAGGTATTAGGCGCGGTTTGCTGGCAATGCCAGGGCTGGCGGGCAGTCCCTATCGAGGCTTCCTGGGCAAGCGCTTTGACTATACCGCTTTACACCCCTATCATGTCGATGTCCGACCTGGACTGGTCAGGCGAATGCATCAAAATGGCAAAGAAGTGAATGTCTGGACCGTTGATAAGGCGAAAGACCTACTGCGAATGCGCGATTGCCAGGTTGATATGGTCATTTGCAACGACCCGAGACATGCCAGGCAGGTCTACGAGGCAGAATGAAAAACCGCCTCCTGGCTATCTTTTTGATCCTTAGTTTGCTGCTGAGTGTCTTGCCCTCTGCGTCGGGAGCAAGCCAAAGCACCACTGAATTTGAGGTTGAAAATATCCTGCGTGCGATGAGCCCGGCTGAGCGCGTTGGGCAATTGTTTCTGATCCCCTTTGAAGGCACAAGTGTCACGGAAGGCAGCGATATTTACGACCTGATCACAAATTATCACATCGGGGGTGTGGTCCTAAGCGCGGAACGGGATAACTTTGTTGAAGAAGAAACTGTAACTGCTGCCTGGAGGCTGATCCAACAATTGCAGCAGGCAAACTGGAACTCCAAACTGGGAGAAGGCAATGTAAACCCCAACCAGCTGAAAGGATATGTGCCACTTTATGTGGGCATGAGCCTTGTGCGCAGTGATAATCGGACCGCTCAGATCCTGAGCGGGCTGACCCAATACCCATCGCCCATGTCGATCGGCGCGACCTGGTCAAGCGAATTGGCTCAGGAAGTAGGCGCTGTGATCGGACAGGAGCTTTCTGCCCTGGGCGTCAATCTCTTTTTGGGGCCTGGTCTGGACGTTGTGGATAGTAAGGATTCGGTCGCGTCTTCGTTTGCAAACACACAAAGCTTTGGCGGCGACCCCTATTGGGTGGGCGAACTGGGAAAAGCTTACGTGCAAGGCATTCATCAGGGCAGCCAAAACCGGATCAGCGTGATCGCACAGCATTTCCCGGGATTGGGAAGCGTTGATCGTCCTCCTTATGACGAGGTTTCGACCATCCAGAAGACTTTGGACCAACTTGAGCAAATTGAGCTGGCTCCTTATTTCAGCCTGACGGGTGATGATGATCCGCAGCGCCAGGTGGATGGGTTGATGATCTCGGCAGTGCGTTTTCAGGGTTTGCAGGGCAATATCCGCGCGACAACCATGCCGGTCAATTTCGACAAGACCGCTCTGGAACAATTGCTTTCACCGCAGCCATTGGCGAATTGGAGACAAAACGGTGGATTGACCATCAGTGATAGCCTGGGCAGCGCGGCAGTAAAACAATTTTTCGCCGCCAATGAAACTGTGTTTGATCCCATGAGCGTCGCCCGAACGGCTTTTCTGGCTGGCAATGACATGCTCTTTCTGGATGATTTTAAGGCGCGCAATGATGAGGATGCCAGCGTCACGATTCAAAAAGTCGCGACTTTCTTCACTCAAAAATATCAGGAAGACGCACTTTTTGCTCAAAAAGTGGATGAGTCGGTCGCCAGAATCTTGACAGCCAAGCTGAAATTGTATCCAAAATTTGAGCTGGATGAGGTTTTGACAGAAGAAAGCGGATTGAGTCAACTTGGCACCGCCAACGCTGTAACCTTGTTGGTCAACCGTGAGGCTGCCAGCCTGCTCTCTCCTTCGGTTGAGTATTTGAACGTTGTTTTGCCCCAACCACCAAGCTTACAAGAGTTCATCACAGTTTTTACCGATACACGCAGCGCGCAGCAGTGCTCAAACTGTCCATTGAAAAGTGAATTTGGGAATATGGATTTCAAAAACACCCTGGTTCGCTATTACGGCGGTACAGGCACCAATCAATTGAACGCAGACCGGATCCATGCTTATTCCTTTTTGCAGTTGACCGAGATCCTTGACCAAAGGACGGATCCTTCTGATCCCTACATGGCAGATAATTTGCGTAGATCGCAATGGGTCGTCTTTAACGTCCTCAATGAAGACCCATCCAAACCGGAAACAAGCGCTTTGAAGCGGATCTTATCGGAGCGGCTTGACCTTTTGCGCGACAAAAAGGTGATCGTTTTCAGTTACAATGAGCCTTATTATCTTGATTCAACTGACATAGCCAATATCACGGCTTACTACGCTCTGTACAACAAAAGTCAGAGCGCTTTCGACATCACAGCGCGTTTGATGATGCGGGAAATGAGCGCGAACGGCTCTTTGCCCGTCTCTTTGGGCGCGATAGATTATCAAATTCGCTCGGTTACCGCGCCTGAGCCAAATCAGATCATACAGGTCAATTTAATAACCCCCAGCGTATCATCGCCAACACACACGTTGGAAACAGGTGCCGCTGAGACGCCGGTGCCTCTCTTTGTGATGGGCGAAAATGTGCGTATTCAGGCTGGACCAATTGTTGACCAGAACGGCAATCTTGTGCCGGATGGAACGGTTGTGCGTTTTACGGTTCGCCTTGCCACCGAGAACTTGATCGTCTCGCAGCCGGAAGCCACAACCCAAAATGGGGTAGCGATCATTGACTATCGCATTGATAGGGATGGGATCTTTGAAGTTTCTGCCATCAGTGAGCCAGCGCGAACCTCGGGCACGCTGGTCCTGAACACCCAGGGCGGACTGGCGCAAGTGATCTTGCCTACCTCAACACCCACACCGACCTCGACGCCAACCCTGGTTCCGACCCCAACGCAGACCCCGCAGCCGACGCCTACTCCGGAGCCTCAGGCAAACGAAACAGGCTATCCGAAATTGACGGATTGGTTATTGTCGATATTGATCTTAGCCATAGGCGGGTTGATCGCCTGGGTGGTCGGCTATAAATGGTGGGGCGGCACGCGTTGGGCAATGCGCTCGGCTCTGTTTACTGTTATTGGGGGCTTGTTGGCTTATTTGCTGCTGACTTTGGGCATAAAACCGATCATGGCTTTGGTGAAACAAAGCGCGAGCTGGTTCGTCGTGCAAATGACTGTCATTGGGATGTTGTTTGGATGGGCTTTCGCCCTGGCATGGTGGGTCTATTTGCAAAGTAAGAACACGCACGACAAGATCAAACGGCTGTAATCTTCTGCGAAGTTATTTATCTAAGTCAAATTCCCATTGAGCTACTAATGCTGGTTATTGCATTTGGTTTCAAACCATAATTTGTTTAGCCTTTTTGTTCAAATATGTTCTCCTGACCACGATTTTGATATTCTCAATGTTTGCATGGTCGGGAGACCATGCTGATCAGTGTAGGTCTAGATTGAAAAAGAGGTCGAATTTTCGACCTCTTTCTCAATCAGACATCATCAGGTTCTGACCAACGGCATTTATATTCTTATAAATTATGCAGCAAGGTCATTAATAGGCTCAAAAATGCCAGGCCACCGGCGATCAGGCTGAGACGCAGCTCGGTTTCGCCTAATTTGACAGGCGATGAATAAGTGTAGCTCCTGCCGTAACGGCGCAGATTGCCGGTCGTCTCACCAGTAAGGGCTTTGACAAAGGTGGTCACGTCTCTGGGGCGTTCATCGGGGTGCAGCTCCATCGCCCATAAAATCGCCTGTTCAACCCGAGGGCTGATGGCTGGATTGATCGAACGAGGAGCTGGCAGGCTTTCGGGGTTGAGGAAGCGATCGCGCACGTTCAGCGGGGCTTTGTTTGTCAGCAGATGATAAAGCGTGCAGCCGAAAGCGTAAATGTCCGAACGGGCATCGGTGTGGCTGGTATCGCCGCCGTATTGTTCCAGGGGCGTATAAAGAGCCGTGCCCTGACCCTGCATGATGGTGATGGTCACTTCGCCGGGAGCCAGCAATTTCACAAGACCAAAATCAACCAACTTGATCAAGCCGCTGGGCGTAACTTTCAGGTTGGAGGGTTTGATATCACGATGTAGAATGCAGGGTGTCTGATTATGCAGATAACTAAGCGCGTCGCCAATTTGGATTGCCCAGTTGAGCACGTCTTCTTCAGCCAGAAAACGATTGGCGCTTTCTGCTTTGGCAATCGCCGCGCGCAGGTCATCACCCGGCACGTAATCCATGACAAGGAAATCATCTTCATCAATAGAGAAAAAATCGGAAACCTTGGGGAGGTTTGGATGGTCGAGGCGGGCAAGGACCGTTGCCTCGCGCATAAATTGTTCCCGCGACTCCTCTAAAACTTCATCAGGAAAGCTGGCATCATAGCGAACCTGTTTTACGGCACAGAGGCGGCCTTCAAGGCGCAAATCTTCCGCCAGATAAATGGAACCAAAGCCCCCCTGACCGATGATTTGCTTGATCTGGTAACGCTCGTGCAGAACAGTCCCGTCGCTGGGAATAATTTTCATCCTCGAATATCCTTTGCAATTCAACCAGATCGAAAATTCTTTGAAGAATATTGCTCGTGGTCTCCTGATCACGAGCGAACTTATTCTTATTCTTGTTAAAGAATTGCAGATCTCGCTGTGATCATCTGGTTTGCATGGATTATAATCTTAAATCAGAGTGAAAATATGGAAAACGCAGTTCTGATAGCAAACAACGGGCCCCTGAATGGGCAGCAATGGGTCATTGACCGTGATCTGACGATCGGGCGTGATGCCGAATGTGACATCGTGATCCCTGACCGGCAGGTTTCACGCCGGCATGCCCGTATCAGTTTGAATGGCAACATCGTGCTGATCGAGGATCTGGGCAGCAAAAACGGCACCTTCCTGAACAACCAGCCTGTCAGCTCCCCAATGAAGTTGATCGAGGCGGATGAGATCACGATAGCGATCACTCAAACCTTCTTGTTCTTAAGTTCAGATGCCACTCTGCCCCTTTCGGACCTGCCGGAAGAGATCAGCCATATGTTCATGCTCCGGTTGGACGATGCCGCCCGGCGCGTTTGGGTCAGGGGTGTGGAGTTGGATCCGCCCTTGTCCAACCAGCAGTTTTCGCTTCTGGCATATTTGTATGCCCGACCCGGAGAAGTTGTCTCCCGCGAAGACTTGATCACAGCGGTTTGGGGTGAGGAAGAGCGCTGGGTGACCGAGCAGGCATTTGATGCCCTCGTGCGCCGCCTGCGCGAGCGCCTGAACCAGCTGGATCCTGATTACGACTATATCGTGACCGTGCGTGGGCACGGCTTGCGCTTTCAGAACGAATCGCACTAGGTTTGTTCCCAATACGAGTAAAAGATCGCTTGATCAACTGGTTTGTATTTCTTTTAGATAAGATGTTAAGGTAAAACTGCGGCTAATATGTAGTGGCACTACATATTAGCCGAAAAAAGCAGTTTAACTATCAGTTAGCTATATTATTCAGTATAAAAATCACCAAAAAACGCCATATAAAAAAATCTCCGTTGACGATAAAAAGACAACGTGATATTATTTCTGCCTAATGCCCTCATCGTCTAGCGGCCCAGGACGCGGCCCTCTCAAGGCCGAAACCAGGATTCGAATTCCTGTGGGGGCATTTTATCTTTTCCGAAACCAACCACTATTTATTGTGTTAATAAAACTGAGTTAGCTATGGAAAAAAACAACGAACATTTCTTACCTTATCCCCGATTAACTGTGCGCCGAAAGATCTTGGGCGCCATAGGCAGATTTCTGATGAGAGTCCTTGCCAGACCTCAAATTGAAGGGCTTGAAAATATTCCCGAAGAGGGCCCGGTCATCCTGGCAGGCAATCATGTTTCTTCATTGGAACCTGTCTTTATGTTCCTTTTCACAGAGCGACAGGTTGAGCCGATCGGGGCAGGCGATATGCCCTTTGACGGCGCGCTTGATCTGATCGTAAACTACTATGGCATTATCCCGGTCAATCGCGGGCAACTTGATCGTAAGGCGATGAGCAAGGCTGTGAGCGTTCTTGAACAAAAAGGATTCTTGGGGATCTACCCAGAAGGTGGGATCTGGTTTCCAGGACAGATGCGCACCCATATCGGTGTGTCATTGCTGAGTCACAGAGGACAGGCTAAGGTCGTGCCGATCGGCTTCAGTGGCTTTCGTGACAGCTGGAACCAAGCCTTTTCATTTAAGCGTCCGGTATTGAAGATGAAAGTTGGGGAAGCTATTCCAGCTCTTTCTACGGAAAATGATGATAGACCGATCAAGGATATCTATCAGGAATACGCTGATAATGTGATGGATAAAGTTAATGAATTAATTGATCCGGATGAGTTTCTGGCAATCCCGAGCGAGCGCGAATTTGCTCTCGATATCGTGAGAGAAAATGACAATGTCCTTAACTTGCCTGGGCATGATGCCATCGCGCAGTTTTTCCATAGTCCGGTAGTGCTCCATTCTCTCCTGAAGAATCTGAAAAAACCAATTAAGTTGCTCTATCCGGAAAAGCAGGTGCGCACGATCCCTGGTTTTGCAAAGGCTTTGCGGGCTTCTCTGGATATTTTGCAGGAAAATGCGGGTTTCTTCACTTATCGGTATGGCATGGAACGCGGGCGTGAACTTGAAGCGGCTATTCGCCGCTTGATCGATTTTCTTGAGAACCAGGCAGGCAACGCGGGAATCCGTTTACTGGCAAGGGCACGATACCGCTACCCGGATGGCAGGGTTGAGGAACTCAGCCATACTTATGAGCTGAGCGCTGCTTAAAATCAGCCAACTTCTGAGGCTTTGATATCGCGAACATTGAGCTGCAGGGACTGTCTGCCCTGATAGCTGTTGATCTCAAAAGTATAAGCAATATCCAAATGGCTGGGCAGGTCTGTTAGCCAGTATCCCTGATTAAAAGCGATCGCGTCAAACTGATGTAAGCCAGCGCCAAGCGTGAGCTTGAGGTGGCGCCCATCACCAACCGCCCAGGCTCGCAGAACCTTGCAATTGCGGCTGCAGAAAAGCGCGTCAGGATTGTGCGTGCCGGTTGGCTCCAGTTGGGCGATATCGGAAAGGATGCCGGGGATATGTTCGGGTCTCAGGCGATCCAGCGAGATCTCGTAGTCGATCGCCAGCTCCGGAACCAGTTCCATACCTGCGAGGGTGTCGCGGGCAATTTGGTTCAGGCGTTCGCTGAACTCTTCCAGTAAGGTTTCCTGCACTGTCAGACCGGCTGCCATGGCGTGGCCGCCGTAATGTTCAAGCAGATCAGAACACTGCTCAAGAGCTTCCACGATATTGAACTCGGGAATGGAACGGCTGGAAGCTCTGATCCAGCCATCTTCATACCTGCCGATGATCGCGGGTTTGTAGAAGCTCTCAGCTACTCGCCCGGCTGCCAGTCCGACGACGCCGGCTTCGTAATCAGCGGAAACTGAGATCACGACCGGGATGTCAGGGTCGAGCGCGGAGGCTTCAGTAATTACCTGTTCCTGGATAGCGTGGGTGATATCTTTGCGCTGCTGGTTGTAGTTGTCGAGCGTCTGGGCGAGCATTCCTGCCTGAAAAAGATCCTGCGTGGTGAGCAATTCGAAAGCTGCCAGCGCGGAATCCATGCGACCAGCCGCGTTCAGGCGCGGACCGATGGCAAAGCCGAGGTGTCCGGCGTTTAGCTGCTCGATCTTGATGCCTGAAGCCTGAATGAGAGAGAAGAGCCCCTGACGATGGGTGTTGCGCATTGCCTTTAACCCAGCTTTGACCAGGGCGCGGTTTTCGCCGTCGAGGGGCGCGACATCGACCACGGTGCCAATGGCGACCAGGTCAAGCCACTGGGTTGGGTCAATGCCCTTTTGCGGGTAAGTCTGCAGATAGGCTTTAGCGATTTTGTAAGCCAGGCCAACGCCTGCCAGCATTTTGTAGGGGTAGGAATCACCGGGCTGATGGGGATCGATAACGGCGTCGGCTTCCGGTAAAGTCGGACCTGGTAAGTGATGATCGCTGACAATGACCTGCATGCCGAGTTCTTTTGCCAGCGCGACCTCTGTGGTGGCGCGAATGCCACAGTCAACGGTGATGATCAGATCGATGCCTTCCTCATGAAGTTGCTGGATCGCGTCGCTGTTGAGTCCGTAACCCTCGTCGAAACGGTTAGGGATATAGACACGTGGCGTGTGACCAAGTTGATTGAAAAACTCATAGAGAACGGCTAAGGAGGTGACCCCATCGGTGTCATAGTCACCATAAATGGCAATTTTCTTTTCCGATTGTAGCGCCTCGTGGATCAGAGTGACAGCTTTTTCCATGTCCTTGAGCTGGAATGGGTCAGGATTGGTTGGGGATTCCTGGCTCAGGTAAGCCTGGGCGGCTTCAGCGGTGATGATCCCGCGGTTGAAAAGCAGTTGGCGTAAAAAGGGCGAATGGGCGTTTAATTCCTGATTGATATGCCTGGGGATCAGCGGCGCGATCTTCCAGCGTTTTATTGTGTGGGCGTTTGTTTCGGTCATAGTGGGTTCAATTGTACCTTTTGGCGCAGGAAATTCAAACAATGTCTGTTTATGGACTGGGCGTGTTGCTCGGCCAGGGCGTGCTGGTGGGTAAGGGTGTGTTGGTGCTGGTGGGCGTGAAGCTCGGCGTCAGCGTTGGTGAGGGCGTGATCGTGGGGGTTGCTGTGGGCGGGTTGCCCAGGACGCGGAAATGACCGCTCATCAGCCAATTGGTGCCGATGAAGAATTGCAGCTCATACTGACCAGGCAGCCATTCTTCAGCTAGCAGTTCAAGACGGCTGGCGCCATAACCGCCACTGTGCCCCGACCAGGTACCAACGCTGTAATGGATGATCTCCCCATCTCTGCGCCAAACCTCGCTCCATTGAATGCCGTCAGTCATCATGTTGTAGCTATAGGTGCCATAAATGACCTCAAGCGGGTTCTCAAACTCGACTGCCGCGTCAATGGGTTGCAGGTCATCATCAATTTCGGTCGAGAACTTGAGCGTGCTAAAGATATAAGCCTCCTGAGGCGTGCCGATGGCTTCAAATTTGTCGATGATCTCATCGGGCAGCGAGGGTGTGTTTGTGATCGAGGGCGTATTGGTGATGGTAGGCGTGAGCGTGATCGTCGGGGTCAGCGTGATGGTCGGTGTTTGGGTAATGGTGGGGGTGAGTGAAGGCGTTAGGGTTGGTGGAAAGTACTTATAGGCGATATCCTCACCCCATCGCAGGGAAGCGTAGGCAAAAAAGCCCAAAGCCAGGGCTGCCACGATCAGGCGAATGCCCAGTTCGTAAAGCTGACGTTTTTTATAGAAAAAAGGCAATTTCCGCCCGCTCTGAATGGCATTTTTGGCGCGAAAGGCCATGATCACAGCCGCAATAGCTGCCATGATTGCAAGTACGATCACCGTCGAGCGGATATCAAGGTTCATTTATCGGCATCCCGCCATTTTTTTAGTCGCTTGGCGATCTGGGCTTCGTAGCCTTGATCGGAGGGATGATAAAAACGGCGGTCTTTGAGCTCATCGGGCAGGTATTGCTGTTTGACCCAATGACCTTCGTGGTTGTGAGGATAGTCATAGCCCTGCCCGTGCCCGAGCCCTTTGCCATCGCGGCTGGCGTCCATCAGGTGGATCGGCACGGGCTTGGCACCATTTTTCTCGATCTCGTCCTGAACCTCAAAGTAAGCGCCAACTGAATTGCTCTTTGGGGCGGTTGCCAGATAGAGCGTGGCGTGGGCAATGGGGTAAATGCCCTCGGGCATGCCGATATACTCAAAGTTTTGAGCGGCAGCGTTGGCGACCAGGATGCCCTGCGGGTCTGCCAGACCGATATCCTCGCTCGCCAGGATGATCAGGCGGCGCAGGATGAAGCGCGGGTCTTCTCCCGCCACGATCATCTTCATCAGCCAGTAAAGCGCGGCGTCAGGGTCGCTGCCGCGCACCGATTTGATGAAAGCGGAGATTGTGTCGTAGTGCTGGTCGTCCGTTTTGTCGTAGAGCACCGCGCGGCGTTGGATTGATTCCTGGGCGACTTCGAGGGTGATGTGTATGGCACCGTTTTCAACGGGAGTGGTCTCAACAGCCAGCTCAAGCGCGTTGAGGGCGTTGCGGGCATCTCCGCCAGAGATCTCTGCCAGGTGCAAAAGCGCGTCCTCGTCCGCTACGATATTGCGCAGGCTGTAGCTGCCTTTTTCTTCACGCAAAGCGCGTTTCAGCAAAGTAAGGACATCATCACTGCTGAGTGGTTTGAGCTCAAAAATACGGGAGCGGCTGACCAGGGCTCTGATGACGTCAAAAAAAGGGTTTTGCGTGGTGGCGCCGATCAGGGTGATCAGTCCATTTTCCACCTGTGGCAAAAGGGCGTCCTGCTGGGCTTTGTTCCAGCGATGGATCTCATCTATGAAAAGGATCGTGCGTTGGCGTTGATACTTGCGGCGTTCGGTCGCGTCCTCGATGGCTTTGCGCAGATCCGCAACGCCCGCCAGAACCGCGCTGAGGGTAAGGAAATGCGCGTTGGTCGTGTTAGCGATCACCTGGGCGATGGTGGTTTTGCCGGTGCCTGGGGGACCGTAAAGAATGATGGAGCTGAACAGGCGGTCCGCCTCAATGGCACGGCGCAGGAGTGTGTTTTTGCCGATGATGTGATCCTGCCCGACGATCTCATCGAGCGTTTGCGGGCGCATGCGGGCGGCAAGTGGCGCATTGGCTGCCAATTCTTCCTGCATGGCTTGATCAAAGAGGTCCATTGGCTAACACCGTTCTAATCCTGATCGATTCGGCGGATCCAGGATCTGTGTCCTTTGCGCTGACGGCGGATGGAAGGTTGGGAGCGCTCTTCGTCGCTAGAGTTTTTAGCTCGTTTTGAGATGATGAGGTAGAAAAAGAGGGCTCCAAGCAGGATGAGCAGTTGGAATGGCTGAACCTGTTTGCCGGAACCAACGCTGAGGATCAGCCAGACAAGAGCCGCGAAAGCTATGAGTATCGTAATTTGTGCCAGACGTTTAAACATTTTGCTCCTAAAAAGATGGGTTTTAGCCCTGTCTCTATTTTACATTGGTTTTGGACTTGCATTGGGCTTGTTTTGACAGGACAAGTGCTGGTTATTTGATCCTGTTTGTTGGACGTCGGATTGAGGGTAGACCCTCAATCGCGACCTGCCCATTGTGCGGATGATGAGATGGGTAGGGATAATTTTGTGAATTCCAAATTTTGCGCATCAAGCAGCAATAACTCTCTTTCAGGAATTCCTTTGTTAAGTAAGGTTTGCAGGCAGATAGCGGCCATGAGCGAGGCGGTCAGGCCGACCGTGAAGGCGAGGGTGCCTGTTTCCTGCTCTTCCCCGCTGTATTCCTGGCTGTCTCCATAGATCAGGTTCAACAGATCCTGCCCTGGTAGAACCAGGCAAACCTGCCCCTGCCAGCCGGCAACCGCGCCATGAACCAATGGAATTTGGGCTGTTTTGGCGGCTTGCTGAAGAATAAATCGGTCGGGGATGTTATCGAGCGCGTCAAGAACCAGATCACAGCCCGCGAGCAGATCTGTCGCGTTGGCTGCTGTCATTCTCTCCTGAATAGCGTCAACTTCCACCAGCGGGTTTACAGCCAGCATGCGGTGTTTGGCAGCCAAAACCTTGGGCTTGCCCAGATTCAGATTTGAACTTAGCAGTTGGCGGTTGAGATTGCTCTCTTCAAAGAGGTCAGGATCGACAACGCGAATGAAGCCCACGCCCAGTCTGCCAAGCTGTTCAAGTAAATAGCCGCCCAAGCCTCCGCAGCCGATGATGACGACTCGTTTTTGGGCAAGCAAGGCTTGTTCCTGTGGGCTGATCGCGTTATGGTTCCTGAGATATCGTTCAAGTTCCATTTATCCACCTGCCATCAGGTGCAGAACTATCACGTCATCACCATCGTTGATCGGGTAACTGTCATATTCCTCTTCGGGCACGTACTCGCCGTTCACGCGCACGATGATGTGGCGGAAGGTGAAAACTTTTTCGTCCAGAAGTGTCCTGACGGTCATGCCCGCGTGCCAGGGCGACTCTTCAGTGTTTACAGTGATCACAGCCTTGGCTCGATCACTTCCAGCAGCATGGGCAGATCCATGCCGATCTCTTTCAGGCGTTCGGGTTTGGGAACGCCTTCTTCGGTCCAGCCGCGGCGCTTGTAGACGGCATCGACCAGCTGCTCATATTGGTCTTCGCGGTAGGCGCGGGTTTTGGCTATCTTTTCTTCCAGGCTCATGGTATCCGGGTCAAGTCCCTGGATCTCACGCAGTTGCTTGTCGTAAAGTTCCTGACGGGAGAGATATTCTTCCTTGCTGACAGGGCCGAGCGAGCGATAGGGGGGATAGTCGTCCTTGCGCTCACCTTTGCCCATGCGGATATTGAAAATGCGCTGGAATTGATAGACGCGCTCGGATTGGATGATCAGCTCTTCCTTATCAATGTTCTGACCAGTGACAGCGTTGAAGAGGTCAACATAATTCTGAACGTGTTCGGGCACTTTGGCGGGTGTGTCGGTCTTGTAATTATCTGCCGGGACAATGTCGTTCCAGGGCAATTTACACAAGCCAACCAGACCGAACCAGGTGCGGAACATAGGGTAATAATAGAGCGCGTAGGCTTTGTCTTCAAAGGTGGGGATCTGCTTGTTGACCATATCCATGAAGATCAGCCAGGCTTCGTCATGCTGGGGGCCCTTATTGGCGAGGGCGAAACCGCCCTGCTGCGCCAGACTCTCTTTGTGGGCGTACTCGGAATATTCGAGCCCCTTGACTTCCATGCCGATATCCTGCAGAAGCTTCGGATCGGCACCAAAACGTTCAACGAATATCTTTTTTAACTTACGGATGCCGAGCCCAGCCAGCTTGCCAAATTCGTCCCCGCGCGACATCTGGTGAAGCAGCTCGAGCACCGCCTGGCTGTTGCCAAAGTGGAGGTCGAGCCCGCCCATGTCTTCCCGGGTGATCTGACCGCGCTGGTAACACTCCATGATGAAGGCGGTGCAGGTGGCAAAGGAGATCAGGTCAATGCCGTAGGTGTCGCAGTAAAAGTTTTCTTCCAGAATGGCTTGTGGGTCAAAGATGCCCAGATTGGAGCCCAGCCCGGCGACACATTCATATTCTGGCCCGTCAACAGTGACACACTGCCCGGCATAGGGACCGGTTTTGAGCAAAAAGTGGTCGGCAGCTTTGGCGCAGGACATCGTGCAGCCATACCAGCAGCCGTCGTGAATGCCCTGGGTGAGGTAGTGGTTGATGAAAACTTCAGGAGCGATCTTGACAGTCTCGGGGTCACCGCCGGTTTGGAAGTTGCGCGTAGGTAAGAGGTCGTACTGATTCATGATCATTACGGTGTTGGCGGTTCCGATCTTGCGCATCTCGTTTTGTTTGTAGTCGAGATCGTGCATCTGTTTGTGATACTTGACACCGACCTTGTTGATCGTGCCCAGATCGGCAACGTTGTTGAGATTGCCCTTAATGCCCTTGTATTTAACCACCAGGGCTTTGATCCGTTTTTCGCGCAGGATCGTGCCGATGCCGCCACGGGCAGCCTGTTTGAAACGCACTGTCTTGCGTCGCGGATCGTAGAATGAGAAGTTGAGCATGCCCATGAGGGTGTGTTTGGCAGCGCTGCCGCTGGAAACAACCGAGACATTGACCTTGTCGTTTTCATCGATGGCATATTTTGTGGTCAGCTCTTCCGCGAGAAGATGGGAATCTTCAGGATATTCTTCGCCCTCTTCAAACTGGATAATGCCCTCGTTGCCATCAATAAAAACGATCAGGTCTTTTTCAGCTTTGCCCTGAATCTCAAGCGCGTCCCAACCGGAGAATTTGAGCAGGGGGCCAAAATAGCCTCCGGCGTTGCTGTCGATGGGGATGTCGGTCAGCGGCGAGATCGAGCAAACCAGCGTTTTGCCGGTGCCGGCGTATTGGGTGATGCCGCCCAGCGGGCCAACACTGAAAACGATCTCGTTTTCGGGTGAGTCCCAGCGGGTTTCAGGCGTGACGGCATGCCAGAGATACCAGAGGTCAAAGCCTTTACCGCCAATGAATTTTTCTTTCATGAACTCCGTGACGATTTTTTCCTGGATGCTCAGGTCCGAAACATTGATATAAAGAGAACGCCCGGAATAGCCCCGTTCGATCTTGCCGAGTTCATAATGGTAGGTTTTGAGGATTTTTCCCATGTTTTCTCCTATTCTTCTGTGCTGGCGATGGCAAGCGCGTTCTCGGGGCAGGCTTTGACACAAATGCCGCAGGCAATACACTTGAAAGGCTCGCTTAGGTCATCCGCATAAAACATTGCCAGGTGAGAGCAATAGCCGACACAGGCGAGGCAGCCGACGCACTTCTTCTTGTCGATGCGCACGATACCGCGCTTGTCGCGGTAGATCGCGTGGGCCGTGCACATATTGATGCACTCGCCGCATTGGTTGCAGTAAGTGGCAATGAAGGTGTTGTTATTGTTCAGGATGCGGATGGATGAGTAGTTGCGGTCGTCAGTTTTGTAATAGGCCTGGGAACAGGCTTTTTCGCACGCCAGACAACCGGTGCAAATTTCCTGTCGGATGGTGAGAACTTTCATGGGTGAGTGTCCTTTTTATTCCAGTTTGTACTCTAAATTGTATGGGAGGAAAGGGATAACGTCAATGAAGTTGGGTGAGAATGTGGGTTGGGTGGTGTTTTTTTAATTAGAAAAGTAGAAGCTAAAAGTGCTCAGGAATTGACTGATCTGAGGGTGGAAACGGGATATGCTAAGTTGAAAACAGGACAGAATTCCAGGTAATTTTTGTGAAATTGCAAAAGTCCTATGAAAAATGCGATTAACAATAGCAAAAGTCATAGGACAAATGCGATTAAATGTTGCAAAAGTCATAGGACTTATGTTAAAATGTCTATATGGTTCTTTTTATGGCTTGAATTTTGGGATTATGAGAAGGTAAAAATGAAACGACAGATTTTATCTGACTTCAAAGACTGGAAAAATAGCACCAATCGAAAACCCTTGTTGTTGACTGGTGTGAGGCAATGTGGCAAGACCTATGTTTTGCATCAATTTGCCAAAGAATGCTTTGACGAAGTGGCTTATTTCAATTTTGAGAGAGATCCACGTATCGGCGAGGTATTTGAAAGAGATCTTGACGCCAAACGAATTGTCAATGATCTTTCGAATCTATTCCTTCACCAACCCATTAAGCCAGGTAAGACAATACTGATTTTTGATGAAATTCAGATTCAACCCAAGGCGATCACCGCTCTAAAATATTTTCAGGAAGATATGCCCGAACTGGCAGTGGTTGGGGCCGGGTCTCTGTTGGGGGTCAGCATCAGGGCAAACCAGTTAAGTTTTCCGGTTGGAAAAGTGGATCGGCTGGTGATGTATCCGATGAGCTTCCGTGAGTTTCTTTGGGCGAATCAGGGTGATGCTTATGAAAAAAGTTTATCCCAATACTCATTGGATGAAGCCCTGCCATCCTATATAAGCAACAAACTACAGGAACTCTATTTTGAATATCTGATCATAGGAGGCATGCCGGAAGCGGTTAAAACCTGGGTTGAGACCAAGGATATCGCTCAGGTCAGCAGGGTGCAGGAAAATATATTGTTTGGTTATGAAAACGATTTTGCCAAACACGCTCCAAGTTCGGAATTGACAAAAATCCAATCGATCTGGGAATCCGTACCGCAACAACTTGCCAAAGATAATAATAAATTTGTTTTCAGTCAGGTAAAGAAATCCGCCAGAGCAAAGGATCTGGAAGAATCCCTGGGTTGGCTGGTCGATGCCGGCCTGATTCACAGGCTTTGCAAGGTTGAAAACGCGGTCATACCGTTGTCTTCCAATCAGGATTCTACTTTTTATAAGGTCTATTTCTGCGATACCGGTCTGTTATGCAGGAAAGCTAACTTTACGATGAAATCGCTTCTGGATCAGGATATGAATTCTGGTGGGTTCAGAGGATCGATCACGGAGAATTATGTTCTGAGCGAGTTGTTGAATCTGGGCTATCATCCTTTTTTCTGGAGGTCTGGCAATACCGCGGAAGTGGATTTTCTGATCGAAGACGAAGGACGAGTAATTCCTATTGAGGCAAAAGCCAATGTCAATACCCAGGCAAAAAGCTATCGCTTATTTGTTAATAAGTACCGTAATGAAATAGGTTTTCGACTGTCGCTGAAAAACATAGGCATTCAGGATGCGGAAACCACAAAAACGATCAGTTTGCCACTTTACCTGTTATGGCGGATCAAAGATTATCTGAAATAACCATGAAGAGCAAATAGTTAAAGATCAACAGGAAGTTTTGAGAATGTTAACGGCACTCTAATATACATATCCCGTCCAGGCAAGGGTGGGATGTTATAATCGGTACCAGAAAATAACGAGAAAAGAGATTAAATATGACCCGAACCAGTGTTCCTTGCCCAGTTTGCAGACAGCCGATCGTTGTCGATCTGACTCGTCTGTTTGACCTTAATAGCGACCCTTCAGCCAAAGAAAAATTGCTTTCCGGCGCTGCCAATTACTTTCAGTGCCCAAATTGCCAGCAGCAAGGCATCTACCCAACGCCGATCGTCTATCACGACCCGGACAAGGAGCTTTTGCTGACCTACTTCCCGCCTGAGCTGCATACTCCGATCAACGAACAGGAAAAAACGATCGGTCCTCTGATCAAAAAGGTGATGGATGATCTGGCTCCTGAAAAGCGCAAGGGCTATCTCTTCAAACCCCAGACCATGCTGAGCCAGCAAAAGTTGTTCGAAACCATCCTCGAAGCCGATGGCATCACTCCTGAGATGCTGAAAGCCCAGCAGGAGAAACTCAACCTGCTGCAGCGTCTGGCGGCGGCACCCGAGGCTGAGTTGGAAAAAATGATCACCGAGAATGATGAGCAGATCGATGAAGAACTCTTTGTTTTGCTGTCCCGATTGGTTCAAGCTTCGGCCGCATCGGGCGATCAGGAAGCAGTGATGGCGCTGGCAGAGCTGCAAAAAGCGCTGTTGGAGCATTCTACGGTTGGCAAGGCTGCCGCTCATGAGGCAGCTGAAACCCGGGTTGCGATGGAAGAATTGCAGGAGCTTAGCAAAAAAGGCATCACCCGCGAAAACCTGCTTGAGCTACTCATCAAGAACGCTGATGGCGAAATCCGCCTGACGACGATCGCGTCGATGGCTCGCGGTGGCTTGGATTATGCCTTCTTCCAGAGCCTGACCGACAAGATCGATAAGACCCAGGGTGATGAAAAAGCCAGGCTTGAGAGTCTTCGTGAACGACTCCTGCATATTGTCGAAGCGGTTGATAAAGCCATCCAGGTTCAGCTAGCGGACGCGCAGAATTTGTTGGATGAATTGCTGGCTGCTGAGAATCTTGAGCAAGCCACCCAGCAAGCCCTGCCGCGTGTCAACCAGATGTTCAGTGAGGTCTTGAACAATGCCGCTACCAAGGCGCAGGAAGAAAACGATGTAGCCAAGCTGACAAAACTGGCAAATATCGTGGCTGTTTTACGGGCTGCCAGCAGTACTGGCGCGGTGATCGAGATCGTTGAGGCTTTGCTGCAAACGGAGAATGAAGCTGATAGAACCAAGATCCTCGAAGAGGCTGGAGAGGCGATCAATGATGAGTTCAGCCAAACACTGACAGGTTTGATCAACCAGGTGGAACAGCAGGGTCAGCAGCCCGAATTGCTGGAAAGGCTGAAAGAGATCAATCGCGAAGTTTTACGCTTTACCATGCGCAGGAATTTGAACAACGGCAGCAAATAAAAGTTAGTGTAAATTTATAAAAGAGCGAGCGTTTTCTGGAATGAACGCTCGCTTTTTACATTATCTGAGTTTCTTATTTTAGTGCCTTGAATTTATCTGTTTAATCCATTCCAAGTTGTTTGCGGTTGTCGGCTTTGCCGCGGCGGCGCATGATGTCCAGTATCCTGGGCAGGAGGCGGGTATAAGCAAAATAGAGCAGCGGGCGGGTGGTGAAGTCCCAGGCGCCCAAATAGCGGGTGGTGGTGCCATTGAACCCCTGTTTGAAGCGGAAAACGCCCCACATTGAGTCGGATTCGTCAAAAACGTCCGGCGCGCCCCACATGTCGTAAGTGTGGCAGCCAAGCTCTTTGGAAAGGCGCATGGCTTCCCACTGCAAAAGGTAATTGGGCATCAATTCCCGATAACGTTCGGTGGACATACCGTACATGTAGCGAGCCATGCCGTTGAAATGGAAGAGGATCAGTGCCGCAATTGGCTCACTCTCAACTTCCGCAATCAGTATCTTTGCCATATCGGCTTCCATGAAGGCGCGCCAGGCGTTGAGATAGTAATCTTCGTGGCGGATGACGAAATCGTCGCGAACAGCGGTTTCGGCATACATCTTATAGAGCATGGGCAGCTCGTCGATGCTCCCCTGGCGGATGGTGACGCCTTTTCTGGCTGCCAGGCGGATGTTGTAGCGCGTCTTTTGCTTCATGGATGCCAGAAGCGTCTCTTCATCCTGCCGCAGGTCGATCAGCACCGTGTTGCGGAACTGGATCTGATCCTGAGAAAACTGCCAGCCACGCTTTTGCAGTCCCTTCTGAAAAGCGATGCCAAAGGGGTTAGGCTCATCTTCGTCGGTGTCAGGGATGCCGGTGCCAAGCAGGACATCCGGGTCAATTTTTAGAAAAATTGCTTTGGTCTTACGGGCATAGTCTTCCAAATCCCGGATGATACGCGTGATCATTTTGGGATTGGCGTAAGCGGCATCGTGAGAAAAGACTGGTCCTTTAGGACAGTAAAGCACAGAAAAGCGCATTCCAGGCAGGCGAATTTGTCGTTCTAAGGTCAGAGCGAGGGCATCAGGCTCTTTTGCGTTAGCGCCCCAGGCAAAATAGAGAGGTTGCCAGTCGTTCTGCTTTTTGGCTTCCGACCACTGCCAGGTTTGCAGGATGTGGGCGTCAGGGAATTGCAACAGAAGATCGTTCCATTCCTGACTGTTGAGGGGATGAACTTGCTTCATGCTGCCTCAACTCCCCGGCGGGCACGGTATTTTTCGTAGGCTTTATAGAGCAGGGGAAGGTAGACCTTCACAAAAGCAGGACTGCTGCGCACCACCTGACCGCCAAAGCCGCGTTTGAAGCGGTAAACGCCCCAAAGACCATCGGAGCGGTCGGTAAATTCAGCTTCAAGCTGCTCTTCGTCGGCGTCCGGGATGCCCCAGAGGTCGTATTCCGTCGCACCGTGGGCTTTTGCCCAGCGCATGGCTTCCCACTGCAGCAAATAGGTGGGCATCAGGTTGCGGTGTTTGTTGTCTGAGGCGCCGTAAAAATACCAAGCGCGTTTGCCATGTAAAAAGAGCATCAAATAAGCCAGCGGCAGACCATCAAGATGCGCCTCCAGGAGCACTGCCTTGCCGGAGGGCGCAAAGTGATCATAGGCTTTCTGGTAGTATTCGAGGCTGTGGATGGCAAAGTCATCCCTTTCGCCAGTGGTTTTCATCATCTCGTAAAATGCTTTTACGTCGTCAGTAGATGTTACCGCAACGCCCTTTTTGGCTGCCAGCCGGATGTTGTATCTGGTCTTTTGCTTCATGGCTGCCAGCAGATCCTCTTCGCTGCCATCAAGCGAAACAAGGATAGTTCGTCTTGGTTGAATTGTTTCTTCAAGGCGTTGAAATCCGTCAGCAAAGGAATTTAGGCAAGAATCTTCAAGCGGTAAATTACGATCCGGTTCAACCTGAAGGAAAACTGCCCTGCGCCGCTTGCATTCACGGTCGATCTTCGGCCATAACTGTGACCAGTTTGTGCCTACAGGTCCCTTGGGAAGATATGCGATCGAGAAGCCCAGCGGCAGACGTCGAAAGAGTACCTGAGCGTAAGTGCTATCGCTTTGGAATACAACACCCTCCCAGCCAAAATGGCTCTTGAACTCCGCCCACTCTGGCAGCTGTAACAAATGAGCTTCTTCCAACAAGCTCCTTTCGTTTGTAAGTTGATCCATCTTAGCGCCCTTTGAAACCAAGCACGTTTGTGACAGTTCGCAAGATGATGGAGAGATCCATCATGATCGATGCGTGCTGGATGTAAAAGAGATCGTATTCAAGTTTGATAGCAGTCTCATCGACCGTTTCAGCATAAGCCTGGTGGATTTGCGCCCAACCGGTGATACCGGGCTTGACCAACATACGGGCACGATAGAAGGGCACGTCTTTTTGGAAAACGCTGACCAACTCCTTGCGTTCACTGCGTGGTCCGACAAAGCTCATCTCGCCGCGAAGAACATTGATGATCTGAGGGATTTCGTCCAGGTGTGATTTGCGTAAAAAGCGCCCAAAGCGGGTGACACGCGGGTCATTGGTGGCTGTGACCAGAGCTTCTTTTTCCATGTCCTGATTGTCTTTCATGGTGCGGAATTTCAGGATGGTATAGGGGTGACCGCTGCGACCAAGCCGAATTTGCCTGAAAATGATGGGTCCTTTGGAGTCAAGACGGATGATCACGGCGATGATCGGATAGAGAATGACCAGCCCGACCAGACCAATCAGGCCTAAAGCCAGGTCCATCAGGCGTTTCGCGATGCGGTAGATGCCGCTAGTAGGGGTGCGGTCGATGAAAGAACGAATGACCCAATCTGACGCGAGCAGGGTGATGGGAACGCGCCCAGTCAGTGATTCGTAAGTATCCTGCATGGTAGCCATGTTCATGCCGCTTTCCTGAGCGGTAAGGATCGTTTGAAACATGCCTGGATTCATCTCGTTGGAAATGGCAAGGATCAGGTCTGTAATATTATGATCCTGGATGATCTCAGGTAGTTTATTGTGATCACCCAATACGGGATAGCCTTCGATCATGGTGTCGAGTTTGGCGGGGTCATCGTCGATCAAGCCGATCAGGTTGAAAGGAGGCGGGTTTTGTTCTCTAACGACGGCTGCCATTGCCGACCCAGCCCGGCCTGCGCCAACGATGAGCACGCGTTTCTGTTTGCTGGCTGTAGTGAACATCTGAATATAAATATTACGCCAGATCAGGGTGAAAACAGCTGCCAAAACGAGAAAAATCGCCACGCCAAAACGAGGCAGTGAGTATGGCTCAGAAGCAAAATAGATGATCAGATAGATCAGAAGCGCGACAATGAACGAGACCGTTAGCGATTTGAGCGTGATCTTGAGGTTGCTGGCTTTACTGACATCATAGGAATCGACCAATAAGATGGTCCAGAAGAGCGGCAAAAAGTAAAACCAGATCGGAATGCGGGAGCGCAAAAATTCAAGGGTAAGGCCGAACCAGGTATCTCCCTGCGCCCAAAATAGGAGCGCGACACCCAATGCCAAACAGGCAGCAATGAAATCGCCGATCACAAGAAGAAGACGCTGCTCGCCACGGGCGAGGCGAAATTGTTCCTGAGGTTTGATTTGATAATTATTTGCCATTATTTTTTCCTGTCAGGGTTTGAAAATAAACCAACAATCAGGGCTGTGCCCCAAGAGAAATGCATTGTTAGTGTGGCAAGAATGATGCCTACTGCAAGGGATAGGTCTTTTTGTTTGCGCGCCAGTGAAAGAGCGGGAATGAGTTGGATCAGCAAGTACAAACCCAGACCGACTGCCAGCGCGATCCAGGCAGGCTTCCAGAAAAAGCCAAGGATTGCCAGAAACAAAACCCCAAGGACAAAAAGCGGGGGGAGTGCCTGCCGCCAGCGCAAAGTTTCGGGATAACGCTTCAACATTTGAGCTTTCCAATAGCCATAGCCCCAATATTGTTTGGCCAGGGCACGCAGCGTTGGGCGGGAGAAATAGGTGCAGCGAATGGCGGGGTCAAGCCAGATGCGACCGCCCGCCTGCCTGATACGGGTGTTGACCTCATAATCTTCATTAGCCAGAAGCGTTTCGTCGAACAAGCCGATCTCATCAAAGAGACTGCTCTTATAGGCGCCATAAGGCACGGTATCAACGTATGCGGCTTTATCCGTGAAGCGATACAGTGCGTCTCCGACCGCCAGCGGGTTGCCCGCGGCGGCGGCGATGGAGCGCGCGATCCAGCTTTCGTTTGGCGCCTGAATATTCCAGACCCCGCCGACATTTTCAGCGATGCCGGATTGAACGGCATCCACGCTGCGTTGGACGTAATCGGGTTCGGGCAGGGAATGCGCGTCCATGCGGACGATGATCTCGCCTTGGGCGGCTTTGATAGCAGTGTTCAGCCCGGCTGGGATGATCCTTTTGGGATTATCGACCAGGCGAACTTTTAGCCTGGGGTGAGCTTCCTGAAAAGCCTGGATCGCGGAACGGGTATTATCTTCTGATAAACCATCCGCGATGACGACTTCCATATCTTCGACAGGGAAGCTTTGCTGGTGCAATGCTTCCAGCACACGGTGGATGGTTTTTTCTTCATTCCGGCAAGGAATGATGACAGATACAAGCGGACTCATTTAGAAATAAAGTCTTTTCCTTTTAATTATGTTTACAACATTCGTCTTCGTGCTCGTGGGGCAAAACGGCAATCGCTTCTATCTCGACGATCGCGCCCTTGGGTAAAGCTGCCACCTGCACTGCGGAACGTGCTGGGAAATCGCTGGTGAAGAATTCGGCATAGACCGCGTTCATTTCAGCGAATTGTCCCATATCCATCAAAAAGACGGTAGTTTTGACTACATTTTGCATGCCGGAGCCAACACTTTCGAGAATAGCCTGCATGTTCTTAAGCGCCTGACGGGTTTGGGCCTGGATGCCGCCTTCGACCAAAGCGCCGGTATCTTTGTCGAGTGGGAGTTGTCCCGAAATAAAGATCAGCGAGCCGGTGGAAACGGCAACAGAGTAGGGTCCGATAGCAGCAGGAACCGCATCACAGGTTAGACTTTCTTTTTTCGTGCAGCAATTAGTCATTTTTACCTCTTTACATGGTCGGATTTTGGGTATTATATCATCACGCCTGCCAGCTGCCGATACCTTTCCAGCAGTGGTCGAGGTGTTCAGCCAGAACGTCTTTGAGTTTGTGTTTGATGGTTTGACGAACGGCGAACATGAGTTCTTCACCACCAATTTCGTGAATCCTGCGACCAATGCTCTTGGCATCGCGATGGTGGCATTGAATATCGAAAGGACCTCCCGGAGCGAGAGAAAGAAAATCATCCATTTTGCCGATCTTGACCAACTGGTCGATCATTTTTTTGACCTCGGCTTTATCGTGCGGGTTCAGGGCACGGATCTCCGGTTCGCCAAAGATTCTATTGAAAATGCTCATAAATCACCTCCGACAGGGGTAATTATAACAGGACAATATGTAATAAGAAATAAGCTCGGGGTTTTGGGGCCGAGCAATTGTATCTATATGACCTAAATAATGCTTCTTATAAGTTTTCAGGTATGGTTATATGTCTATTTCACTTTGGCGAATATGGTAATGCCCGGTTGTCATCGCGAGGAGCCCTTGAGGGCGACGTGGCGATCTGCCTTTCAGCTTTATTACACAAAAATGTATTTGAAGAATGATTAACTGCAGATTGCCACGCCCCTTTGGGGCTCGCAAAGACAGTTCGCTGAGTGGAATTTTGAATTTTGAGCCATTTTTTATACTTAGCTAAAAAGATTGAGCTAATGTTCGTATTTACGCTTGGTGCTATTAAAGATTTTCTTTATTTGGATGCGTTTGACTCGGGGCTTTGGGCAGCGATTCTCAACATGAAAAGCGCGTGGACAGGAGGCCACGCGCGAACTAAGTTTTAAAAAACAAGCCCTTTCACAACGGGCTTGTTTCTAATTAATCCTTTGGAACTGACCATCAATATTTAATGATCGTTTCTCTGATCTCGCCCCATTTGAGAGCGTCTTTGATGCCTTCTTCGATGCTCTTTTCTGCTTTCCAGCCCAACAGGTTCCAGGCGCGGTCGGCGTTGGCAAAAGCGCCGGCGACATCGCCCGGGCGTGGGGGTTGAATCGAGACGGGCAATTTTTTGCCAACCACGTTCTCAAAGGCGGCTAAGAATTCTTTGACGGTAACACCCTGACCTGTGCCGAGGTTGATCACAGTGTAATCCACGCCATCTTCGGAGCCTTCCGAAATAGCTTTATCGAAATTCTCGACAGCCTTCAGGTGCGCGAGCGCGAGGTCCCAGACATGGATGTAATCACGAATGCCGGAGCCGTCGCGGGTGGGCCAATCGACGCCGGTCAGGTTGAAGACCGACTCGCGTCCCATTGAGACCTCGACCAACTTGCCGATCAGGTGGCTGGGGTGCTGAATATGGAGCCCGGTGCGCATTTGGGGGTCGGAACCGATCGGGTTGAAATAGCGCAGGGCGATGCCTTTCAGGTTGTAGGCATGGCAGAAATCTTTCAGCACCATTTCCATCATGAATTTCGTGCGCGAATATGGGCTTAGCGGTTGCAGGGGTGATTCCTCCGTAACCATAAAGCCGGGGACAACGTCATAGACAGCAGCCGAGGAACTGAAAACCACTTTTGGAAAGCCTAGGTCGCTGAGGGTCTTGAAGAATTCCATCGATTTGACGACATTCTCGCGATAATATTCATAAGGACGGGAAACGGATTCCGGCACAACGATCAGCGCGGCACAATGAATGGTGGCAACGATATCGGGGTGGTCGGAAAATACCCGACGCACCATGGCGCGATCGGCGATGTCCGCTTCGTAGAAAATACGGTCACGGGTGAATTCCCGCCTGCCGGTGATCAGGGAATCCAAGAGAATGGGGGTGTGTCCGCTGTCCAGAAGGACAGAGGCAATCGTACTGCCAATGTAACCAGCGCCGCCGGTGATCAGAACTTTCATATTAATTCTCCGCTTTTTTCTGATTATACTCAATTGGGTTACTGGCGGTAACTTCCCGAACACTAAAAAGGATCAACATACCGACGATCAGGAAAAGCAGGATCGAGCCAATGCCCCATAATTGTCCGTTTTGTTCGGCCAGTAGCTCAGGAAGACCCCGTTCGACGTAGTAGTTATGCATGTTATATGAGATCGCCCCAAAAACGAAGGGACCGATAAATGTAGAAGTTCGACCAGCAACGGAAAGGAAACCGTAGAATTCGGTCGTTTTGTGTTCCGGCGCCAGCTGACTGACCATCGTGCGGCTGGTGGCCTGAGCGCCGGAGAGGGAGAAACCCGCAAAGGCGCCGATGATGAAGAAGCCGAGCAGCCCATCGACAAAATAGAGACATGCCAACGAAACGATCAGGATGAGTAAAGAAATAATGATCGCGCGCTTGCTGCTTTGTTTGTCGGCGAGTTTGCCAAAGAGCAGTGCCCCGATCGCGCCGGTGATGTGGATGATGATCACAAAGATGATCAGCTGCACCTGGTTGAGCCCGTAGAGTGTGCCGCCGATAATAGCGGCAAAGTCCATCAGCATCATGATGCCGTCGTTATAGATCAGGAATGCGATCATGTAGCGCAGGAACTCTTTGTACTTCTTGATCTCCTTGAAAGTTACAGCCAGTTGTTTGAAGGAGGTTGAAAGCAAAGTCTCGCCCTCGGGGATCGGAACTACCGGGGTGGTTTCTTTGACATGGAGATAGGTTGGCAGTGAGAAAAGGGCGAAAATGACCGCGGTCAGGATAAAGGTGTATGGAATAAAGCTGTTGCCGATCAGTTGGATAGGCAGCACAGCGATCAGCAAGGTGACAACACCACCGATCATGCCAATCGCCCAACCCTTGCCGGAGATGTTGCCGATGGTCTCGGGTGTGGAGACATCGACAAGGAGCGCGTCATAAAAGACCTGAGCGCCGCGATAGCCAATCTCTGCCAAAATGAAGAATACCATCCCCATAACGACATCGCCCGAACGGACGAAGAAAAGCAAACCGGTGAAGATCACGGAAAGGCCTGTGAAAAGGAAGAGGAAGAGCTTCTTGGAGCGGGAAGAGTCCGCGATCGCGCCGAGAATGGGCGAGATGATGGCAACGGCGATAGCGGCGATGCCAACTGCCAGACCCCACATGCGGGTGCCTTCGGCGCCGCCGACAACGACATTCTTGAAGTAGGAAGAAAAAACTGCCAGAAGGATGACAGCGGCATAAGCGGAGTTACCAAAGTCGTAGTAATACCAGGCATGGCGTGCCCTCTTTGCGGCTTTTGAATTATCGAGCAAGTGTTCTTGGGATGTATTCATGGTTATTCCAATCTATTTGATTTATTACAAGCATATTTCAATCAGTTATTGTATCAAAAATAATGCGATGAAATACGATCCGTAGCGTATTTTTATACCAAAGCAGGTCCAATATTTTAAAGCTGAGGCATTTCTTTGAAATACAGGCATGGTTATCTGGACTTTGCGGTAAATTCTGCCAGTTTTCTTTTTGATCAGCTTCCTCAGCATGGATCCAAGACCAGTAATGACAGAAGAAAGACGCATAACTACTGCGATTATTAGTTGTCGAATTGAAAGAGGCGCGTATCCTGCGCACCTCTTTCAATTTCGACCTACCCATAAAAGGATTGTCCAAACAAAAGTACTTGTAACATCCAACACCAAAAGGGACCCGCCCGTACGGTTTGATTATCATAAATAGTTGGTCTATGCAGAAACTTCATATCATCAAGCAGACAGAGCTCGCACCAACCGTCTATGAATGTTTATAAAGCGCTTTTCAATATCTTAGATCGTAATATGCGAAACAAAAAGCTCCCAGTTTTACATGGGAGCTTTTGAGTAATTTAGCAATTTTTTATGCAGAGCTTTTTAAACTTAGTTGGTACGGTTTTTCTGATGCTGTTTATAGGTGATCGTTTTCATCACTTCCGCAGCGATCGAGGGGATCAGCACCAGTGGCAGTATCTCTGCCCAATCGATCAATCGCAAGGCTGTTGTATCGAAGATTTCCTGCAGGAAGGGCACATAGATGACCAGGAGGATCAACAACACGGAAACCAGGACTGCGACGTTCATATTCTTATTGGTGAAGATGCCGATCTTGACCAGCGGGTAGTATTCAGAGCGGGCGGTATAAGCGCGGAAGAGCTCGGAAAGTGAGAGCGTCACGAAGGCGAAGGTCTCGGAAAGAATACGGGCTTCGTCAGAGGAGCCTTTGAGCGCGCCGCCGCCGAGGAAGAAGGCGGTCAGCGTTGCCGCGGTGATCGCGATGGTCTGAACGATGATGCCTCTGACCATAAAACGGTTGATGATCGGTTCTTCGGGAGGTCGTGGCGGGTAATCCATGATATCAGGATCGCCCTTCTCTGTTCCCAGCGCCAGGGCGGGGGCGCCGTCGGTCACCAGATTGAGCCAGAGCAGCTGAATTGGCGCGAGCGGGGTGTTCCAGCCAAAAACGGTTGCCAGGAAGATGATCATGATCTCGGCAATGTTGCAGGAAACCAGATAGTAGACAAATTTGCGGATGTTGCTGTAGATCACGCGACCTTGCTCAACGGCAGATACGATGGAAGCGTAGTTATCATCAGTCAGAACCATATCAGCGGTCTCTTTGGCAACGTCTGTACCGGTAATACCCATTGCCACGCCAATATCAGCGCGTTTGATGGCTGGTGCGTCGTTGACACCGTCGCCGGTCATGGCGACAACCTCGCCATTCTCGCGCAGGGCGTCAACAATTTTCATCTTGTGTTCAGGGCTAACGCGGGCGTAAACATCAGTAATTTTGACGATCTCGCGCATTTCCTCGTCGGTCTTGTCGTCAATGTCCGCGCCGGTCAAAACCTGATGACCTTCCAGCAGCAAGCCGATATCTTCGGCGATCGCTTTGGCGGTGTTGGGATAGTCGCCGGTGATCATAACGGAGCGAATGCCGGCATGTTGAGCTTCCCGAAGCGCAGGTTTGACTTCGGGACGGGAGGGGTCGATCATGCCGATCAGACCTGCGAAGATCAGGTCCTTTTCCAGATTGTCGGCATTCAGATCGGTGGGCTGCTGGCTGACCGGACGGTAGGCAACGCCTAAAACGCGCAGCGCGTGACCTGTCATGCTGTCATTGGCGCTCAGGATCTCCTGGCGCATTTCATCGGTCAGGGGAGCAACGGTGTTGTCCATTTTCTGATAGCGGGTACAGAGCCCAAGAACGATATCGGGGGCGCCTTTGACGTTGATCACGTGAGTGTATTCGCGTTCGTCAGAATAGAAGGGCGAAATGTCGCCTCCACCTGGATGAACAAGCTGGTGGACGGTTACCATGCGTTTTCGGGAGGAATCGAAGGGGATCTCCTGCACGCGCGGGTAGTTGCTGTTTAGGTCGCCGGCGAGGGCGCCTGCTTTTTGGGCTGCAACCAGGATCGAACCTTCAGTGGGGTCTCCGACCATGCGGTAGGTTGTTTTGCCGTCCTCTTCACCGGCAGCTTCAAGCTGGGCATCATTGTTCATGCTGCCAACCCAAAGCACATTTCGGGCACCCTGATACTCTTTCAGATCGATAACTTCGCCGTCAATTGAAAACTCACCGACCGGATTATAGCCAATGCCGGAGACATCCACAAATTTACCGTCAACCCAAAGTTTGGTGACGGTCATTTGGTTTTGGGTCAGCGTACCGGTCTTGTCTGTACAAATGGTAGTGACAGAACCGAGGGTTTCAACAGACGCCAGTTTGCGGATCAGCGCGTGGCGGGCGACCATTTCGCGCATGCCGCCAGCCAAAGAGATGGTGACAACAGCTGGCAAGCCTTCGGGAACGGCAGCAATCGCGAGAGAGACCGCCACCATGAAGAGGGCGATCAATTCGGGTATGAAGCGTTCGTCACCAGGTCGCACGACATCCGGAGGAATTACCAGACGAACAACGCCAATAACAAAGACGAGAATACAAACGATGAGCGCGGCGATGCCAAGGGTTTTTCCGAGTTGGTCAAGGCGTTTTTGCAGCGGGGTTTGTTCTTCTTCGACGGTTTGAAGCATGGTCGCGATCAAACCAAGTTGGGTGTGCATACCGGTATTGGTAACGACGCCCTTGCCGCGCCCGTAGCTGACGGTCGTGCCCATAAATGCGGTGTTCTCGCGATCGCCCAGAGGAATATCGATCTGGAGGTTGCCGCCAGCGTTTTTCTTGGCAGGGACGGATTCTCCGGTTAGGGAGGCTTCGTCGATGCTCAAATTGACTGCTTCGAGCAAACGCAGGTCGGCGGGAATAAAGTTACCGGCTTCGATGAAAACGATGTCCCCAGGAACAAGCTCAGGCGTGGGGATCATGACACGGTGTTCGTTCCGTAAGACCTGGGCTTCGGGGGCGGACATCTTCTTGAGTGCCGCCAGGGAGGCTTCCGCGCGGGATTCCTGAACAATGCCCATGATCGCGTTCAAGACGACGATGAGCAGGATGGCTCCGGCTTCTACCCAATCCCCTAAAACAGCGGAAATGATGGCAGCGCCGATCAACAACCAAATAACAAAACTGTTGATCTGTTCCCAGAGTTTTTGCCAAAAGCTTTTACCTGGCTTTTCAGCCAGCTCATTGCGTCCATATCTCTGAAGGCGTTGCCTGGCTTCCTCGTCGCTCAAACCACTTTCGATCGAGACATTGAGGGTATCCAGCACCTCTTCGGGGTTGATGGCGTGCCACGATATTGAAAAAATATCGTCGCCATCTTTTGTATTTTTTTTGTGTTCTTCTGTCATACAGACTTACTCCTTTTTCAAACTCAAAGGTCAATTATAAGACTTAAGCTTGAAAAGCGAAAAATTTAAACCTTCCATGCTAAAATCATATATATGAACTGGAACATTCTCGGTCATGAATCCGCAATCCGCTATTTCAAGAACCAGACAAAAGTCGGAAATACCCGGCATGCTTATTTAATTGTCGGGCCCGATGGTGTTGGGCGGCGCACGCTCGCCCTGGCTTTTGCCAAGGCGCTCAACTGCACGCAAGCTCCTCAGGAGGGCGATTTTTGTGATGAATGTCTGGCTTGCAGGCAGATCAATGAGCAGCGATATCCTGACCTGACCGTTCTGGAAGTTGAAGAAGGAAGCAAGGATATCAAGATCGATCAGGTGCGGGAAATGCAGCAGACCCTGGCTCTCTCGCCTTACCAGTCGCGCTTCCGCATGGTGCTGATCGCGGACTTTCAACGCGCCACGATCGGTGCGTCAAACGCATTGCTCAAGTCGCTGGAGGAACCGCCCTCCAAAGCACTGCTGATCCTGACAGCTGATGCCAAAGAAAGCCTGCTTGAAACGATCGCCTCACGTTGTGAGGTGATTCGTCTGCGACCTTCTCCCATTGAAAAACTGGAAAGCTTTTTGAAAGAAGAAAAAGGGTTGGAAGCAAAGTTGGCAAAAAAGTTGGCTCACCTGGCTGCTGGACGGGTCGGCACGGCGATCGCTTACAGCCAGGATCCTCAGTCTCTGGACGATTACACTGAGGCGCTCGAAGATCTGAACCATCTGCTAAAGAGCAAGCTGAGACGAAGGCTGCAATACATTGAGAAGTATCAGGCTAAAAAAGGAAACCAGCGAGAAAAGTTTGCTTTTCTGATCGCGACCTGGCTGAGCTTCTGGCGCGATGTCATGATCAGACACGAGAAAGCCGACATCCCTCTGGTCAATCTTGATCAGGTCGATCTGATCGAAGAGACGGCTGAGCTCATGAATTCCAGGCAAATTGAAAACATTCTCAAGGTACACGAAACAAGTCTGGGGCAGTTGGACGCGAATCTCAACCCGAGACTGGTGATCGAAAACCTTTTATTACAACTCCCAGTGATAGGTTAACTAGATGAAAGAAGAAGTGAGACCCAATTCTGAAACCTTGCCTGAAAATGATCAGGATGTTTCGGCAATTCCCTTAAAAACCCGTCTTTTTGAGCTATTTTGGGTTTGTTTGAAAATTGGTCTGACCAGTTTTGGCGCGCCGACAGCGCACATTGCCATGATGGAAAGAGAGTTTGTGCGCAGGCATAAATGGATCACTGAGAAGCATTTTTTGGATCTTCTGGCTGCCGCTAATTTGATCCCGGGTCCGAACGCAAGCGAAACCTGCTATCATGTCGGCTACGTCCGCGCGGGATATCCGGGCTTGCTGGTGGCTGGGCTTAGCTTTATCAGTCCGGCTTTTTTCTCGAGCCTGTTACTGGCATGGATCTACATGCGTTATGGTGCCCTGCCGCAAGTGGAAGGCATCTTTTACATTCTCAATCCGTTGGTCCTGGCGATCGTGCTTGAGACCACCTGGCGCATTGGAAGAGCAAGTATTGATAACTGGAAACAGGTCCTGATTTTCGTCGCGGTGATCGCCGCGAAGTTGCTGGGTTTGAACGAAGCCCTGTGCTTGATCGGCGGCGGTGTTCTTGGTATCTTGTTGCATCATATGCTGGAGAATTGGCCCAAAAATTCCAACCCCGGTCAACTTTTGCTGGCTTTTTTGCCTTTTCCGATGTTGACCGAGTTTGTGGGTAGAGTCGCTGAGCAAGGCAAAGTAAGCTTTTGGAATATCTTTGTCTATTTTTTCAGGACCGGCTCGATCCTTTTCGGTTCCGCTTTGGTGCTGTTTGCCTTGATCGAGGAGGATGTTGTCCATCGCTTTGGATGGTTGACCTCACAACAACTCACTGATGCGATTTCAATGGGACAAATTACCCCCGGCCCGGTTCTAAGCGCCAGCACCTATGTGGGATACATCGCAGGCGGTTTTGGCGGAGCGGTGGCGGCGACGGTAGGCGTTTTCTTGCCCTCGTTCCTGATCGTCGCGGTGACAGCACCCCTGGTGAAGAAGATGCGTGAAAACCATATCGCGCATAGCTTTCTTGAAGGGGTGAACGCGGCGGTGGTTGCCCTGGTGCTGTTTGTTTGTATAAATCTTGCCCAGAACGCTCTCGTGGACATCTGGACGATATTGGCAATGCTGGCAGGTCTGGCGGTACTACTCTTCACCGAGGCTCAGCCTTATGTTCTGGTGATCGCCGGATTTGCGATCGGTATTCTCAGAATGGTTTTGATTTGAGAAGAGAACATCGGACGTAGGTTGCGATTGAAATTTTCCCAAAATGGGAAAATTTCAATCCAACATTCAGCTGTTAGACCAGGCATTGAACGTCGGGTTGAACCCTTGAGAAAAGCACCCAAGGGCAGGCTACGGAACCCGATCTACAAAAAAACATCGGCATGGGAGCCAGCCCCTTTATAACAAAACAATGTATTGAACGTCGGATTGAATATTTGGGCTGTTCAGCCCAAATATTCAATACCCCTTTGGGCACCTGGTCTCGACCTTCCCGAGATATCTGCCCCCAGGGCAATTGCATCTAAATTTCCCAGATAAATTTACTTAGAAGCATATTTGGCGTAAAACATGCTTATTTCACTGCAGTAAATTAGAAACATGTGGTGCAGTTGCGGATTGTCATCGCGAGGAGCCCTTTAGGGCGACGTGGCGATCTGCCTTAAAGCTTTTGCTTCATAAAAAAGGAATGGAAAACTGATTAACTGCAGATTGCCACGCCCCTGACGGGGCTCGCAATGACAGTCCCTAAGTGAAGTTTTGATTTTTAGATCCATTTTTTTCTAAGCTTGGCTAAAAAGATTGAGCTGATGTTCGTATTTACGCTTGATTCGAATAAAAATCATCTGTATTTAGATGTGTTTGCCCTGTATCTGCCTCTATTTTTCCCAAATCATCTGGTGGCATTCTGGTACAATTTGTGAGCTATGGATAAGTTGATCGACATTCTCAATCCCCAGCAGCAAAAAGCGGTCGCGGCGCCCTCGGGACCAACGCTGGTTTTGGCTGGACCCGGTTCCGGCAAGACGCGCGTGCTCACCTATCGCATCGCCTACCTTATCAGCGCGATGAACGTGCCGCCCTGGAACATTCTGGCAGTCACTTTCACCAACAAAGCCGCCAAACAGATGGGCGAACGGGTTGGTCAATTGATTGGCGCCCAGGCGGATGGCATTTGGCTGGGCACTTTTCACTCGATCTGCGGACGCATTTTGAGGCGTGAGGCTGATCTGCTGCCGGTCAATAAGGATTTTGTCATCTTTGACGCTGATGATCAGGAATCCTTGATGAAGGAAATTGTCCGTGAGAGCAATTTGGACGAAAAAAGGTTCAGACCCAATTCGGTATTGGCGGCAATTTCCACCGCGAAGAACGACCTGATCTCTCCTGAAAACTTTCCTGTCAGCAATTATTACGACGAGCAGGTCAAACGGCTTTATACGCTCTATCAACAGCGATTGGTGCGCAATAACGCCATGGATTTTGATGACATGCTGGTCTATACCAACCAGATCCTTGAGACCTATCCGGTCGTTCGTGAGACTTACGGGCATAAGTTCGAGCATATTCTGGTGGATGAGTTTCAGGACACCAATTACGCCCAATATTCAATTTTGCAGAATCTGGCGCGCGTGCACAATAATTTATATGTTGTTGGCGATGAAGACCAGTCGATTTACCGCTGGCGCGGCGCTGATTATCGCAATCTGGAACGCTTCAGGCGTGATTTTAAGGGCGCGAATGTGATCCTGCTGGAGCAGAATTACCGCTCAACCCAGATCATTCTTGACTGCGCCATGTCGGTCATCAACCAAAACACGAACCGCACGCGCAAAAAGCTATTTACTGAAGCCAGGGTTGGCGACAAATTGCGCCTGATCGTCGCGGAAGACGACCGCGAAGAAGCACAGCTGGTTGTGACTGATATCCGTGATGGAATCCGCATGGGCATAAACCCGAGCGAATTCGCCATCATGTATCGCACCAACGCGCAATCGCGTATCCTGGAAGAGGCTTTCCGCCGTGAGGGCATCAGCTATCGCTTGGTGGGAGCGCAGCGCTTTTACGGTCGCAAGGAAGTCCGCGACATTATCGCCTTTTTGCGCCTGATCTATAACCCGATGGACGAAGTCAGCCTGCGCCGGGTGATCAACCTGCCGCCGCGGGGGATCGGAGAGAAAACTATCGCCAGTTTGGCTGAGATCTCCAACCGCAGCGGTCTGAACATGGGCGAGGTGTTGCTGGATCTGATCCATCCTGCCAGTCCGGCTTTGCTCGAGCTGGGGCGCAACGGCGAAAAGCTGGCTCGTTTTGGGCGGCTGTTGAGCCAATGGCGCGCGCTTGCCCAATCTGATAGTTTGAGCAATCTTTTTGATCGGGTCGTGCTGGATACGGAATATGAAGCCTATATTCGCGATAAGAGCGAAGAAGGACAGGATCGCTGGGAGAACGTACTCGAATTGCGTTCGGTGGCGATGGAATACGAGACCAGGGGTTTGCAGGAGTTTCTGGAAGCAATGGCGCTGGTGGCGGATCAGGACACTTTGCCTGAGACGCTGGACGCGCCGACAATGCTGACACTGCACGCTGCCAAGGGTCTCGAGTTTGAGCGGGTCTATATCGTTGGACTGGATGAGATGCTGCTGCCGCACAGCCGCTCGCGCGATGATGAGGAAGATCTGGCGGAGGAACGGCGCCTGCTCTATGTCGGTATCACGCGAGCGAAGCGTAAACTAACCCTGACACGGGCCTTGAGAAGGCGCAGTTTGTCGGGTATGTACGAAGACACCGTGCCGTCACGATTTTTGAAGGACCTGCCTTCAGGTCTGGTGCAGGAGGATCTGTACGCGCAACCCAGAAGAAGCAGCTATAGCTGGGAACGGGAGACTTCCGCCTGGGAGAGACCTTCCTGGATGCGTGATTCGCGTGTTCCGATGGACAAGCCGGCAAAGACCAAATACAAGACCGGTATGCAGGTGCGCCACGCGACCTACGGCAGGGGTGTGGTCAAGAGCAGCAAGCTTGAGCATGGCGACGAGACGGTGGAAGTTTATTTTGAAGGGCACGGCCTCAAAGCCCTGATCGCATCGATGGCGAAGCTGGAAATCTTGTAATTCTTCAAACCTGCCATCATTTTTTAGTTCAAACTGGGGTCGAATGTGGTCTCCTTACCACGCGTAACATGACGTTTTAGGTTCTCGTATGATAGCGAAATTCTTTTAAAGTATTTGCAAACATTGATCCGAACCCGAAGGTAGTGACAGGCGAAAGTAGCGGACGGGGATAAACCACCGTCCGTACAGGTTATTTGCCCCTAAAAAGAATTGACCAATCCAAAATGCTCAACTTAATATTTAGCACAAGTGGCAAAAAACTGTTTTTTCTATCAACGAATAAAGGGAAAAACAATGTACGGATGGGGGTGATATCCGCGCTTTGCGGACACAACACCCAGTTTATACAGGCTGTAAGATGGCTGTCTTTGTGTCCGGGAAACCACGATCGGACCAGGCCTATTTCCTTAAATGTGTATAAACGAAGAATTGCAGTAAATATTCCACTATAATTAATTCAAGGAGGACGAAATGGAAATTACTTATACCTGGTACGGACATGCCACCCACGGCTTGAAGGTGGGCGAGCACAGACTTTTGATCGACCCTTACTTTACTGATAATCCATCCGCCCCCATCAAGGCGGAGGAGACAGAGGCGGATTTCATCCTGATCAGCCACGGTCACGGCGACCACCTTGGTGACACGATCGAGATCGCAGAACGCACCGGCGCGCTCTGCATCACCAATTTTGAGATCGCCAACTGGCTGGCGGAAAAAGGCGTCAATGCCCACGGTCAGCAAATCGGCGGCGGTTTTCATCACCCCTTTGGTTATCTCAAACTGACCCAGGCGCTGCACGGTTCGGTTTTACCGGATGGCACTTATGGCGGAAATCCGGCTGGTTTTCTGCTGACGACTCGGGACGAAAAGAAAATATATTTTGCCGCTGACACGGGCTTATTCGGTGATATGAGCCTGATCGGCGACGAAGGCATCGATCTCGCTCTGCTGCCGATTGGCGACAACTACACCATGGGACCCGATGACGCGCTGAAGGCGGTCAAGCTCTTGCGCGCCAAAGCGGTCGTGCCGGTGCACTACAACACCTGGGATCTGATCGCGCAGGACCCTTTGGCATGGAAGGAACGGGTTGAGGCAGAAACAACAACGAAGGTCCATGTCCTGAAACCTGGGGAAAGCCTGACCTTTTAGGTGAAAAATGTTTGCAGCGCATAGCGACGAAGAGAAAAAACGAATTCCGCCAGGACAATATTTAACAAACCGCTTTCCGGTCTTGCATTATGGGCCCGTTCCTGAGCTTGATCTGGAAAATTGGAAGTTTCGGGTCTGGGGCGAGGTTGAAAAGCCGCTCGTGTTAAACTGGGATGAATTTGCCGCGCTGCCACGCACGAAGCTGACCATGGACCTGCACTGCGTTACGAAGTGGAGCAAGCTTAACACTACCTGGGAAGGCGTGAGCCTGCGAACCCTGAAGGAACTGGGGCTGGTCGTCCCGAACGAAAAAGCACAATTTGTGATCCAGCATGCCGAATTTGGCTATACCGCTAATCTGCCGCTGGAGGTGATGTTTGGCGAAAACTTCCTGCTGGCAACTCACTATGAGGGCGAGCCGATCAGCCTGGAGCACGGCGCGCCTTTGCGCGGTGTATGCGGTGCCATCCCTGGCAGGGATGATTTGAAGGATGTTTATCTCTGGAAGGGCGCCAAGTGGCTGCGTGGGTTGGAGTTCAGAGCCAATGATCTGCCTGGGTTTTGGGAACGCGCTGGTTATCACAATGAGGGTGATGTCTGGTTGGAAGAACGTTTGCGGGATCAAGCGCGGTGATTTTTGTTTTAGACTTGGGTTTCTCACTATTGAAAAACGTATTTTCAATAAAAGATGGAGACTATATCAAGGCGCGGAAAAAATAAAAGACCCACTCCTGGGAACTACACCCAGGACGTAAGCAGCCTTTGGCTGGACGACTCCGCAGGCTTCGATCTGGTGAAGATTTGAAAGGCAGATCGCCACGGTCGCCAAATTGGCTCCCTCGCGATGACATGTTAAATGACCCACTCCTGGGAACTACATCCAGGATGCAAGCAGCCCCTACGCTGCGCAAGGGGGTCCGGCTTGGGCTGGGAATCACTCGTACCCTGAAAAGTAGGGACGAACTTCCACGTCCGCCCGTAGGTTGGCTGTTTACAGAACCTGCCCCTATCTGACCAGGAGATAAGAAAAAAGAAGCCGGAAAGGCTTCTTTTTCTATAATCTTGTGGATTCAAGGCTGGCAGGGTTGAATTTGTTTACTCTGCCTTATTCGAGCGCAGCATGTAAACGCCCAGACCAAGCCCGGCAAGCAGGATGATGCCGCCAACGATCGCCAGAACTGGAACGCGCCTGGCGGTGTCGGGCACGACCTCACTCTCCGGTGGTATGGCGAGTTGAGCGCCAAAGTCGATGGTGGCTTCCTCTCCCGCGCGGACTTCGAGCGGATAATTGGTTACCGTGGTTGGGTTGAAATCATCGGGAATTGCAATCGAAATGTTGTAGGTTCCCACAGGGATATCGTCGAAACACAAAGGGGTGACCTGCTCAGGGTCGCCAGCAACAGTTGTGCCGGTCAGAGAGACCGTGCCAAGCCTGTCATTGATGCTGACTTCTCCGCCATAAAGGAAGTCTTCTCCGGGGTTGCGCATGCCGTTGCCGTTCATGTCATGGAACAGGATCACACAAATGCGGGCAAGCCCGGGCATGGGGGTTAGCGTTGGGGTGATGAGTTCAGGCGGTGTTGTCGCGGTGGGTGTTGGTGGAAGTGGGGTAACTTCGACCCTTGCCAGGATGAGCTGCTGCCCTTCATAAATGTTGCAGGCTTCAGTGAGGTTGTTGAGCCGGATGATCTCTGAGATCGGGACACCGGTGCGCTCCTGGATGGTGCTGCACCACTCGCCAGCCTGAACAATGTAAATGATGGTGCCCTGTTCATTAGGGGTGGGGGTTTGATAAGGTGTTTGGGCAAGAGCACGCCCGGATGGTTGTGACAAAGCAAATAGCATTGCTGTGAAGATCAGTCCAATCAAGATAAGAGAGAAGATTTTAGAGTTCGTTTTCATGGCTTCCTCCTGGCAAAATTATATCATCAGTAATAAAAGCAAGTTTTGCGGCAGAGACAGCAAGTTTCAGCATGGAAATAACACATGGCTCGTGGTCTCCCTGCCACGCGCTCGAATCGGGCGGGCGTAGAATACCTGACACTTCGTGTCACGCACAGGCCCCACCCTTTCTTGTAGGGGTGACCTGCCACGGTCACCCGTTCAATGTAAAAGAGCAAGCATGCCCGGTTCCTAGCTCTTGAGACAATGTGTAAATCGTGTTTTGCTGTTTTGTGGCGAAATCCTGGCAGAAATCTTGGGTAAAATTAGAAAGATGTTCAGAAGGGTTTTGGCTGTCCTATTTTTGCTGTGCGCGATCGTCTTTTTGGTGGCTTGCCAGAAAGAAGTTGTTCCGACCGTGGAAGCGAGTTTGCCACCGCCCACGGCAACACCCATCCCCAGCGCTACGATCGACTGGTTCCCGAAGACAGCAACGCCAGTCAGGGAAGCCAGCCCGACCCCCGTTCAATCTGAGATTACGAGAATAGCTGTAACGGATGAAGATCTGATCGCCAAGGATGATTTTAGCGATGAAAGCCTTTGGCAGATCGAAAGCAGCGATGCGGGGACGATCGCATATGGCGAAAAGATGCTCACGCTGGCAGTAGCGGGTGGACGACAAATCCTGACCAGCCTGAGCGCGCATCAGCTGCCCAGCGATTTTTATCTTGAGATCGACCTTGATACGCTGATGTGTTCCGCGGGGGATCAGTACGGTTTGATCCTTTGGAACAACAGTCAGGCAGGGACCTTTCGCCTGTGGCTAAACTGCGACGGCAAAATCAAGCTTGACCGCGTTCTGCCCTCGGGCGTAAGCCAACTGGTGAACTGGCAGCCGGGGCGAAAATTGCAGCCCGGTTCACCCGCCAATAATTGCCTGGCGATACTGGCAAAAGAGGGCGTGCTTGAGGTTTACGTAGCTGAAACGCTTCAGTTTTCTTACGAATTGCATGCCAGACCGGAAGGGGTTTTGGGCGTGATAGCTCAGACCGGTGGCGAACTGCCAATGACGATCCGGGTTTCGGATCTCCAGATCATGTTCCCCTGACCACGGGCCAAAAATTATATTCTCATGCTTAGAATTGCTGTACCTAAATGAGCATAAGGGACAATATAAGGGATATAATGAAGCCAAACAATGGTTAATTCAAAGTCTTAACGGCAGAAAAAAGAGGAGCGAATGGATCAAACACTCAAAATCATCATTCCCATGGCAGGGCTTGGAAGTCGTCTGCGCCCGTTGACATGGAGCCGTCCCAAACCACTGGTCTCCCTGGCGGGAGCCACCGTCTTAGATCATCTGTTGGCGACCTTCGCGACTGTCCCCAACTCTGAAAACGCTGAATATGTATTTATCATGTCGCCTGGTCAACAGGAATTGATCCAGGCTCACATGCAAAAGTTTTACCCAAAGATCAAAGTTCATTATGTTGAACAACCTGAGAAAAAGGGTCAATCCGACGCGCTTTATCATGCTCGTGAACACTTGAATGGACCCGCATTGGTCGTGTTCTCAGACACCCTGATCGAGGTCGATTTCTCGTGTATCGCTGATGAGAAAATGGATGCGATCGCCTGGGTCAAGGCTGTGCCGGATCCCCGTCGCTTCGGTGTGGCTGAAATTGATTCGCGAGGGCTGGTGACGCGTTTGATCGAAAAGCCAAACGACATGAACAATAACCTGGCTGTGGTTGGTTGCTATTTCTTCAATGATGGTAAGAAGCTTATCGACGCGATTGATGAACAGATCGAACGCAAGATCGCGCTGCGCGGCGAGTATTACCTGACCGACGCGATCAACCTGATGCTGGAAAGACGAGCGTCTATGCGCACAGAGCAGGTCAAGGTCTGGCTGGATGCCGGCACATCGGAAGCGCTTTTGGATACCAACCGCTATTTGTTGGAGCACGGCAAAGCCAACATCACTGAACAAAAAGCTTTTGACGATAACGTCATTATTCCCCCAGTTTTTATTCATCCGGAAGCCCGGGTGAACAGGTCGATCGTAGGACCGCATGTTTCGATCGGGGCTGGCAGCCTGATCCACAATAGTGTGATCAAGGACTCGATCCTGAGCCAGGGCGCGCATATCACCAACGCGCATCTGGAAGGCTCCTTGTTGGGCTATGACGTGGTTGTGAACGGAATGAAAGGAAAGTTTAACCTGGGAGATAATTCCTGGGCAAATTGGTAATTGATCAACAAGTTAATAAAGGAGAGTTAATGAGAAAGGGTTTGGCAGATCGAGTAGCAGGGTTGAGACCATCGGGCATTCGTAAGATCTTTGATCTTGCGGCAACGATGGATGATGTAGTTTCACTTACACTCGGAGAACCCGATTTTGATACCCCCAAGCCAATTATTCAGGCTGGCATTGATGCCCTGAAGCGCGGAGAGACGCACTACACGGCAAATCACGGCTTGTTGTCCTTGCGCCAGGCGCTTGCGGCGCATTTGAAGAAGCTCTATGGCGTGGAATATATTCCGCAGGACGAAATTGTCATGACGGTCGGTGTTTCGGAAGCGCTTTATCTGGTTTTTTCCGCTATTCTGAATCCGGGTGACGAAGTGATCATCCCTACCCCCTGTTTTGTGTCCTATCAGGCAGAGACTTTGCTGGCTGGCGGCGAACCAGTGGAAGTGCCCACCTTTGTTGAGGATGAATTTAATCCACGGATCGAGGATATCGAAGCAGCAATCACAAACCGGACGCGGATCATTTTTATCGGCAGCCCCAGCAATCCCACGGGCGCGGTCTATTCCCGTAAGTTCCTGGAAGAAGTAGCTGATCTGGCGGAAAAGCATGATCTGATCGTTGTTTCTGATGAAATTTACGATCGTTTGGTTTACGGCAGGAAGCATATCTGCTTTGCGAGTTTGCCGAACATGAAAGAACGCACCATCGTTTTAGGCGGTTTTTCGAAATCCTACGCGATGACGGGCTGGCGGATCGGGTTTGTCGCCGGTCCCAAGCGATTTATTGATGGCATGGTTCGGATTCATCAATATTCGGTCATGTGTGCGCCAACGATGTCGCAGTACGCGGCGCTGGCAGCTCTTGAGATCGGTGAGCCATATGTGCAGGAGATGTATACCGAATATGACCGCCGGCGCAAGCTGATCGTGGATGGATTGAATCGGATAGGATTGCCAACTTATGAGCCCAAAGGCGCGTTTTATGCCTTCCCGGATATTCGTTTCACTGGTTTGAGTGACGAAGAATTCTGTATGCGCTTGTTGCGGGAAGATCGTGTCGCGGCTGTTCCTGGAAATAGCTTTGGGGCTGCCGGGGAGGGCTTTGTGCGCCTCTCTTACGCGACCTCCTATGAACTGATCGAAGAAGCGCTAAACAGGATTGAACATTTTGTTGGGAAATTAAAGGCTTAATTTAGAAGAAAAGCTTAAACAAAAGTCGCGCTGGTATAGACTTCAGCGCGCTTTTTTGATATCATTTTAAGATACATAACAAATAAAGGAGTGAGCAGATGACAATAGAGATCAAACCTTTATCTCCTGATATGGCAGAATTATTTACGGATTACCTGGCGAACATAGACTATTCTCACGCACCTCACTGGCAGTTCTGTAATTGCCAGTATTATCATGTTAAATGTGAAACCGAAGCCTGGCGCGCGCGGACGACCGAAATGAACCAGAAATTAGCGCATGAAAACATCCGTAATAGTGTGATGCAGGGCTTTTTGGCATTTGATGGCGACAAAGTGGTTGGCTGGGTGAATGCCAATGATTGGCGCAACTACGCTTTGCTGGAAGATGACGAATACCTGAATGGACTGGAAGGCAAGACCGGCATGGTCCTGTGCTTTGTGATCCACCCAGACTATCGCCGACAGGGTCTGGCGCGCAGACTGCTCAAAACAGCGGTTGATAACTTCCGCGAGAAGGGCTTTGACCGCGTGATCGGACGTCCATTCATTTGGAGCAATCATCCTGAAAGGCAGTACCACGGGGTACCGGTCATGTACGAGGAGCTTGACTTCGAGAAGGTCTTTGAAGTCAATGGAGAGTGCACCTACGTCCTGGAATTGAAGTAAGTAATTCCAAATTCAGTTTTATTTAAGAGGGTGGCGGTTTTCCGCGCGCCCTCTTTTGTTTTAAGTTTGAGTTGTGGCGTGGTCTCCTCTCAAAGGAATAATTGAGCGACGAATCTCAATTCGACATGCCGCCAGCGAGTGGCAGGATATCATACAGGAACAAGATAATAGAGAGATATCAGAGATGATCATCTTACCTAAAAATCAGGTACTTTTAGTGCGAGCTTAGCGATATCGTCAGGGACTTTTATCTTGACCAAAGGGGTGTTTGGGGGTAAGGTTAAGTCAGTAATATATGAGGCAAGCGATTACACTCATCAATAAATCAATGCCTACTAAAAACAGACAGCAGGCTGCCTTTTTTGGTGCCTGTTGTGTTCTTAACAACAAAATAATCTATAAAAGGAGAGATTAATGTCGAGTAGTACAAATGCTTATGAAATGGCGCAAGCTCAGTTTGACAAAGTCGCCGACCAATTAGGACTGGACCAACAGGTTCGGGATTACTTGCGCTATCCAATGCGCGAATTCCATGTTCGCATCCCGGTGCGCATGGATGATGGCACCGCACGTGTTTTCCAGGGTTATCGCGTGCAGCACAACGATGTGCGCGGTCCCAACAAGGGCGGCGTGCGCTTTGCAGCCAACGAAACCGCTGATACTGTTCGCGCTCTGGCGATGTGGATGACCTGGAAGACAGCCGTCGCGGACATCCCGCTGGGCGGCGGTAAGGGCGGTATTGTGGTTGACCCCTCCACACTCTCCGAAGGCGAAAAAGAACGCCTTGTGCGCGGATATGTGAGAGCGATCTGGAAGAACATCGGTCCTCGCCAGGACGTCCCGGCACCCGATGTTGGCACCAATGCTCAGATGATGGGTTGGATGATGGACGAATATTCCGCCATTGTCGGCGCCTACACTCCCGGCGTCATCACCGGCAAGCCCCTTGGCGGCGGCGGATCCGAAGGTCGAACCGAAGCAACCGGTTTTGGCGTTATCTTCACCATTCGCGAAGCCATGAAACATCTTGGCATCGATCCGACCAAAACAACTGTCTCAATTCAGGGCTTTGGTAATGTCGGTCAGTATGTTGCCATTGGTTATCAGCAATTCCTGGGCGGTAAGATCTTATGTGTGTCCTGCTGGGATCGCAATGACAAGAAATCTTATACTTTCACCAGTGAAGACGGCATTGACCCTCACTTCCTGAAATCGATCACCGATCAGTACGGCACCATCGATAAAGACAAGGCAAGAGAAGCCGGCTATTTGATCGAAGACGGCGATGCCTGGTTGAGCAAGGACGTTGATGTCCTGATCCCGGCTGCTCTGGAAGGTCAGATCACCGGTGATACGGTTCAGAAAATCAGCCAGAAAGTCCGCATTCTGGCAGAAGCTGCCAATGGTCCCACCACTCCGGATGCTGATGCAGTTTTGATCGAAAAGGGTATCTTTGTTATTCCTGACTTCCTTTGCAATGCCGGTGGCGTCACCGTTTCTTACATGGAAGGCGTTCAGAATGATCAGAACTTCTACTGGTCAAAAGAAGAAGTTCAGGAACGTTTGAATCAGAAGATGACCAGCGCTTTCCATTCCGTGCTTGACATGGCGTTGAGCAAGAATGTCTATACCCGCGACGCTGCTTATATGGTCGCGATCGACAAAGTTGTCAAGGCAATGAAGCTGCGCGGCTGGATCTCCGCCTAAAGCACAAGTTTGAATGATTTTTGAAAGGCTGCCTCAAAAGGGCAGCCTTTTACTTTTTAGCCAGGCTTAGAAAAAATAGCTCGAAAAATAAAAACTCACTTAACGAACAGTCATTAGCGAGCCCCTAAGAGGCGTGGCGATCTACAGTAAATCGGTTTTCCATTCCATTTTTGTGCAACAAAAGCTTTAAGGCAGATCGCCACGTCGCCCTAAGGGGCTCCTCGCGATGACAGCCTGGGGCAATAGCTCGACATATACCATGTTTACTGCAGTTAAATAGGCATGTTTCATGCCTAAATAGCTTTATTGAAGCATAGTTTAGATGCAGTTGCCCTGATCATAACCATGAATACATCAATCTTCGCTGTTTAGTAATATAGGATGGGGCTAAATACCCGCAAAGCAGGATAAAATGCCCTCTGGGCATCTCCCCATCCGAACATTTGGTTGCCAGTACAAGGTTTTGACAAAGCAATTATCCAAAGGAGATGGGAGAATGGTTGATGAAAGTTTTGTGCGAGAGTTCTGCTGACCGCGCGCGAACAATGAGTTTTAACAGAAAAACATCCTTGTTAATGTGCTTTTCTGTTTAAAACCGAATTTATTAGATTAAAGCTTCTTAAATAAGCCCCACCAAAAGAAAAATCGGCTAAAATTGACTATACATATTAATAAATTGCAATCTATATGTTTTTGAATGATAATGGAATGTAAATTCTGGGAAGATCGACCAGATTTAGCTCAGTTTTCAGTCTGCTCCTGATCTATCTGGCAAGACTCCCTGTAATTGATAATAACAAAATAAACCTCAAGGAGAGAATATGTACACCAAGCAAACTGAACTCAAAAATCTGTCTGGGCTGCATGCCCGTCCCGCCTCTGAATTTGTGGCTTTAGCCAAAACCTTTGAATCAAAGGTCACAGTTCGACGTCTGGATGACCCCGATGCTCAACCTACCAATGCAAAATCGATCATTAAGATCTTGGCACAAGGACTTGGCGTTGGCACCCCGATCGAGATCGCTGCTGAAGGACCCGATGAGGAAACCGCGGTTGAAAAGCTGGTTGAATTGGTCGATTCAAAATTTGGCGAGGACTAAGCGGAGAGGTGAGCATGATCAAAAAAGGAGAGCAGATGAGGATATTGAAAGGCAACCCGGTTTCCCCCGGGCTTGCTTTGGCTAAGATCTATATCTATAAGGCTTTCAAAGCTGATGTGCATGAGTCTTATTTTCCCGCTGGTCAGGAAGAGGAACACTACCTGAAATTTAAGGATGCCGTAGAGGTTGCTGAGAAGGAACTGAACGAAATCATTGAATCAATGTCTGTTGAATCTCCTGACAAGGCTATGATCTTTTCAGCCCATATTGAGATCTTACTGGACGAAGAGATCGAAGATGGTGTGCGTGAGATGATCTATGAAGATCACGCCATGCCCGATTATGCTGTCGATGAGGTCTTCAGTGAGTTCGCCAGACTGTTGGAAAAGGCAAAAGATCCTCTGATCGCTGCAAGAGCGGCAGACCTGCGCGATGTTCGCAACCGCGTTTTGCGCATCCTTAAGGGCGAAAAAGAGAACAATCTTGCCAACCTGCGCGAAAATTGCGTCGTGGTTGCTCACGACCTCTTACCCAGCGATACCGCCACAATGAACCGCCAGCGAGTGATGGGTATCATCACTGAGGTTGGCGGCGCTACCTCACATACCGCTATTTTGGCACGCGGGTACAAGATCCCGGCCTTGTTGGGTGTTTCCGGCGCGACAGAGATCCTGAAAAATGGCGATAACGTCATCCTGGACGCGCTGAAGGGTACAGTTTTGATTGAACCGGATAAGGAAACTATTGAGGTATATCGCCAAAAGCTGGTGGAATATATCAAAGAAGAAAAAGAAACCAGTGAATATCTGGATAAGATCCCCCTGGTCGCAAGCGGAGAACGTTTCAGTGTCGGTTTGAACATCGGTGGAACCGAACCCGAAGAAGGCTTCAAGTATGTTGACTTTGTCGGGCTCTTCCGGACCGAGTTCCTGTATATGGGCAGCGAATACATGCCCACCGAAGAAGAACAATTCGAAGCCTATAAGAAGGTTTTGTCGAACGCCATGGGAAATCCGGTCACTTTGCGCACGCTTGATATTGGCGGCGATAAGACCTTAAAGTATATGGCGCTCCCCAAGGAAGAAAACCCCTTCCTGGGCAATCGGGCGCTGCGCCTGTGCCTGCAGCACATGGAAATGTTCAAGACGCAACTTCGAGCGGCTCTACGTGCTTCAGCTTTTGGGAATTTGCAGATCATGTTCCCGATGGTAGGAACGATGGACGATATCCGCGTGGCAAACAAAGTTGTGGCTGAGGTCAAGGCTGAACTGCGCGCTGAAGGCATCGCATATGATGAACGGATCAAGATCGGTATCATGATCGAGATTCCTTCGATCGCGATGATCGCTGATCAAGCAGTTAAGGAAGTCGATTTCGGCAGTGTTGGCACCAATGACCTAACCCAATATTTGCACGCGGTCGATCGAATGAATCCAGCGATCACAAACTACTATCACAGCATGAGCCCTGCGATGTTCCGTGTTTTGGGTAAGGTCTTCAAGGAGTTCAACAAAGCCGGCAAGGAAATTTCCGTTTGTGGTGAGTTGGCGGGAGATCATCTGGGTGCTTTGGTGATGTTTGGTCTGGGTCTGCGCAAATTCAGCATGAACTCCTCCAACATTGCCCGCGTCAAACGCACGCTTTCGCTCTTTACCCTTGAAGAAACGCAGGAAATTGCCAAAAAGGTTCAGGACATGGCAACTCAGGCAGAAGTGATCGATTACGTTAAAGGCGAAGTTGCGAAAAAGAACGAGGCTTTGGAATAGTACTCTGATCAAAGGGCTGAAAGTATAAGCTTTTTTGCTCATTTGACTACTATGAAAAAGACTTTCAAGTAGAATGAAGTTTGTTTGTAAATGCTGGAATTATTGGTTCCAGAAATATAAAATTAAAGGAGAAACATGCAGAAAAACACTCCACTTCAGGAAGAAGCAATAAACGCAATTCGCTTTTTAACGGCAGATGCTGTTCAAAACGCAAACTCGGGTCATCCTGGTATGCCGATGGGCACAGCCGCGATCGCCTACACACTTTTTACCAAACACATGCGCTACAATCCCGCCAATCCAAATTGGTTTGATCGGGATCGTTTTGTCCTGTCCGCCGGACACGGCTCGATGCTGCTTTACAGTCTGTTCTATTTGACTGGCTACAAAGGCATGACCATGGAAGAGATCAAAAACTTCCGCCAACTCGATAGTCTGACACCTGGTCACCCCGAGTATCGCCACACCGCTGGCGTTGAAACGACCACTGGTCCTCTGGGGCAGGGTTTGGCTGTTGCCGTTGGCATGGCGATGGCAGAAGCACATCTGGCAGCCGTCTATAACGACGAAGAGAATAAGGTCGTTGATCACTGCACCTATGTTATTGCTGGTGATGGCGACCTGATGGAAGGCGTCACCTCCGAAGCCTGTTCGCTGGCTGGTCATCTGGGTTTGGGAAAATTGATCTGCTTCTATGACGACAACCAGATCACGATCGATGGTTGCACGGATATCACCTTTACCGAAGACAGCGCCAAACGCTACGAGGCTTACGGCTGGCAGGTCTTGCACGTCGAAGACGGTAATAATATTGCTGAGATCGACGCGGCGATCGCCAAGGCAAAAGCTGATCCGCGCCCAAGCCTGATCGTTTGCCGAACTATTATTGGCTACGGTTTCCCAACCTGGGCAGATAAATCGGCGGCACACTCGAGTATCCCTGGTGATGAGGAACTGAACGGGGCAAAGACTGCATTGGGTTATCCTTTGGAACCTAAATTCTATGTAAGCGATGAAGTTTTGGCTCATTATCGCGAGGCATTGGATCGAGGCGCGAAGGCTGAAAGCGAATGGAACGCCAAGGTCGATCATTACGCGGCTTCCAAGCCGGATACGGTGAAGGAATTCCGCCGTGTGATCGCAGGCGAATTGCCGGAAAACTGGCAGGAAGCATTGCCTGTCTTCCCTGCTGACGCAAAAGGTCTGGCTACCCGTGCCGCATCGGGCAAAGTGCTCAATGCTCTGGCAAAAGTCTTACCTGAAATGATCGGCGGTTCGGCTGATCTGGCGGGTTCCAATGCTGTCAAACTGGACGGCGAAACGGGCATGCAGAAGGACAACTACGCTGGCAGAATCATTCATTTTGGCGTTCGCGAACATGCCATGGGCGCGATCAATAACGGTCTGGTTCAACATGGCGGTTTGCGTCCATTTGTCGCGACTTTCTTTGTCTTCTCAGATTATTTGCGCCCCGCCTTGCGTGTGGCTGCCCTTTCGGAGATCGGCAATACCTGGGTCTTCACTCATGACAGCTTCATGGTCGGTGAGGATGGGCCTACCCATCAACCGGTCGAGCATCTGGCTTCCCTGCGGGCGATGCCCAACCTGATCACTTTGCGACCGGGTGACGCGAACGAGACCGCCCAGGCATGGAAGCTTGCCATTGAACAAAAGGAAAAGCCGACGGCGCTGATTCTTTCCCGTCAGGCGATTCCGACGCTGGATAGAGAAAAGTATGCCTGCGCCTGCGGCGTCGCAAAAGGCGCTTATGTGCTGGCAGATCTCGGGGATGGACCCATCGATCTGGTGCTGATCGCCAGCGGCGCTGAGTTGGATCTGGTCGTCAAAGCCGGAGAAACTCTGGCTGAGGAAGGTGTCAACGTCCGCATCATCTCTATGCCGAGTCAGGAACTCTTTGTCGCGCAGCCAAAATCCTATCAGGATGAGGTAATGCTGCCCTCTGTCAAGGCTCGCCTCGCGGTTGAGGCTGGCAGCAGTCTGGGCTGGCACCGCTGGGTTGGCAATGAGGGTGACATGATCACGATGGAACGCTTTGGCGCCAGCGCCCCAGCCAACGACCTGCTCAAGAAGTTTGGCTTCACGGTCGAAAACGTGTTGGAAAAGGCACGCAACTTACTGCAAAAGTAAATCGCATCCGCGCTTAGCTTTTTAGTAAATAATGTTGAATTGAGGCTCTCTGAAATGGGAGCCTCATGTTTTGATACAGAAGATATGCTTATATTGGAATCCAGCTGATCAAGATCCAGCCCAAAACAAGACTGGCGGTATTAGCTACGAGTGTGAAAATAATGGCTTTTTTGACCGTATGTTCTTTCAACAAAAGGCCAAAGGCAAGTACTTCTACTAAATAGGCGAAAAACAATTCTCCAAAGATCAAGGCTAAATAAATATAATCTCCGGGATGAACTCCAAGAGCAAGAAACAAGTTGAGCAGACCCTGAGTAAATGTATTTACAAGAAGGAAGATCAACCAACTCTTTTTGTCTCGATAGCCAAACAGAAAAAGGATGATGCCCTCTACGAGTATAGTCAATATCAGCCTAATACCGATCCCTACCGGAAGACGCCAACCTGGGGAGCCAGTGGTGATCGTTTCATTCTCGTAATCCAGCAACAAGTAATCTCTATAAAAGACGGAGTCATCCACATCAGGGACTGTAACTTGAAATGATTTCTGAGTGGAATGGACGATCAATAAGGCTCCATTCAGATGCTCCGCTTTTGGATCTGAAAAGCGTACTTCAAATTGAGCTTCCCAGCCAACCACGGTCTTGGAAAAATCATAGATCTCACCATCCAGATCGAGCTGCAGCTCCAGGTCTGCGGGTGGATTGATGACCAGAACCCGAAGATTGGGCTGTAATGCAACATTCGCATTTACATGACCTGGCAAAATGAAAGATGCAACCAGGAGAACGATCAGGACCCAGATAACAAATTGTTTTTTCATGTAAAACCTGCCTTGAATCTCTTATAAAAACAAAGATGATTTAGTATAGCAAATTATTGGACCCACATGATATCGGAACGTCCAGCATGTTTTGTTAATGGAATAAGTGAACCGTAGGCCGGATTCCGGAAGAATCCGGCAGAGGTCGCAGACCTCCAATGGATTCGTGGTCTAATCCAGTAAATTGATGTGGTGGAAAAATATTACGGAAGCAATGAAGATTACATGGGATAGCATTCCAAAATTAAAAGCTTTTCCCTTTGATTGTTCCTCTAATTTAATGAGATAAACCACGACTTCTCCAGGAAAAATGTACCAAACTATGACCAATAACAATGCATAAAAGTGATCCGATATTTCTAACCAAAAGTCTAAACAGGAGAAAATGATCAAAACAGATACATTTGTCAAAATAAAGATCAGCCAACTTTTGTTATCCCGGTAACCATAACGAGAAAAAACAAAACATTTTAGCAGAAGAGTGAAAATAATAAAAGCAGCATATCGGGCAAACTGAAACCAGGCAGGGAGCCCGACCGTTAAGGACCTTTTAGCAAGGTTTAGAGAATAATATGGAGGTAAATTTGGGTTTATGTTGGCTTGTACTTCAATTGGGATCTCATATTCTTCGTTATCAGTTTTAACGATCAAGTCTGCTCCCTCAAGCGTTCTTAAGAGGTTTTTAGAAGAATAAGGATAATTTGCATAGAAAAACATACGCCAATATCCGGGTTTGTCATGAGAAGTAAGTGGGATCAATTCGGTATATGCGGGTAATCTTAGAAAGAGCTGCAAATCTGCTGGTGGGTTCAATACACTAATGCGAATTGCAGGTGGAATTTGCCGGGCGGCTTGAACTGGTGACACATAACTCATGCAGATAAAAACGATGAGTAATGATATAAAAAACCGAATTCGCGTGTTCATGCAGCATCACCTCTCTGCCATTAATTTTTAATTATAAGATATATGGCGCGAACTGTAGGCCGGATTCTGAAAGAATCCGGCAGAGGTCGCAAACCTCCAATGGATTGTTTACGCGCGTGGACAGGAGGCCACGCGCGAACGAGTTAATAAAAATCATAAAAACTGGGCGGGCGTGGAATACCTGACATTTCGTGTCACGCACAGGTACCGCCTCTTGTCATATATGACGAAACGGGCGGGCATGGCAGTACCCATAGGGCATAACATCCGCCCCTTGCTACATTCAGATGATACAAATCAAACAATTTCGGTCAGGAAGTTTATTCGGCGGATTGAGAGCTTGTGCATTTTCAGAATGCACAAACCCTCAATCACGCCCTACGGCTATTCCTAGCCCACAATATTCACCAGCCGTCCGGGGACGACGATGACTTTGCGGATGGGGCGGCCTTCCAGCGCTGCCTGGGCTTGCTCGCTCGCCAGCGCCAGCTTCTTGGCTTCTTCTTCGCTAATGCCCGGTTCAACTTCAATACGGTCGCGCAGTTTGCCGTTGACCTGCACGATCAGGGTGATCAGCTCATCTTTGGCTGCTTCTTCGTCCACCTCGGGCCAGGGTTGCAGGTGGATCGAATAGGGCTTGCCCAGCTTTTCCCACAGTTCTTCGGCGATATGCGGGCAGACGGGCGCCATCATGCGCAGATAGAGATCGACGGTCTCGTCCCAGGCATCGCTGCCATAAGCGCCGGCGTTCTTGGCGCGCTGCATCTCGTTGAGCAGTTCCATCAGGCTGGAGACGATGGTGTTGAATTCGAAGTTTTCGTAGTCGTAGGTCACCCGTTTGAGCGTTTGGTGGGCTTTGCGGCGCAGCGCTTTCAGGGTGTCTTCGTCCGCTTTACCGGCATAAGGTTCCAGAATGGCGTGCCAGACCCTTCTGAGCCAGCGGCTGTTGCCCTCGATGCCAGTGCTCGACCAAGGACCGCCCAGTTCCCAACGGCAGAAGAAGATCAGATAGGCTCTGACGGTATCAGCGCCATAGCGCTCAACCAGATCGTCAGGATTGATCACATTGCCGCGGCTCTTGCTCATTTTCTCGCCGTCTTCGCCCAGGACCATGCCCTGGTTTCGCAGCTGCAGCATCGGTTCGTTGCCGGTCACGATGCCGCAATCGCGGGCGGCTTTGTGGAAGAAACGTGTATAGATGAGGTGCATGGTGGCATGCTCGATCCCGCCGGTATAAGTATCGACCGGCATCCAATAGCGGAATTGCTCCGGATCGAACGGACCTTCGGTGTAATGCGGGCTGAGGTAGCGCAGGTGGTACCAGCTGGAGCACATGAAGGTGTCCATTGTGTCTGTTTCTCGTTCGGCTTCGCCGCCGCAGACCGGACAGGTGGTAAAACGCCAGGTGGGGTGTAGCTTGAGCGGGCTCTCGCCGGTGGGCAGCCATTCGACGTCATCCGGCAGCAGAACAGGCAGCTGCTCTTCGGGAACGGGCACGGCGCCGCAAGTCGGGCAATAGACGATCGGGATAGGCGCGCCCCAGTAGCGCTGACGGCTGATCAGCCAGTCGTGCAGGCGGTAGTTGGTGGTCGCCTTGCCAACGCCGAGTTCTTCCACATAGCGCACGGCAGCATCGAAAGTTTCGGCTTCGGGCGTGCCGGTCAGGGGTCCGGAGTTGACCATGGAGCCGTGGGCTTCGACCGCTTCGGTCATTTCTTCGGGCAGAGGCAGCTCGGTGCCTTCCGGGTGGATGACGACCTTGACCGGCAGGTTGAACTGCCGGGCAAATTCGAAGTCGCGCTGGTCATGCCCGGGAACTGCCATGATCGCGCCGGTGCCGTAGCTCATCAGGACGTAGTCCGCCACCCAGATCGGGATGTGTTCACCCGAGACCGGATTGACCGCGTAGCCGCCGGTGAAGACGCCGGTCTTTTCCCTTGTGACCGATTCGCGCTGGATGTCAGACTGGCGCTTGGCCTGTTCCTGATAGGCGCGAACCTGGTCGAGCTGAGCCGGGGTGACGATCTTTTCGACCAAAGGATGTTCGGGCGAGAGCACCATGAAAGTGACGCCCCAAAGCGTGTCAGGGCGGGTGGTGAAGACTTCGATCGGGTCGCCGGCTTCGGTCTTGAAAAAAACAGCCGCGCCCTGTGAGCGTCCGATCCACTTCTTTTGCAGGGTCTTGACGTGTTCGGGCCAGTCGAGCTCATCGTAATGGAGCAGTTCTTCGGCGTAGTTGGAGGTGCGGAAGAACCATTGTTTCAGGTCTTTGCGGATGACCGGGGTCTCGCAGCGTTCGCAATGGCGGTCTTCGCCGTGCACCTGTTCACGCGCCAGGGTGGTGTTGCAGCTCGGACAGAAATCGACCGGGGACATTTTTTGGTAAGCCAGGTCGTTTTTGAGGAATTGCAGGAACCACCACTGCGTCCAGCGGTAATATTCGGGGTCAGAGGTGGTCAGCTCGGAGCGCCAGTCAAAACTGTTACCCATCGATTTAAGCTGTTTGCGCATGCGCTCGATGTTGGAATAGGTCCATGTCTTTGGATGAATCTTGCGCTTGATGGCGGCGTTTTCGGCCGGGAGACCAAAGGCGTCGTGTCCGTAAGGGAAGAAGACGTTGTAGCCCTGCATGCGCTTGAAACGGGCGCGGGCGTCGGATGGGGTCATGGCATACCAATGACCGATGTGAAGGTCGCCGGAAGGATAGGCAAACATGGTAAGCGCGTAGTGCTTGGGTTTGTTGGGGTCTGCCTGGGCGTGGTAGATGCCGTCGGCTTCCCAGCGGGCCTGCCACTTGGGCTCGATCTCTTCGGGCTTGTACATCGGTATTGCGGTTGGGTCGATCATCTTTACTCCTGTTTTTGCTGCTGGGTCTTTTAGGAGCCAGCGATTTTTTATTTTCACGGGCAGTTTATCTTGCCCTACATTTTCGCTTGCTGACCATATGAAAAAAACGGTCAGGTCGCTTTCAAAACCCACCCCCTGGCTTCGCCGTCCCCCTCCCCCCGCCTTCGGCTGGAGGGGGTTTAGGGTCTAGCTCCTTCAAGTTGTGAATGGCGGTCTCGTTTAAACACCCCCTCCTGGGAAGGGGTGTTTAAGGGGCTGCTTGCGTCCTGAGTGTAGTTCCCAGGAGTGGGTCTATATATCTTTTGTTAATTTGCTGATTGCAGGGTTTCTATATTAGTTAAACAAAAAGTCCCTGCATGCAGGGACGAAGTTGATTCGCGGTACCACCCTGCTTCCCACCTCGAGGGTGAGCAGCTCATGGGAGCGCTAACGGGCTCAGACGTCTGCGGCTAAAGGACATCACCGCAGCCACGCTCTTTTGGGAAGAGAAGCAGGTGAGTAGGGTCTGAGGCACTCCGCTCGTGCCTGCCAGGTTGCAGCAAACCCTGGCTCTCTGGCGGATGACCTATGTTCTGCCATCGTGTTTACCGCCAAAGTATATCACGGGGATAGCCTATGGTGCAATAGATGAATGTATAAGTAGCAATTCTCAGTTGTAGGAGGAATATATGGTTTGTGGTCAGGAGACCATACCTTTTATAGTGGCGAACGCTGATCTAAAACAGGTTTTGAACCAGCCAGACTATACCCAAAACTGTGAAGAAGATTACCAGGATAGTGAGAATCAGGAGAAAACCATTTCTTACCAAAATTACCGCTTTTGGAGTTACTTTAGGTTTTTCGACAGTTCTTGCCCAATTAAATCTGTAACCGTGCTTCTTAATATGCTCTTGCTGAAGGGCTTCAATTTGATTTAGAACTTGTTCTGAAAGGCTATTGAGATCTCCGCAAAACTTCAACGCTTCCATTATTCTGGTGGGGTCCTTGCCAACACTTTTTTCGAATGCTGTTTTGGCGGTTTCAACATGTTCGCCTTTTACTTCGGTCAGATACCAGTACCTGCCTGCCATGGCGGGGAATTGCAAACGCCAATAAACATCACCAAGCAATTCCCGAATATGGAGATCATTAGGGTAGGTATAAAGGAGACCATGCAGACGATCCCGGGCTTTCCCAAGATCGCCGGCTTCGATATCAGAATAAATCCTTTTTAAAACATCATCCTTTGCCATACTATCCACCATTCTCTCGCTGGATCATCTCTTAACTAAGAGAAAATCCTGGATTTCATGCCGATTACAAACTCAAAACAGCCCTAAAAGCAGCAAGGTTGTTGGCGAATGCTAATCTAAAACACGCTTTCAACAAACCAGTTTATTCCTAAACACATGAAGCCGGTAACCAGTAAGATTGCAATCAGGAATAATAAAACAAACAAAAGCAGTTTGCATGGTGATTTTGCTTTGGGCTCTTTGACAGCCTTTGCCAGAACTTCCCTTCGAGCGATTTGCTCAATTTTCCTTTTCTGGAGGACTTCAAATCGACTTTGGACCTGCTCCGGCAGCTTATCAGGGTCTCCGCTCAACTTCAAAATAGCCATTATTCTGGCAGGGTCATTGCCAAAACTTTTTTCGAATGCTATTCTGGCAGTTTCAACATGCTCGCCGCTTGTTTCGGTCAGATACCAATATCTGCCTGCCATAGCGGGAAATTGCAACCGCCAATATACATCAGCCAGCAACTCGCGAATTTGGATATCATTAGGGTATGTGAGCAAGAGCCCGTTTAGTCGATCCCGTGCCTTCCCGAGGTCGCCTGCTTCGATCTCTGAATAGATCTTTTTTAGAGTGTCGTCCTTTGCCATGTTTTCCGCAATTCTTTAGTGGAATTATATATTAGAAAATGCTCCGTTCCCGGGCGGAAATACCAATAGGGCGCGATGTTCGGCATACATCTTTTTTTGATTTTATATTAACAATTGAAGTATACTAAATCAAGGCTTTGCCTTTCCAATCGCAAGCCATAAATGACTTGCCAACCGGGCTGAAAGGGATTTATATCATGCATAACATTCGAAAAATTCAGGATGATCTTTATAACCTTGGCGTGAATGACCGCCGGATAACGCTTTTTGAAAACGCGCATCCCGTGCCGCGTGGGATGAATTACAACTCATATCTGCTTTTGGACGAGAAAACCGTTCTGATAGACGCGATCGACCGCGCTGTGCAGGATCAGTTCCTCGAAAATCTGACCGCGGCTCTGGCAGGCAGAGAATTGGATTATCTTGTGGTTCAACACATGGAACCCGACCACTGCGCGCTGATCCCCGAGATAAGCCGCCGCTACCCCAAGATGAAGATCGTCGGGAACAAGAAGACCTTCCAGTTCATCTCCCAGTTTTACGAAATGGACCTGACCGATAGAACCCTTGAGGTCAAGGAAGGCGACGTGCTGGAAACCGGACGTCACAAGCTGAGTTTTGTCTTCGCGCCCATGGTTCATTGGCCTGAGGTGATGGTAACCTACGATCAGAACGACAAGATCCTTTTTTCTGCTGACGCTTTTGGCACCTTCGGAGCTGTTGACGGGCTGATGTATGCCGATCAATACGATTTTGAGAGCGAATATCTGCCCGAAGCGCGCCGTTATTACACCAGCATTGTCGGTAAATACGGTCGCCAGGTGAGCAATTTGTTCGATAAGATCGCCGGGCTTGAAATTTCGATGCTCTGCACCCTGCATGGGCCGATCTGGCGCAAGGATCTGCACCTGATCCTCGATATGTATCAAAAATGGGCCAGTTATACCCCGGAGGAAAAAGGCGTTGTGATCGCCTACGCTTCTGTTTATAACAATACGCAACTAGCAGTCGAGATTTTGGCAAACAAGCTGGCTGAGGGCGGCGAAGAGAAGATCGTTGTCCATAACGTGTCGAGTACAGATCCGTCTTATGTCTTGAGCGACTGCTTCCGATTTGACCGGATCGTGCTGGCAAGCTCGACCTTCAATAACGAGGTCTTCCCCCACATGGACAGCCTGCTGTTTGACCTGAAGAATCATAATCTGACCAATCGCAAGGTCGCTGTGATCGAAAACGGCAGTTGGGCGGCGCAAAGCGGCAAGCGGATCCGCGAATACCTTGAGCAGATGAAGGGCATTGAGATCATGGAAGAGACCGTTTCGCTAAAATCTTCTGTCAAGGCAGTCGATGTTGAGGCGATCGAAGCGCTGGCGAATGCTCTTTTGGCTGCTTAGTTGCTCTTTTTCTGGAAGAATTAACTCTTCCAGGTGAATCAAAATATGGGCCGTGTTCTTTGATTGGACACGGCTTTTTGTTATACTCTCGGCAAGCAATAACGAGGAGCGAACCATGACCATCGAAGAGATCGTCGCCAAACAACGTGCATTTTACCTGAGTGGGGCAACCCGCAGTTTTGAGTTTCGACAAAAGGCTTTGCGAAAGCTGCAAAGCGCGCTACGGGAAAATGAGGACAAGATCGCCGGGACGCTGCTCAAGGACCTGGGCAAGCCGTCTTTTGAAAGCTATATGAGCGAAACGGGCATGGTCCTGGATGAGCTGCGCTATCACCTTACACACCTGCGTGGCTGGATGCAGGATAAGCGCGTCAGGACGCCTTTGGCGCAGTTTCATTCGGTCAGTTTCGTATCGCCTGAACCCTACGGTGTGGTGCTGATCATGTCACCCTGGAATTATCCGATCCTGCTCTGTCTGGATCCTCTGATCGGGGCGATCTCGGCCGGCAACTGTGCCGTGGTCAAACCCAGCGCCTACACCCCGGCGACCAGCCAGGTGATCGCGGATATCGTGGCGGAGATCTACCCGCCGGAATACGTGGCGGTCATCCAGGGAGGACGGCAGAAAAACACCGCTTTGTTGGAGCAAAAGTTTGACTATATCTTCTTCACCGGCTCGGTTGGCGTGGGGAAGGTCGTCATGGAAGCGGCTGCGAAGCATCTGACCCCGGTCACGCTTGAGCTGGGCGGCAAAAGCCCGACGATCATTGATGCCAGCGCTGATCTCAGCCTGGCAGCCAGGCGGATCGCTTTTGGCAAAGTCCTGAACGGCGGCCAGACCTGCGTCGCTCCGGATTATGTTTTGATCGAAGAGAGCGTGAGGGATAAATTCATTGAGCATTTTCGCGCTGTTCTGGAGGAGTTTTTTCCGGACGGCAATTATGAGGGCATGGCACGTATCGTCAACGAGAAGCATTATCAGGAGAAAAAAGAGCTGCTTTTGGGTCAAAAAGCCGTGATCGGGGGCGGGTTTGATGATCGGGCAATGCGGATCGAGCCAACGGTCCTGGTCGATGTTGATCCTGATTCGCGGGTGATGACCGAGGAGGTCTTTGCGCCGATCCTGCCAGTCTTGACATGGCGGAAACTGGAAGAAGCGATCGAGTTTGTGCGCTCGCGCCCCAAGCCGCTGGCATTGTATCTTTTCACCGGGGATCGGAACGTGGAAGAACGCGTGCTGACGGGCAGTTCCTTTGGCGGAGGATGCGTGAACGATACCGTGATCCACCTGGCAACGCCCTATATGGGCTTTGGCGGGGTGGGTCAGTCGGGCATGGGCAGCTACCACGGCAAACAGAGCTTCGACACCTTCACGCACTACCGCAGCATTGTGCGCAAATCCACCTGGCTCGACCTGCCGTTCCGATACAGACCTTATTCGGAGGAGAAGTTTAGGATGATCCGGAGGTTCTTGAAATAGGCAGGATTTTCTTCCTGCTCCCTGTGAAGGTTTAATCTGGCTGTAGGTCGGATTGCGCTTTTCAATCCGACAGGCAGAATGGCATCCATTGGGTAGAGGTAGGTCGGATTGTGCTTTTCAATCCGACAGGGAAACGGTATCCAATTCTAAAGGCCCGGCGTTGAAAATGGATTGCGACAGTTGCAATAGCTGACAGAAAGAGGTGAGCCAATCTTCATCATGTCATTAATAAAAAAAGACACCTGTGGTGGTGTCTTTTTAGGTGGACCCAGAGAGATTCGAACTCTCGACCTTCTCAATGCCATTGAGACGCGCTCCCAACTGCGCTATGGGCCCAGGTGTAAATTGTTTCTTGTTTCCCATGGCGCTCACCTGTACCCTTTGGGTACAATTCCCCAAGGAGGGGACTGCGTGCGCTATGGGCCCAGGTATAAATAGTTTCTTACTTCCCATGGCGCTCACCTGTACCCTTTGGGTACAATTCCCCAGGGAGGGGACTGCGTGCGCTATGGGCCCTATTCCTACAATGGACCTGGAGGGATTCGAACCCTCGACCTCTTCAGTGCGATTGAAGCGCGCTCCCAACTGCGCTACAGGCCCGTACTCCATCCAGATTGCAAGTTTCAAAATTCTAACCACTTGAGGCGGGAATGTCAAGCAAAAAGAAAAAAATGTCAGCAGAAGTTTAAAAGTGAACCGATAACACTTCAAAAGTGAACCATTTAAACTTTAAAAGTGAACACCTGAAGACAAGGGATAATTTATGGGAAAAAGGGTTTGCCATGGCTCAAATCTATAAACGATTTACCCTGGAACAGGTCAAAGTTCTGTTTGTGGTCTAGAGACTGCAAGGGAGTAGCTGTTCATCTTCCAGTTTATGACGTGCTACCTCATAATAAAACGTTATTGAAGAGTGTGTCCGTCCAAAGGAAAATTTTGGACAAATTGGGAATTTACCATAGATTATCTTAGGCATTTCGCAGAGATTGTGCTAAAATACTGAATACCCATGAAACCGAGTTGACGAATCATCTTAGGCGACTGTACCAATTTTCCCAATGTTTTCGCATTGGGAAAATTAAGGCTTTGGTCGGCTCTTTGTTGTAATGCACATTAACAAATTGATACAAGAAAGGAACAAGATGATTCAAATCGTAAATTTAGGGAATTGTATTCACATCTTCGATGACGAAGAAAAACGCTTTATAAAGCTGACTACCACTAACCTGAAAAAGGAACTGCCTAGTGGCAAAGATTTCCAAACAAAAAGGGCGATCCTGGAAAGCCTCAACTGGACGACTTGTCAGACCCCAGGTTGTAAAGTAAAGCGTTGTCGGAATAACGAGCATTTTATCAGCCGACAAACGCGCTAAAAATTAAAAATCAGAAGTATAAAGAGCAGATCACAAAAGAATAGATAAAACTAAAAAAGCTCCCACTCCTGGAAACTTTCCAAGAGTGAGAGCAAATCTTTGTTCCTCATCCTGTAGAAAAGCAAGGATAATAAATAAAGTGGATCAAGCTAAAAGCGGGGATGATATTTTTTGAAGTCGATCCAGAAGATTTTTTACATTCCAACAATTAGATAGGCTCCTCAACCAGTGTAACGAATAATTATATAAAGTTACTATTATTATTCGTTCATTTTCCAAATTAATCAAACGATCCCTGCTTTGAAAACGGGTGAAGAGCGAGGGTGTTCAAACCACTTCGGATAATGGATTTAATCATATGTTAACGCTTTCAGAAAACACCATTAATAACTCTTGACAGCTAAAAATAAAGCAATTATGATAATGTTATTACAAGTTCAATTACGCAACTTGAATTGAAATCCAACAACACAATACTTTAATCAGGAGCTTGAGCCATTATGTCAGAACAAGAAAACTCCATTTCAAACTTTATTCATGAAGACATTATTCTTTTGGGTGTTGATGCGACTGATCGCGAGGACGCCATCCGCCAACTTGGCAAAGTCATGTTTGATAAAGGATATGTCAAGGATACCTATGTTGATGCAGTAATCACGCGCGAGAAAAGCTTCCCCACCGGTCTGCCAACAGAAGAAGTGAAAGTTGCAATCCCGCACACTGATACAACACACGTCAATCGAGCTGCGATTGGCGTTGCTGTTTTAAATGAGCCAGTTGAATTTTTTGAGCTTGCAACTTTGGATGTGCCCGTTGCGGTTGAGATCGTCTTTTTGCTGGCGATCTTTAATCCGAAAGAACAAGTCCTATGGTTGCAGAGATTAATCACCTTGTTCCAAACGGAAGGATTTCTCACTACCTTAAAGAACAGTAAAAGCCCACAGGAATTATACGAAGTTCTTGTCAAGGAGCTTGAACGAGTCAAAGCAGAAGAGTAAGGAGGTGTAAAACAAAACAATTATTAATCTTTTATTTTTATAGAATTCGAAAGGAGATAAATTAAATTGGCACGAAAAATTATTTTAGTCGCATGCGGATCGGGAGTTGCTACTTCTGAAACAGCCGCCTATAAAGTCCGAAAAATCGCTGAAGAGCGAAAGTGGAATGTGGAAGTGAGGGTTGTGGATTTTCGTAAACTAAAAAGCGTAGCTTCACAAGCCCATGTGCTGGTGCACATTGCACCGAACGATCCCACGGATTATGGGGTCCCAAAGATTAATGGTGTTCCCTTCCTGACGGGTTTCGGATTGGATAAAGTAGTAGAAGAACTTGAGGCAATCGTTAAGTCTTAATTCTTCCCCATAAAATAAATAAAGGAGTCATAATGAAATTGCAGGAAATCATTCAATACATTCTTGACATGGGTGCTCCCGTCTTTGTTGGCCTGATCATCTTTTTCGTTCTATTTCCACACTGTCTCTCGCTCCGCAAGGATCAGCTTTCCGCCAAAGTGTTTGGGAGCTGCTTATACAGATCCCCTACGGCGAAGTACGCACTTACGGCGATATCGCAAAAAAGATTGCCGCAAAAAGAGGTATCGCCAAAATGGCAAGTCAGGCGATTGGCGGCGCGGTCGGGCACAACCCGATCCCGATCATCATCCCCTGTCATCGTGTTATTGGCTCCAACGGAAACCTGACCGGTTATGGTGGCGGGATCGACCTAAAGATCAAGCTTTTAGCTCATGAAGGCGTGGACGTCACAAAGCTTTCAATGCCAAAACGGCGGATAAAATAACACAACCATTCATACATGCCCTGTTGGGGTATCCCAATCCGCTTTTATCCTGTCATCGCGAGGAGCTCATCTGGGCAACGCCTGTGCCCGTTAGGGTATGGCGATCTGCCTTTATCCTGTCAGTGCCAAACCCTTTTTGCTAAATAATCGCCCACCAATTCCCTAATACTCGCCAATCGCAAGAGCTGATTATTCAATATTTCGTTCCAGCTCAAAAGCTCGTGTATGCGACTGCAGGACCCTTCCCGAGAAATGAGCTCGGGACGCAATCAGTCTGCTATTGCCTCAGGATGACAGATTGCAATGCCAAGACGACCTTAGTTGCAATTTCTCCCAAATAAAAACATCTTACGCTCTGATAAAAGGATTGTATCGTTTTTCGTGCCCGACGGTGGTTGGTCCCATATGACCGGGCAGTAAAACGGTATCATCCGGTAAGCTATAAATTTGTTCGCGAATGTTTTTCATCAGCAGGGCATGTTCGCTGCCCGGGAAGTCCGTCCGACCAATGCTTTCTCTAAAAATGGCGTCTCCGACTACCGCGACCTTTAGCTCCGGGCAATAGAACATCATTGATCCGGGGTTATGCCCCGACACATCCCGTACTTCAACGATCTTTTCTTCAGCGTCGGTCGTCATACCCAGCCACATCCCATGGGAAAGTGGAATATCCACCCGTGGGATCTCATCAACCTTGACCCCATAAGTTGCGCTGGATGGATGCGCCTGTGCCCATTCAAAGCTCTCAAGACCCATCGCGATCGGAATTGGTGGGTCAAAAGCCTCGCTTACACCTTTGGTGCCAGCCGCGTGGTCAAAATGCCCGTGGGTCAACCAGATCTGCCGAAGTGTCCACCCTCGTTGCTTGATAAAATCCAGTTGTACCCTCGGAAGAAAGGTGGGGTCGATGATCACACAATCCAGACTTTCCTCATCGTAAAAAAAGTAGACATTATTGCCCATCGGACCAATTGTCAGGGTTTCATAAGCCAATTTCATAATAGTTCCTTATTATGTCGTATATTCTCAAGTATTCATCAATGGTTTTTACTTCTCTGGGCAGCGAGCTTAAGCTCATGAAGCCATCAGCAGTCACGACGATATCGTCCTCGATGCGCACACCGCCCAATCCCGGCACATAGACCCCCGGCTCCACGGTAAAAACCATGCCCTCCACAAGCACCAATGGGTTGTCCGCGAAGATATAGGGCGCTTCGTGCGCTTCCATGCCCAGACCGTGCCCGGTGCGATGTGTGAAATACTCGCCGTAGCCGCTGTCAGTGATCACCTGCCTGGCAAAGCCATCCACCTCGCCGGCTTTTATGCCTGGCTTCACCTGAAAAACAGCCTGGTGATTGGCTCTTTGCACCGTCTCCGCGATCTCCACCATCTGCGGGTTGACTTCGCCCAAATAAAAACAGCGTGTGATATCCGAGAAATAGCCCTTAAAACCAGCGCCCCAATCAAACAGGATCAGGTCACCATCCTCCACGATCCTCTCTGAGGGTGAGGCATGCGGATTAGCACTGTTGGGTCCACTGCTCACAATGGGAGCGAATGGTAATTCCTGGTCTGAGCCGTGTCGATAAAGCTGGATCAACAACTCAGCGGCAATTTGCTTTTCACTCATTCCTGCTGTTATGCTTCGGATCGTGCTTATCAACGCCGCTTCCGCGATTTCGGCTGCCTTGCGCATTTTGAGAAGCTCGCTATCGTCTTTGACCATGCGCAGCTTCGCGAAAACCTCTCCCGCGTCCACAAATTCCGCTAAAGGAAGAGCATTTTTCAAAAAGTTAAGTTCCAGAAAGCGAAGTCGGTTTGCTTCTACGCCGATCTTCAAAGCCGCGCCTTGCATTCCCGCCAAAGCAGCATCAAATACAGACTGCCAGGTAGCAGGATCGTCGTCATAGAAATAAGCCTGAACGTCAAAGGTCAAAAATTCCAGTTTGGGAGCCTCTAGCCTGGGTAGGATGATCTTGGCTTGCCCATTGGAAGATAGTAAAAAAACGACCGGTCTTTCCATCAAATGGAACTCCAAACCGGTCAAATACCGCAGGCTCGCCCCTGGATTCAAAACCACCGCATCCAATTGGGCATCTATTAATAAATTTTTCAATTTTTCAATTCGCCTGGTCAAAAACACCTCATTTTTTCGGATCAAGCAAGGCTTCGCGAAGCACCGCGACCAGAACAAGCAAAACCATAAAGCCACCGGCGAACAGGATCCCATTCACATTCACAACCGAACCCGGCACAACGGGCGTTGCCAAAGGGTCGGGGGTATAGGAATCAGACTGACTAGTTTGCTCAAATTGCGCGGTTTGCGTCAGCGTCATCTCATTGACGATCGTTCTTCTTTCCTGCGCGCTGACAAATGCCACCAGCGCTATGACCATGATCGCCATAATGATCACAGCCCATATCAAGCCCTTGTTTTTTGCCGAAGGCTTCTTTGGATCGCTTAAATCGGACATTATTTTACACTCTCTATCGCCTGGCGAGCTGTTTCAACAACATCTCCGCCGTCTCTCAGGATCAATAAGGTCGCGTTGCGCAAAATGGGTCCCAGTTTATTCAAAACAGCTTCTTCAGGGAAAAGCACCACCACCTGGGCGATCTTCTCCAAAGCTGGCTTGAGCTTTGGTTCCGTCCAGGAGCCTAAGGCGGTCGGCTTGGACGGCAACTTATGCAGAGACTCGCTCCACCTGCCCAGAAACTCAGTTTGCATCAGCTCTTCCAGCAATTCCAGCGCCAAAGCCTGCCGTCCGGTATCCGGATTCGCCAACGCCCAGGCAGAAGCGCTGCCGATCGTGAATTCCGCTTCTGTCATGGCTGGTTCTGGTTGCTCGGAATTATCCCTTGGGTCCGCCAAAACTATACTGACCGGCACTACCGCCGTATCGAGGTTGCGGTCAAGAAAAGACTGCCAAACCTGATTGTCGTTTTGATAACCGAGTGAAAGATAATTGATATGTCGGGTATTCAGGCTATCCTTGAGCACCTGCAAAGCCTCGATTAATGGCGCTTCTTCCAACAAAGCGTAGCCTTGCCCATCGGCAACTTTACCATCCGCTGCCAGGTATTGCAGCAAAAGGAATTTCCCCAGAGGGTCATCACCAGCAAAACCGAAAATACCAAAGTTCTTATGGATCTGATTCCACTCATTTGAAGGGGGAAGCTGCGAAGCAGAATTATAGATCATCGCGTAAGGGTCAACAAACAACGGAACCGCCAAAACCTCGCCGTCAATGGTACTCATTTGTCTGGCGAAAGGATACCAATCCACCCCTGCCATAAATTCATCCAAGCCCTCGTTTGCGTAGATCAGGTTGCGGCGCGATGCCAGGTCCAGGTCAGGAGCCGAAAGCAGGATCAGGTCCGGCAGGATCTCCGGCGCGGCAGACCGGGTCGCGGTCAGCGAATCGGTCAGGCTGCCTGCCCCGGTTTGCGCTTTAATGCGAACAATGATCTCAACCTTGTTGCTATTGGCAAAAGAATTCAGCTTTTCGAGCAAAATTTTGCCCGAGTCGCTTTCCGCGTATGGATCCATTTCGGGAGGCAGCCATAAGATCAATTTATCAGGATCTGTTGATGGAAGCAGAGTTTCTTCCGGCTCCGGTTCCACCGTTGAAGTGACATCCACCTGAGGGGTTTCTTCAACATCAACCGAAAGATTTGGCGCAGATTCCGCCCACGGCAATATAATCTCAAAAGGCAAGCCTTCACAAGCTGTCAGCAAGATCATGACCAGAATCACGATCAAGCCCAGCCGCGACAAGCTACCTTTCTTATCTTTCTTCCTTTTCATTTCCATACGCCTAATTGTAAAGCATATCAGGCAAAACGCATTTCCTGAATTACGGCAATTCTAATTTATCTATAAAATTTGCTCGTGATCTTCCGACCACGAGCATTTTCTATTATTTTAAAAATTACAGATTAAAATTCAATCGCCTTTTCAAGCAGACCGATCAGGAGCGCGACAGATCGTTCCAGATCATCCCGATCGACCATTTCAGATGGTGTGTGGATATATCGGCAGGGGATCGAGAGACAACCAGCCGGCACGCCCGCCCTCGTCCGCTGGATCGCCGCGCCGTCCGTGCCGCCAGCTTCGAGAACTTCCATCTGGTAGGGCAAACCTTGAGCCTTGGCTTCGTTTACCATCCATTCGATCACCCGTGGATCCGCGATAAAGGAGGCATCCCGCACCTTGATCGCGGGACCATCACCCAAAGCAACCGCCATTTTGACACCCTTGGGAGTGTCGCCGGTGCGGGTGACATCGATCGCAATACCGACTTCGGGATCAACCCCATAAGCAGCGGTGATCGCGCCACGCAAACCGACTTCTTCCTGCGTGCTGAAGACGAAATAAATTTCATTTACAGTCTTCTTGATAGCTTTGAGTGCCTGGATCGCCACAGCGACCGCGGCGCGATCATCCATCGACTTGGCGACCAAGCGCTTACCCAGATTCAGGAAAGGTCGCTCAAATCCAGCCACATCTCCAACCGTAACGGTGGAATCTTCCTTTGAAGTCGCGCCGGTATCAATAAAGAGATGCGCCAAAGTTGGCTGTTCGCCAGCAGCGAGCCGTTCAATGCCAATCACCCCACGGGTGCCGTTCATGAACAACACTCTTCCGCCCAGACAGGTCAGGGGGCTCACGCCGCCGATGGAAATAAAGCGGGCAAAGCCATTATCATCCACATGCGTCACCATCAGACCTATCTCATCGGTGTGCGCTGAAACCATGACGCGCTTACCGCCCTTACCCTTGCTGCCTTTGCGGGCGATCAGGTTCCCGAGCGCGTCGGAATACATTTCATCAACATGATCGCGGATCTCGTCCTCGATCTTTTGTCTGATCAGGTGCTCCGAACCGCTTGGACCCGGAGTTTCCACCAGCATTTCCAAAACTTTGATCAATTCTTCAGAATTCTTTTTCGTCATTTTTTATCTCCTAAGAGTTCAAAATGCTCTTGTCCAACCGGGACAAAGCAGCATGCAATAATTTAATTGTGTTGATAACGTCATCTTTGCGCACCAAGCCAGCCGCCGAGTGCAGATAACGCTGCGGCACCGAAACAGAAACGCTTGGCACACCCGCACGGGTCTTATGGATCGACCCCGCGTCCGTGCCTCCCCGTCCGGGTTGGCGATATTGCCAGGGAATGCCTTCAGCATCCGTAGTTTCGCTCAGCCATTTGATCAGGCGGCGATCACCGATCGTGGCGCCGTCCATCAGATAAATGGCAGGTCCACCATCCAACTTCGTGTTGTGGATCGTGTTTTCTTCGCCGTCAAAGTGCGGGAGGTCATTGGCGGGCGTTGAATCCAAGGCGATACCGATATCAGGATTGAGGTGGTAGGCAGCAATCTTCGCGCCGCGCAAGCCCAGCTCTTCCTGAACCGTAAAAGCTGCCAGCAGATCAACGTTTTCCGGAGCGTTCTTGAGCAATTGAATGATCGTAAAAACGCCCAAACGGTCATCCAGCGCTTTTCCGCGCAGGCTGGGACCTAAAACTGTCAGTTTGGTGTCAAAGGTCGCGCGGTCGCCTAATTTCACCAGCTTTGAGCCGCCCAATCCGACATCTATGCGCAAGGCATCGGCCCTCAGTTCCTGCGCGCGCTCTGCCGGGGTGGTCAGATGGATCGCCTTAGCGCCTATCACGCCCGGCACATGGTCGCGCCCGATGATCACGGGCTTGCCGACCAACTGACGGGGATCGATCCCACCGATAGTAGTAAATTCAAACAAGCCGTCGCCGTCTTCTTTGGTGACCATGAAGCCAACCTCGTCCATATGACCGGCCAACATTACCCGAACACGGTCCTTGCCACTGCCTTCACGAACGACGATCACATTCCCCATCGCGTCCGTGTGCATGGAAGATTCAAATTCTTTTAGCTCTTCATAAACGATCGCTCTGACCTCTTGTTCATCGCCGGAGACCGCCAGCGCGTTGCTGAGCCGGGTGAGCAGATCAAGTTCCTTTTTCCCTAATCTGGGACTAAATCTCTTTGTGGTTTCAACTGTTTTTGCCATGGTCTACTCCCAGATCACATTTTTCATAAAATCGATCGGCAGGTCATTGATGAATTCCGCCATCAACCGACCAGCCCGCTTGATATCTTTGATCGAAACAACTTCGACCGGCGTATGCATATAGCGCAAGGGAATGCCCAGTTCGATCACCGGGATACCAGCCTGAGCGACCTGCACATCCCAGGCGTCCGTTCCCGATCCGCGGGGGGCAAAATCCCGCGAGATCGGAATTTCGTATTCTTTGGCACATTCTTCCATCGCCTTGTTCAATGCCGGATGGTCACAGGCGCCCCAGGTCACGGGTACGGACTTGCCAAGCTCAAAAGTGCCGGCGCTGCTACCGCCAGGTCCACTGGCGAAAGTCACGTCGATCACGATCGCGAAATCGGGCATGATATCAAAAGCCGCGCCCATAGCGCCAATGCCGCCCACCTCTTCCTGCGCGGTCGCGACAGCGATCACATCCCATTGATGCTTACGTCGGGAAAGCAGATCCAAGGCGACCGTCGTCGCGGCAACCGAGGCGCGGTTGTCAAGCGTGTGTCCGCTGAGCGTATCTCCGCTCAGCTCGCGGGGCTCAGTGGCAAAGGAGACCACATCGCCTACGCGCACCAGTTTTTCCACCTCTTTGGTGCGTAATCCCGTATCGATCAGCAGATACTTCTGCGGCAAGGCGCCTTTGCCTCCGTCTTTGGGCAAGAGATAAGCCGGCGGCATCACCACCATCGCGGGCAACTCATGCGTCTCGCCGGTATTGCTGGCATGGACGACGACCATCTGCCCGGGCAGAATACGCTGATCCACCCCGCCAACCTGAGTAAATCGCAAAAAGCCATTGTCGATATCGGTGACCATCAGCCCGATCGCGTCCATATGGGCTGCGATCATGACCTTTGGTCTTGGTTCAACAGCAGTACCATAGCGGATAGCGTGCAAACTGCCATGGCTGCTCACCCAGGTGCGGTCGCTAAGCTCCTGCCAGACCGGGGTGATGACGTCACGAATTGGTGCTTCATATCCGGATAGTCCGGCTACTGATAGCATCGATTTTAAGAATGGTATTAGTTCAAAACTCATAAGCCCCTTTCATGGGTTGATATTTGGAGGTGGCACTCCCTGTGTCGGATCTGGCTCATTAATTGGAGGTGTCCCCTCAGTCGGGACGGTCACTTCCGTCGCTGTCGGCAAACTCGTTTCGGTCGGGGTTGGGGTTTGCGTAGCTGTTGCCGTCGCGGTGGAGGTCAGGCTCGGCACCAGGGTTTGGGTTGCCGTAGGCGTGATGGAAGCGGTACGCGTCAGATATGGCGTGAGCGTGATCGTCGGCAAAGCTGTGACCGTCGCCGTAGGCGTACGGGTTGGCTTGCTCGGCTGCGGACCACGATCCAGCTTAAGCAGGATAAACCCCAGCAAATAGCAGGGTATCGTAATCAAAATCAGCAAGGTCATCAGGTATCGAATACGTGTCTGCCTTGAAAGCTCTTTCAACCTTCGCTCCTGTCAATCATAAGTCGCTCAACAAGCTGAGTGCTAATACCTAATGATACCATTGCACGCCATCTACGTCTAAAAATAGCAGCAATTCTCAGTATGACAAAAATGGCTCGTAGACACGTAGGCCGGATTTTGTATTTGAAATCCGGCATAAGAGAGCAATATCCGCACATAAGCTCCTATTTGTGCGGATGGTGAAACGCGACCAGGTTTCCGTAGCGGTATTGAAATTGGCCCATTCCTGGCCAACTTTAATCCGACATCTTTCGCTTAGGGCGGACATACCCAAAGTACGGGTGGCAACCCGCCCTGCCACGATTGAGTATGAAACATAAATGTTGGACGTCGGATTAAAAGATAGGCGGATAAACCGCCCATCTTTCAATCGCGACCTACCAAAACTGCATCAAACGATCTGCTCTCCACATTGCATAAATACGAACCGCAAACACGTAGGCCGGATTTTGTATTTGAAATCCGGCATAAGAGAGCAAGATCCGCACATGGGCTCCTACCTATGCGGATGCGAAACGTGGTTAGGATGCTCTTTTCAATCCGACGGGATTATTTAGGATATACCCCATCCAAGAAACCATTGCAGGTTCCCCTACAAGTCAGGGATGAAACATGCAGCCGATTGCACGAAACCAGTTCAGGCGTAGATGTCGGCGATGGCACAACAGTGTTCATGCTTGGTCTCCCAGTCTCTTTGTTCGCGCGTGGTCTCCCAACCCCGTGCATTCACTCCGCTCAAACCGGGCGCAAAGTTCATGCCATATGCTTGATCAAGTTCGCCCCTGATCGCCCTGGCAAGAGCCATAAATTCCGCAATAAAATACACAGGCAGTTTTAAATAGAAAAGCCACCACGACATGGTGGCTTCCAGACTTATTCAGTTGTTATCTCCCACTTTGGGAACATATGGTTACTTCCTTACGGTGGGAATTGCCACCATAAAAGCCGATGGCGGGTAGTATTCGACCCCAAGCTGGCATATTTTTAATTTTTTCAAGTCATCCCAGCTGTCCCAAACCGGAAACATTCTGATATAAAGGTAATATGTGTAATCAGGACTGACCACATGGTTAATGTTAACCGCGTTCATCCAGAAAGGATTTGGGCTGGCAAATGCGTCAGTGGTTTGCAGTTTTTTAATGAGTTCATCTGTGGTTCCATTCCACTTGTAGCGTCTGAGGTGATATTCCAGATGTCTGTCTGGTAAATTAAAGTTATCCACACCTGTAAAGACGATACTATGAATTGTTGATCCAGCCGGGATTGAGAGAGGCAGTGTTGCGCCATAAAAGCTTGATGACGCACTATTAAGTTTTATGCCAACACACCCTTCAAGGACGCGCACCTGATCTGATGCATATAAGTAATTCCAAGGAGTAAATTCATCCCCGCTGAAATTTAGACGATATGCGCCTGCTGCGAGTTGTGGCATGTCACCAAAACCAAACGAGGTCTCAGAGTTAGCATCACTATCCAGGATAACTTCCTCATCAAATGGTTTAGAAGTCAAAAAATAGGCATCATCCCCACCATTTTGACTTACCTCACCAGCTTTCACCTGATTGGTTCCCAAGGAAGCAATCAAAACAAAGACCATCAATAAATAGACTGCTCTTAAAACATTCTTTTTCATTTTAGTGCTCCTTAACTTATTGACCGAAAAAATGGCATTCTCACATCAGCGATTCTTTGGAAAATGATCAAACCATCAAAAGGCTGGATGCTTGCCTGTCCATAAACAGGGCTCTTCTAATGAGGTTTCTTTTATGTTAAGTTTAAAGTCCCAACTCCTACTTTATAACAGAACACTTTTGGGAAAGAACAACAGTGCAATGCACACAACAATATGGATTACTAAAATTCTCTTGGATTAACTAAAACTCTTTATAGTTAACCCTTTGGATGGATGTCCATTATAATTCATCAACACCTTCTTTGTCAATGTGTTTTTAACAACAATACTATTATCCTGGTGCAATGTGAGTTGCTGCATAATGACCAAGATCCTTGAAAAGCTTACCTGCCCACGTCAAGACATTTTCCATTTTTGAAATAAGCCATTTTGCTTAATGCATAGCATCAAGATCACGACAAAAAGAGAGCCACCCACGAGCAGTTTCTAAAGGTGAGAACCATCAGAAATCTACATAAATCGCTATTATATTCGCGGCTGCGATCTCAGTCTTCTTCCAGTCTCCCGACCACGAAAAAGCCGGCTCTTTATCAGCAATTCTCGTTTTATACCTGGTCTGTTGTAGTCGAACCCAAGCCCCTCCAGCGCAGCGCTGGGACTGCTTGCATGCCTTAGTTGGGAGAATTAACCCTTGGGGCAGGCGGGCTGCCTGCGTCCTGGGTACATTTGCCTGGTTGTCATCGCGAGGAGCCCTTTAGGGTGACGCCAGTGCCCATAGGTGTATGGCGATCTACCTGAAGGTTTTTTGCCTAAGAATGGGATGGAAAAAGAATTAACTGCAGATCGCCATACCTTGACGGGCACATTGCCGCCCGTTTGCTTTGTTAGATTTTGATTTTTATAGCCAATTTTTCTTTGGCTTGGCTAAAAAGATTGATCCATTGTTCGTATTAATGTTTGATGCTAATAAAATCATCTTTAATTATATGCGTTTGCCTTGTGGCTCTTTAAGCCTAAGTTACGTAAAAACAAACTATAATTACAATATAAATCATCCCCCAAGGAGAGCAACCATGGCAAGTAAGGATAAAGCCAAAAAGGAAGAACGCAAAAAGCCGCAATTGACCAACAAAGAAAAGCGAAAAGCCAAAGACGAAAAGAAAAAGTCCACCTCCGTCACCAACACCGGTGCTTAACGCTTAAGCAAGCTGGTCACATTAGGTGAGTGAACAAGCTCAATTTGAACTTATAGACAATTAATGCCCAAGTTCAGTAAGACTTGAATGTAGTTATTGCTTTGTTACCTATTCGCCAATAAAAAAGCGTTATTTTCCTCTTCAGAAAATAACGCTTTTCAATTCGATCTGACTTAAACTACTCTTGCTGCTGCTTCTGTTTCTTTGCCTCACGCTTTGCCGCAAGGGCCTCAATTCGGGCGTTTTGTTCCCTCTTTTTCATTATGATCCAATCTTTATCCGACATCGGCGGAAATTCTGCCCGCGCCTGAGAGTACACCCAGCCGAATAAAAGCATTCCAACAGCTGCACCAGCCCAACCGGCAATTATGTAGAACTTCTGGGCATGGAACAATCCCAGAAAAAGACCCAAGCCAACCATCATGATACTAAGACCCAGCCTCTTATTCACCATGGCTGTTTTTGGAACCTCGCGAGGAGCAATGCGCATCTGCCCAAAAAAGGCCAGCGCTCCGCTTATAAACAAGATGACAGGCATTACCTTTGCAATTTTTAGCAGAAAATCAAGTTTCATCCTTTAATCCCTCGAAAGCATGGAATAGTTAAACTGCTCAGAGCTGAATACTGCGTTTTTCCCATAAGTAAAATAACTGACCACTTTTGCTTCAATCGTTGACCGGTCCCCACGTTGGATCGCAACGGAATATTCAATCGGCGTCGCGTCGTCCAGGTAGCTGATCGTGATAACCTTCAACATGGGTGTGCTCAGCTCCACATTCAGGTATTCGGCTTCCTTCTCGTTTGCAGCGACTGCTTCAATAATTCGCTCGCCATAGGTGAATTCGATCTTGCAGGAAATGCGCAGGGTCTCATAGAGCGATTTACTAAGGTCAGCTTCCAGCAATGTCTCACATAATGGTGAAGGAAGCCAGGTATTCACCAGCACCATCGGTTCATCATTCACGAATCTTAGTCGTTCGATATGCAAGACTGGTGTACCTTCCTTGACTTTCAGGTATTTTGCCACTTTTTTATCGGCTTTTACCTTTTCCTGACTCAAGACCTTGGTCACGATCACCTGACCATGCCGATCCATTTCTTTGCTGAAACCGGTCTTTAATTGGGTCAGAGCGATCGTAATTTTCGGCTGATTGACAAAGGTACCCTTCCCACGCCGTTTATAAACACTGCCTTCATGCTCCAATTCCTTCAGAGCCTGCCGGACAACAGTGCGGCTGACCTTGAATTGTTTACAAAGATCAGCTTCGCTTGGCAGCATATCCCCAGGCTTATATTCTCCTGAATCTATTTGCTTTTGCAAATAATCTTTTAGTTGAAGGTAGTATGCAACTCGAGTATCAAAATTGATCGATGGATCCATGCATTCTTCTTTCTTTGCGATATTATCAGGTATTATTATAGTTTAACAAACCTGTAACAACAAGGTGAGAGGAAAATAAAATGATAAAAATCACCCTCTTAGGTGGCAGCGCGTTAGCGAGCCCATTACTGATCGAGTCATTTCTCAAACATAGTCCTAAACAAAGTTATGAATTTGTCTTTCAAGGTCGCAGCCTGGACAAACTGAAGGCTGTACTGAAACTATCCAAAGGATTTCACAGCCTTTACCCGGAAACAGACATTTCCATGCGAATGAGCACAGATCCAATTGACGCGCTCGAAGGGGCGGATTTTGTGATCAACCAAATACGTGTGGGCGGTCTAAAGGGCAGACTTCACGATGAATCTTTTCCTCCTACGCTTGGAATTCCTGGAGAAGAATCGGTTGGACCAGGCAGTTTCCTGAATGCTGTTCGGAGCTTTCCACCGGCACTCTCTTATGCACGTACATGCGAAAAATATTGCCCCAACTGCACCTGGATTAACCTGACCAATCCGAGCAGTATGGTCCAATATGCCCTCGAAAAGTTCACCACCCTAAAGGTCATCGGGATTTGCGATATGCCGGAAGGCTTACTCATTGATTTGGGGAATCATCTCGGCATTGATTGGAAAGAACTTGAATATGATTGGGGTGGCATGAACCACCTGGGCTGGCTCTGCGGTCTAAGACACGATGGCAAAGATCTGTTTCCACATCTCATGGAAGAATTGGAGCTAATCAAAGGTCTTACGGTCGAACCTGACCTTATCCGCGCAATTGGCGCTATCCCGGCGAACTACCTGAAATACTATCTTCATCCCGAAAAGCACCTCTTCACCGGTAAAAAGAGACATCGCGCGGAAGAGCTGATGGATATCAATAATGACATGCTGGAGACAATGCAAGTCTGGCAGCCCGGAGATCCTCTGGCCTTCCTGCAGGCGCGCAACGCCAACTGGTACGATTGGATCGTCGCGCCTTTGCTCTACTTATTGGCTGAAAAGGAAAGTGGAGAATTAATATTGAGCGTGCCCAACGAAGGTTCTTATCCAACCCTCCCGCATGACGCGATCATTGAAGTGCCCGCTCAAATAAAAAATGGTGAGATCATCGCTTTGCGTCCTGCCAGTCTTCCTCCTTTGGCGCTTTCATTATTGGAACGGGTTTCCGCCTACGAACGCCAGGCTAGCGAGGCAATAGTCCTTGGGAATAAGAAGCTGGCGCTCCAGGCTCTGCTGATGAACCCGATGATCCATTCTTACGCCCAGACAAAAGCCGTTTTGGAAAACGCCTGGCAGCAAGATAAAGATATACATTAAATTTTGAAGGCGAATGGACAAGATCTAGTTTTCACACAATTCTGACCCATTCGCCTTCTTAGGAAAAAACGTCAAGCCAAAAGGCTCATTTCTTTAATTCATTACCTCCGACAAATTAATTGGACGGCACTCCTCAAAAGATCTTGTTGCAGCCAAAACACCTGCCACAGCCCATTTTCCATCTTCGCCGGTAACACGTGGGGGTTGATCTTTCTTGATACAGTCAACAAAGTGACGGAGTTCTTCTATATACGCCTGCGCGTGCCGCTTTTGCCAGCTCTCGAATATCGGGGTAACCAGGCCTTGCTTGCGGCTGTTACAGATCGTCACAGCCTGCCCCTTGAGTTCTCCGATCTGAATGATCCCTTTTGTTCCGACAATTTCCATGCGCCCGTCATAACCGTAATCGCAGGGGCAAATTCCACTAAAGGAACCCAAACCGCCGTTCTCAAACTTGATGCTCACAACCGCATTGTCATAAAATTCCGGATCCTCTATCCCTTTTGAAGGTCCTTTGAGGTTTGCGATTTCAGCATAAACGCGCTCGTAATTGCTGCCCATCATCCAGCGAACAGAATCCCAGCAGTGGCTGTTAACCTCTGCCAGGAGACCGTTGGAGGTTTCGCGCTTCCATGCCCAGGTGGGCGGTAAGCCCGGACCGTGTGTCAGTGACTTGACCAGCATAGGATCTCCGATATCACCGGCATCTATTCTCGCTTTCGCCGAAACAAACTCCGGGTCAAAGCGGCGCATAAAACCGATCTGGAGCTTTGTGCCGGCTTTTTCGCAGGCAAAGATCATCTGATCGCATTCGTCCAGGTTGAGCGCCATCGGCTTTTCGCAGTAAACATGCTTGCCAGCTGCCGCCGCTTCCAAAGTCAGGTCTTTATGCGTGAAGGTCGGTGTTGTGATAATGACCGCGTCAAAGTCGCAGGATTCTATCGCCTGGCTCAGCGAATGATAACCATGCTCCACCTCGAAATCCTTGACCACCGTTTCAAGAACGCTTGTATTTGGGTCTACAATCGCGACGACATCCGCATCCCGGACGGAATTACGGATTGTGCTTGTGTGCAGTTTTCCAACTCTGCCTGCGCCAAGAACACAAATTCTGACCGTCATCATGCGTCCTTACACATCAAGCCCATGGGGGAAGATCATCGTCTTCAGACCCTTCTTGGAGTTCGCGAATGCAAAGGCTTCTTCTGCGTCATCCAGGGAATAGCGATCGGTGATCAATTTTTGAACTTTCACTTTACCCCTGGTGATCAGATCCAACGCTTTTCGGAAATCGTCAATGGTTTGACCTGTTGTGCCGGTTATGATCAACTCCTTGTAATGGACCAGATTAGCATTGATCGTAGTTTCAGGCTTTTCGATGTTCAAACCAGCAAAAAAGTTGATGCGACCATGCATCGCGAGCAACTCGACCGCTTCTCTTTGGGCTGAAGCAGATGAGGCAGCTGTGATAGCGATATCAATACCATAACCACCGGTTGCCTTTTCCACAACTTCCTTCAAATCGGTCTTATATGAATTGATTGCGATATCCGCGCCAAACTCCAAAGCCAGGGGGATGCGTTCGTCATGATGATCGCTCATGATCACCATGCGCGCCCCAAGGAACCGGGCTATTTGCAGATGCGCTATCCCTAGAGGACCCATACCAATAATCAAAACATTATCAAGCAATCGGGGAAAACAGGCGTTGTAACCATGCAGGGCGCAGGCTGTTGGTTCCACAAAGGCAGCCTCAGCGTAAGACAGATCATCACTGATAACGGAAATATTCCCTTGCACCATTGATTGGGGTAAGATGCGCATATACTCAGCAAATGCGCCGTCCAACGCGACGCCATAGCTTATGTAATCCTGACAAAGGTTGGTATGTCCGGTGATACATTCCTGACAGTGACCGCAGCCCATATTTGGAGCGATCGTAACGCGCATTCCCTCTGAATAATCTTTTACATTTTTGCCAACTTTGACGATCTCACCTGAAAACTCGTGACCCAAAGTTCGCAACTCGCCCGAAGCGATACGGTGATGCCCGTATTTTAGAATTCGCTGATCTGTCCCACAAATTCCACAAGCCATTACTTTCAACAGGGCTTCGTCATCACCAATTTCGGGGATTGGTCTTTCAACTACTTTAATATTTGGTCCGCCGTCATAAACGGCAGCTTTCATCATTTTTCTCATTATTAACCTCCGTTATTTTGGACCCCATTTTTCATAAGCAACTCTAAGTTCCTCATGTTCCTGAGCAGCTTCTTTCAGCGGCACTCCCGCGGCAACAGCTTCCAGGGATTGACGCAAAGCGCGGATTCCAGCCACTAACCCCATCGGATGCTCCTGAATCGAGCCGCCAGCCACCATCATGACATCATTGCCAATGTCCTGAATGGCAGTATAGGCATTGACCGGATTCACGCCTCCACCAGTTTGTGTGAAGACTGTTTTAATATGACGCATCGGCATCATGTTGTAGCGGAACATTTTGATGAAGGAATCGCGTTTGTGCGTAAACTTTCCATAAGGAACAGGAATGGCAACCATATCAGCTCCTGCAAGGCGAAAAAGCTTGCTGATATAGATATGCTCGCTGATGCCAAAATCTGGAGACCAGCAATTCGCCCCAAGGTTGCCAGGATGCGCGAAGATCGGTACATTCAGATCGGCAAGCTCTGCCAACATTTCAAGCGCGCCAACGCCAGTTGTGAGCGGTGTGAGCATAAGCCCGGTTGCCCCGGCTTCGACCGCCTCACGCGCATTATCTATCATGCGATCAGGTCGGTCGGTCACGTTGCAAAGATAGGTCGTATGTTCTCCGGTTTGTTCAAAAGCTCTTCTCTCAGCTTCAACAATCGCCTTGACACGGTCTGTAATTGTGAGATCACCCCAATATCCCATATTTTCATCATCTTTGATAAAATCCGCGCCGCCAAGGGCATGCTGATAGAAGATATCCGCTGCCTGTTTTGCGGTCATTCCCACACAAGGCTTGAGAATTGTGCAGGTCAAAGCGCGTTTATTCACATGTGTATTGCTCATTTCGCGAATACCATCAGCGCCAAACTTTGGGCCCTTGAAATGGCTAAGGAAGCTGGGCGGAAGGGTCAGATCGACCAATTTAAGCATTCCACCCATTGAGATGTCACTCAATACGTTATTTAACACCATCGTAGTTTGATAGGCGGTGTTGACTACCGGGAAAGCGATCCGAACAATATAACGGGACCAGTCATCATTGCGCTCTGTCACTCTGCTTTCGTGGTCAGGCACAGAGAAAAAGGTGAGCACTTTGGCACATCGGTCTTCAAGCAGATGCTTTAACTCCGGCATTTCGAAGATACCGCGACCAACTGTTTGTTCTACTGCCATCGAAACTGCCCGCGAGAGACTATCCTCGACAGTTTCTCCCTGCATAATATAGGTGGCAACAACATAATCATTTAGGTCAAGCCCTTCTTCTAAACAAATTACGCCTTCGGGAATGTAAGCCATATTAAATCCTTTCTTACTTTAACAAGCTCTCGGCTTGCTTTAGCACATTTTCAAATGTCAGACCAAACTTTTCGACCAGATCCTTTGCCGGTGCTGAGGCGCCAAAGTCATCGACAGAAACGATGATCCCGTCAAGCCCGACATATTTGGACCAGCCGAACGAAACGCCCGCCTCGATCGCGATTCGTTTCCTCAAAGAATTGGGTAAAACTTCTTCTTTATAGCTTTCAGGCTGTGCTTCAAAGAGATCAAAGCTCGGCATGGAAACAACCCTGACCGCGTGACCTTTTTCCTCAAGCTTTTCAGCAGCTTTCACTGCAAGCTCAACTTCGGAACCAGAAGCGATCAAAATTAATTCCGGATCGTTTACACCATAGTCCTTGTAAACATAGGCACCTTTTTGCAGCAGACTCGCGGGAGCACCATGCGAGCGATCCAAAGTGGGCAGATTCTGACGTGAGAACGCGAGGACTGTCGGACCACCATCATTCCGAACAGCCTGCAGCCAGGCTTCCCGTGCCTCGTTTGCATCAGCCGGGCGAATAACCGACAGCCCCGGGATTGCTCTCAGTGCTGCCAGATGCTCAACTGGTTGATGCGTAGGACCATCCCCACCGACATGAATGCTGTCATGGGTCATCAGGTAGATGACATGCAGTTTAGCCATACAGGAAAGACGGAGCGCCCCTCGCAGGTAATCAGTAAAGACCAGGTAGCTTGCTCCGAAAGGCAGCATGCCTTTATGATAGGCAATGCCATTCATGATGGCAGCCATTGCGTGTTCCCTGATTCCATAATGAACATTGCGACCTTCAGGATGTTCAGCTGAAAAAGCTTTGTATCCATCCAACCAGCTCTTATTCGAAGGAGCCAGGTCAGCAGAACCTCCAAACAGCTCTGGCAAACGCCCGGCTAATTGATTGAGCACCTTGCCACCGGCAGTTCGGGCGGGAACACCTTTGGGGTCAGCAGGATACTCAATGAGGTCCTGATCCCAACCTTCCGGCAATCTGCCTTCAACTCGTCGGATCAATTCAGAAGCCAGCTCAGGATATTCAGACCGATAGGCAGCAAACTTTGTCTGCCATTCCTGATCAAGCGCCTGACCCGCGTCAACTGCCTGAGCAAAAAATTCTTTGGCGTCTTCAGGGATGTAAAACATGGGTTCCAGAGGCCAACTGCTCAGCTTCTTTGCAGCGTTAAGCTCTTCATATCCTGGAGGAGCACCATGAATAGCGCAATCATCCTGCATGTTCGGAAAGCCGTATCCCAAATGCGTGCGGCAGAGAATAATTGAGGGTCGTGGATCTTCCTTGGCGCGCTTTATAGCCGCGTCGATCCCATCGACATCGCTGCTGCCATCTGCAACGTGTTGGACATGCCAGCCATAAGCTTCAAACCTGGCTCCGCGGTCTTCCGAGAAAGTAATATCAGTTGAGCCTTCGATGGTAACTTTATTATCATCGTACAAAAGGATAAGCTTCCCTAATTTTAGGTTGCCGGCTAATGAAGCAGCTTCCGAAGCAACCCCTTCCATCAAATCACCATCTGTTACGAGCGCGTAAGTGTAATGGTCAATGATTTCATGCCCAGGGCGGTTAAATTCTGCCGCAAGGTGAGCTTCAGCCATCGCCATTCCAACAGCATTCGCCAGACCTTGTCCTAAGGGACCTGTGCTCGCGTCAACGCCTGGGGTGTGACCATATTCAGGATGACCAGGGGTTTTACTACCGTAAGCATGGTAGAGTTTCAGATCTTCCACCGTAAGATCATATCCTGTCAGATGCAGAACACTATAAAGCAGTGTTGATCCATGCCCGCCGGACAAAACAAAGCGGTCACGATTGAACCATTGAGGATTCTTTGGATTGTGTCGCATGTGCCGCGTGTAAAGGGCGTACATAATGGCAGCACAACCCATGGGAAGGCCTGGATGACCTTCATTTACAGATTGAACGACATCAACCGACAAATAACGTAATGTATTGAGTGCCCTTTCCTGGGCTTCTAAAGTCTGTTTCAAAATAATCTCCTTACCAGTTTTTATACAGGATTTTATGCATCGGGACTTGCAGCATATTCTTCCATAATTTTGACGCCGGAGCTGGTTCCGAGGCGATCTGCGCCCGCTTTGATCATTGCGACAGCGTCCTCATAACTGCGGATTCCTCCTGCAGCCTTCACGCCCATCTCTTCACCAACTGTCTCACGCATCAGTTTGACGTCGTCAACATTGGCTCCAGGTCCATTAAACCCGGTTGAGGTCTTGACAAAGTCTGCGCCGGCATCCTTACAGATCAAACAGGCTCTGACAATTTCTTCCTTCGTCAAAAGACAGTTCTCGAGAATAACCTTTACTGGAACTTGCTTCGAATGAGCGACTTCAACAACAGCCTCGACATCTTTTTGAACTTTTTTGTCCTTGCCAGATTTCAGCGCGCCAACGTTGAGTACCATATCGACTTCTCGCGCGCCGTCTTTAATTGCCTGCTTGGTTTCAAAAGCTTTTGTTTTGGTTGAGGTCGCGCCCAGTGGGAAGCCTACCGTCACACCGACCTTGGTGTTAGAACCTTCAAGCTCAGTGGCACAAAATTTCACCCAAAATGCGTTGACACAGATGAAACCAAAGTTGTGTTCACGTGCTTCATTACACAGTTTTTTGATTTGGGCAGCATTCGCTTCGGGTTTCAACAGCGTGTGTTCAATCCTGTTTGCGATCGGTTCATCCTCTTTCATTCGAAATGATGGCATTCTTTTTTCTTCCTTATTTTTCATTACATACTCTCCTCTTTTGGATTAATTTACAGACTTGTAATCCTATTATAACAAGTTAAAGATAAAATAATGCAGGTTCTGCAACCTGCATTACTCTTTTAATCAATTGTTTACTTATCGTATTCAGCATAACCCACAGGCACACCATCCAATGGCTTGAGGACGCCTAACTTCTGGGCTTGTAAAATACAATAGGCATTGGTATCCATACGTTCAGAAACTTCGAATGCGTCATAGATATCGCGCGCCAGAACGAAAAGCCCATGGCGAGGAGCCATGCAGGCAGCGGCCTTGGCTTTTGATACTCCACCTTTTTCGCGGATTTTCTCAAGCACGGCTTCTGCCAGTTCATCTGTTGCGGAAGCTGCATCCCGACACTGCTCAATTACACCAAAGGGTGCGGTAGCATGCAAAACTGGTGGCATCGGGATCTCAGCGGCACAAAAGACCAGAACATTTCGAGTATGAGTGTGAATGACTGATGTTGCTTCAGGATAGAACTCTCGTAAAAGAGCAAGGTGAACTTTGGCTTCACGCGAGATTTTTCCATCACCTTCCAAATAGTTACCATCAATATCCAAAACAAGAACCTGTTCAGGTGTCAGATTCCAGTGTCTGTGCGCACCCGCTTTCTGGGGTGTCATGACCACTTTGTCTCCAATGCGAATGCTGAGATTTGCTCCCGAAGCATCTGTCAGATGTCGGTCGTAAAGTTCTTTCCCAAACGCAGCGATAATTTCACGTGCTTCTTGAATTTCCATTTCAACTCCTTTTATGATTAAAAAATCTTAGTCATACTTACCTGGGGAAGCAATTCCTTCACCAGGTTAAAATCAACAAATCCTGCGCCATCCGCCTGGGTATTGGCAGTACCAACCGTAACTCCCCAGCGGGTGATCTCTTCCAACGACAAATTATTACCTAAAGCCTTTGCCATTCCGGCTAACAACGCGTCTCCACATCCAACGACATTGCGCACCTCTCTCATTTTCAGGACCGCATGATAGCATTCTTTGCCATCCGTAACGATCATGCCATCCGGACCGAGTGTCATGGCAGCAATACTAATTCCTTTATCAATCAATGATTTCAAAGCAGCAACCTGTTTCTCACGCGTGTCGAGAGTATCCTGGAAGTATTCACCAATCTCATGCTCATTGGCTTTTACCAGATAGGGAGTGGCATCGATCGCGTAATTCAAAGCAGGGCTCGAACTATCAACCAGACAGCGCGCGCCCACTTTGCGTGTTTCTTCGACCATCTTCCCATACATGTCTACCAAATTGGGGCACTGACCAGAACCACAGAGCATGACGATTGAGTCTGCATCGATCAAAGAAACAAACTGGTCCAGCATTCTCTGTGCTTCCTCTTCGCTTACACGTTGACCAGGCTCATAGAGCGCATAGGTTTGACCTGTTTCGGTTTCATGAACGAGGGTTGAAATACGGATTGCCGCTTCGCACTTCACCCAGGGACAAGTCACACCCTCCTTCTCCAATGAATCAACAATTTGCGCTCCGGTGAATCCACCATTAAAACTGAGCGTTTCAACGGATTCTCCCATTCTCACGAGTGTTCTTGCAACATTGTTGCCTTTGCCACCCGCATAGATTGATACGACCTCCACGCGGGCAATGCCGTCCGCCACAATTCGGTCAGTGCGAACGAATTTATCAACAGCAGGGTGTAGTGTTACAGCAAGATATCCCATCTCATAGTCCTTTTATGGCTTAACGATTACCTTGAGTTGCTTGTCATCCAGATTCCGCACCGCATCGAGCATTCCTTCCAGATTGGTTGTCTGGGTGATCATACTCTTTACGTCCACACGACCGGATTGAATATATTGCATTGTTAGCTCAATCTCATCGAAATTAGAGGAGTATGATCCCATCATCTGCATTTCTCTGCGGAAAAAGTCAAAATAATTCATTTTTAGATTAAGTTCTCTGATTGGCGGTGCGAAGACACAGATCCTACCACCATCCCGGGAATATTCCATGGCAGCGTCGAGCAATTCCTGTGTAACGAAAGTGAGAATGAACGCATCCACGCCGCGACCTTCCGTCAGCTCAAGCAGATTCTTGAAGACTGATGTGTCTCTTGAATTGAAGGTGTAATTCGCGCCAAAACCTTTCGCTATTTCCAGGCGCTCATCACTGATGTCGAAGAGATAAGAGTATGCACCTAAATCTTTCAGGAATTTGACAAAGAGCTGCCCCATAACGCCAGCGCCAACGACAGCGATATGATCAAAAGGTTTTGCTTTTATTTGCCCCAATCCGCGCAGACAGCAACCGGCAGGGTCTAAAAACGTTGCTTCCGCAAAACTGACGCCTTCTGGAATGCGGATACAGGTATGTGCCAAATGATCTGGGCTCAAGGCAATATATTCAGAGTATCCACCCGGAATAATTCTGGTCTTTTTGAACTGGCGACACATAGCGGGGCTGCCGTGCCGACAATAATAACAATAGCCGCACGGAATATGAACATGCGCCACTGCGATTTTATCACCTGGAACGAATGGACTGGAATCATCATCTGTCGCAACAACGACACCAGCGACCTCGTGCCCGATGACACGTTGCTCATCCGATTCGGTAAATTTAATGCGGTTAATATCACTTCCACACAAACCGCAAGCTTCAACTTTAAGTAATGCTCCTCCCCTTGGAATTGCTGGGGTAGGGATTTCTCGCACTTCAATTTGCATACGTCCAGTCAGGAACGCCGCCTTCATTGTTTGGGGAATTTTTGTCATAATTACCTATTCTTTTTTACAATGTAAAGAGGTTGTTGTTAAACAACCCCTTTACATATTTTAATAATGAATAAATTATCCGATGCTAAGTGAAACGCCTGTTTCTTCTTCCTTAGCAGCCAATTCAGCTTCTCGTTTTGTCATTTCCTTGACCCAGAGATAGCCACATCCGACCATAACAGCGAGCACGATCACACCAACCAGAATATCTTGTCCGGTGAAGATTTGAGCGATCTTAAGGAAAATCCAGTTAATGTAGGACATACCCAACCAGGTGTAGGTTTCGAAGCCTTCCGGGGGTTGGAAGACACCGGTTATCTGAGACAGTTTGGTGATTGCCACAGCAAAGAAGCTGGCGGTATAGAACCGGGTTATGGCAATCAAAACACCGTAGATCCAGGTTCGGACCATGTCGTTCTTAGCAAGAATTACGGTTCCGATCGTGGCTTCAATCAGGAGAATTGAACCGAAGGGAAGCACTGTATTGCCAGGCAGAACGACAGCGAAGAGGAGCAGAACCGGAATAAGCAGGATGGCTGCAGTCCAGAGGGATGGTAAACCAGCCAGGATGGGCCAGTCAAGACCGATACTGATTGCACGCCCAGGGAATCTGGATTTCATGAAGTCAGCAGCTGCTTCCTGGACAGGGGCAAGCGCTTCCATGAACAAGGCTGAAACTTTGGGCATCAGGGTCAAACCAGTGGCACCAACAAAAGCGGTTGCTAGGACACCTTTAAGATCAAAGCGACCGATGACTCCAAGCAAAATGCCAAGAATGAAACCGATCACATGGTACTCTCCAAGGAAACCGATCTTTTCGCGTAAGCTCTGGGGATCTGTCTTCAGTTTATCAATGCCAGGAATCCGGCTTACCAGCATATCAACTGGAGTCATGATAATGTTATCAAGAAGAATAAGATGAGGAACCGAAACACCCGGAATACCGGTCATGTGCTGAACTTGTTTTTCGGTCAGGTCAGCGCTCTTCAGTTCAAGAACGATCATTCCCGCAGCCATCACCCACGGGATCCATGCGTTACCAGTAACTTCATGAACCAGAGCAGCCATGAAGATTTTGCCCCAAACGTTCCAGAGGTCAACGTTTAGACAGCGAGTCCATTTGAGAGCGATCATAAGCAGGTTGATGCCGATTTGAATTGGGAACATCAGCACTGCTGCCTTCCATGCCCAGGTAATAGCTGCACCAGCAGTCCAACCAATATCCATTGCGGTAAGGTTTACGCCTGTGTTTTCAACGAAAGCCTGAGCTGCGGGGGACACACCACCGATCAGGTAGCCGATGACCATGTTCACACCGGAGAATGCCACACCAAGGGTAATGGCAGCTGAGAGAGCTCGCGACCATTTGGCCTTAACAATTAAACCAAGGTTTCTTTCCAGCAAAGTAGGCATCAAGCCAATCTGCGGCTGCCTTTAGGACTGGCGGTTTATCGGCAGAAACGGAGCGCACGGACTCTGGTAGTTCTGGAAAAGTTTGTCCTTTAAGCGATAGCTTGAGCAAAGCATCCTGGTCAGCCAGAAGCTGGATCACACCAAGGGGCGAATGATAGATGTAATGATAAAACATGTCTGCTCCTTTTGACCGTCTCTATGGAATAGGCTGTTATTCTATAAAAATTATACCTTGCCCCTTGTTTGTTAGAAAATGAAATAGGGTAGACTTGTTTTACAAATTGTGAAAACACCTCATTTTTTGACGTAAAAGGTGGCTTTAGAAAGAAACAGTAAATCGTTGCCAAATCCCACATTGAAAACGCGTCAAAATCCACATCAAAACTCTGCCAAAACACACATTGAAATCGTGTCAAAACCCACGTTAGGTGTATAATAAGACTGCGGAGGATTGAGATGAAACAGCAGTATACAAAACGCTTGATGGATGATATTTTGAAAAGAGAACTAGATGCTTTTGGTGCTGTTCTTATTAATGGTCCAAAGTGGTGTGGTAAAACAACAACTGCAAGGCAGCAAGCCAATAGTGTTCTTTATATGCAAGATCCAGCAAACCAGGAAAACTATTTGCAACTGGCTGATCTAAACCCTGCTTTGTTGTTGCAGGGAGAGAAGCCGCGTTTATTGGATGAATGGCAGATGACACCTCAGATTTGGGATGCCATCCGTTTTGATATCGACAAAAAGAATCTAACAGGACAGTACATACTTACTGGATCGACTTCAGTCGATGAATCGAAAATAAAGCATTCAGGTGCTGGGAGAATATATCGTATTAGAATGCATACAATGAGTTTATTTGAATCACAGGATTCAAACGGTGAAGTTAGTTTGTCAGAAATATTTAGTGGGAAAACAAACTTCCATTCAGAAAGCCACAAGACGATTGAAGATTATGCGCGATTGATCGTTCGCGGTGGCTGGCCCGCAAGTTTGGGGAAAAGCGATGAAATCGCAAGAAGACAAGTTGCAGGATACTGTGAAACAATAAGCGCTTCAGACATCAATACAGTAGATGGTGTCCAAAGGGATCCGGAAAGGACTAAGGCTTTGTTGAGGTCCTATTCCCGAAATATTGCTACGCAAGCTACTAAAGGAACTTTTCTTGAAGATCTGACTGCAGGAGGCAGAAGCTTTCATGTTAATACTTTGGATAGCTATCTGGAGGCTCTAAACCGATTGTATGTTGTTGATGATATCCCTGCCTGGAGTCCGTTCTTAAGGTCAAAAACGGCTATTCGGACTTCTTCGAAACGACAATTAGCTGATCCAGCTATTGCGGCATATTTTCTTGGAGCCACACCTAACGATTTGCTTTTTGACGTCAATACCTTTGGCTTTTTGTTCGAATCAATGGCTCTTCGAGATCTACGCATATACGCGCAAAGCCTTGACGGTAACCTTTACCATTACAGAGATAGAAACGGGCTTGAAGTAGATGCAATCATCCATTTGCCAAATGGGAAATGGGCTGGAATTGAGGTGAAACTCGGATTGAAAATGGTGGATGAAGCAGCTGAAAACCTGATCAAATTGCGTGATCAAATTGATTCAGGGAAAATGCCATCGTCAAGCTTTCTAATGGTAATTACTGGGGGAAAATACGCATATATACGCAAGGATGGTGTGCTGGTAGTTCCGTTAGCTTGTTTGAAATCCTGATAACCAGGTTGAGAATGGAGCTATGTGGACTGAGAAAGCAATACGCGTTCCATTCTCCTTGATCACTCAAGAAGCCAGTCGATGATATTGATATGTTTAATACCATTCTGGCTGAAGTTTAATTGATCCATCGAAAGGACATGTTTGCCAAAATTGTCTGAAATACCACTAAATACGCCGAACTCTCGCTCAATCGTACGTTCATCTGCTAAAAGGTAAGTAACCTGAAAGTATTGTGTGTCGTTGCGTTTCGTGGCAACGAAATCTATTTCTTTATCTCCTATCTTTCCAATCGTAACTTTAAATCCACGCCTGATGAGTTCCCAATAAACGATATTTTCGAGAACTGCCTGAATAGCTGCCTGGTTGCCGCCAATAATGGCCTCTCTGAAACCATGATCAGCAACATAATACTTGTCATTGACCTTTAGCAGCTTCTTTCCTGGCAATTCCCGTCTGCGAACACGACTCAAAAAGAAAGCGTCTTCGCAAAGTCTTAGATAAGACAATACGGTATCAGTTGTTACTGAACGATTCTCACTCTTAAAGTACTTGCTAATGCTTGAAGCAGAAAAAGTATTGCCGATATTGCTAAGCATGAACATGACGATCCGTTCCAACAAATCAACATCCCGTACCTGACCGTAGGAAACAATATCTTTTAGCATGACTGTATTGAAGATATCCTGAAGACTGAGCATTGAGGGATGGTATTCGAGGTTTAAGAATTTTAATGAGGGCATGCCACCAATAATAAGGTAATCCATAAAGAGATCGGAATGTGATTTGCCATGGCTCTGATAAAGGTCAGAAAATTCCTTGAAAGAGAATGGATGAATTTGGAAGCTAACGTAACGACCGCTCAAAAGGGTTGCCAGATCCCCTGAAAGCAATTTGGCATTTGAACCGGTAATATAAAAATCAGCATTATAGGATGTGTTGCAGGCGTTAACTACTTTTTCCCAGTCAGGCAGTAATTGGATCTCATCCAGAAACACATAGCCTCTTTGATTTTCTTCAAGCGTTGAAAAGAAACTTTCAAGTTTAGATAACAAGGCTTCCGAATCCGTCAACTGGGTTCCTTCTGCGCTTTCCATGTTTAGGGTAAAGAACTGTTCTTCATGAACCCCTTTTGATCTTAGGTCTTGCTGAATTAAAAGCAATAATGTGGATTTTCCAGCACGACGGATACCCTTTAGTACTTTAATAATAGGAGTATTGTAGAAAGGACGAATTTGTTCAATGTATAGGGGACGATCGATCATTGTTCACCTCCACGTTATCGATTATAGTCGATAAAAATCAAATGTAAAGGTATTTCATCGATCATAGTCGATGAAATATACAAAAACAGCAAAATCATCGACTATGATCGACAAAAAACCCCTCGCGGGGAGGGGTTTGATTGGTTTCAAAAAGGTTTTGCTTACTTCGCGTAGCTGACTGAGCGGGTTTCGCGGATGACGGTTACCTGGATCTGACCGGGGTATTGCATGGTCTGTTCGATCTCGTTGGCGATGTCTTTGGCGATGGTGTGAGCCTGATAGTCATCGATCTCTTCAGGCTTGACGATGATGCGCACTTCGCGACCAGCCTGAATGGCGTAGCTTTGCTCGACGCCGGCATGGCTGTTGGCGATGGTTTCCAGGGCTTTGAGCCGCTTGATATATTGTTCCAGGTCTTCGCGGCGGGCGCCTGGGCGCGCGCCGGAAATGGCATCGGCTGCCTCGACCAAAATGGCTTCCACCGATTCCTGATCGGTCTCGTGGTGATGGGAGGCGATGGCGTTGACCACTTTGGCGTTGACCCCATGACGGCGGGCGAATTCCGCGCCCAGCATGGCGTGGGTGCCTTCGGCGTTGTGATCCATGGCTTTGCCAAGATCGTGCAAAAGAGCGGCGGTTCGGGCAACTTCAACATCCGCGCCTAATTCGGCTGCCAGAATGCTGGCGATCTTTGAGGTTTCCACGGCGTGCGCCAGTTGGTTTTGACCGTAAGAGGTGCGATATTTCAGACGACCGAGCTTTTTGATGATCTCAGGGTGGAGCCCATGAACGCCTGCCTCGTAAACGGCTTCTTTGCCGGCTTTAAGGATGTCTTCGTCCATCTCCTTGCGCTCTTCTTCAAGGATCTTCTCGATGTAGGCGGGATGGATGCGACCGTCGTTCACCAGGCGGGTCAGCGTGCGGCGCGCGATCTCGCGGCGGACAGAATCGAAACATGAGACGGTCACGGCTTCGGGCGTATCGTCCACGATCACATCGACACCGGTCACCTGTTCAAATGCGCGGATGTTGCGCCCGTTGCGACCAACGATGCGACCTTTCATTTCCTCGTTCGGCAGGGTGACCAAGGCGGTCGTGACCTCGGCAACCTTGTCGGAAGCGACCCGCTGGATGGCATCCGCGATCAATTCGCGTGCTTTTTCCATGCCAGTTTCGCGCGCTTCGGTCTCGATCTGACGAATGATGCGCGCCATATCCGCGCGTGAGACCTTTTCAACTTCCGCCAGAAGCACTTCGCGGGCTTCGTCAACCGTCATTTCGCTGACGCGCTGCAATTCGGCGGCGCGTTCTTCGTAGAGGGCTTCAACTTCGTTGGCTCGTTTGTCAAGGCGACTCTGGCGTTTGTTGAGATTGCTTTCGCGCTGTTGCATTTGGTCAAAGCGATAGTCGAGTTCCTCGCGGCGTTTGCCCAGGCGTTCATCCTCTTTCGTGAGTTCGGTGCGTCGGCTCTGGATCTCACTTTCAGCATCACGGATGATCTTCAGCGCCTGATCTTTGGCGTCCAGTTCGGTCTGGCGGGCAGATTCGCGCGCGTTCGCGATGATGTCGTTGCTGGTTTGCTTGAGTTTTTCGTCCTGTTTTTTACGAAGACCAGAGAAGATAAGATAACCCAATATCAAGCCGACCAAAAGCGCTCCGGCAATCAAAATATATGGCATGTTTGGGGGACCTTGTGGTCCTGGTTGTAATAATATTTTCATCGTGTTAACTGCTCCATTTTTAGTTTTCCACTCCCTCAGGTTTGGACAGTTCCTGCTCCAGTTGGCTCAGACATTCTTTGACTGTGTCATAAGAAAAGCCTCTGCGCTGCAAGGCTCCGGCAAGTTTGCGCCGAAAGTCCTGCTTTTCCAGTTTTTGATAACGCCCCACGAGCTTGCGTCCGGCTGAAAGTGCCAGATCAAGCTCTTCCAGATCAGCTTTTTCAAAAGCGGTGGCAATCACCTGCTCGTCGAGCCCTTTCTGACGCAGTTCCAGCCGCATCAGGCGCTGGCTGCGCGGGCGAAAGCATTGGCGGTTGTCGATCCATTGGTCAGCAAACTCGCTGTCATCCAAAAGCCGGTCAGCCTCCAGATGCTGGAGAACTGAGCGGATCAAGCCTTCCTGATAGCCTTTTCCCTGCAAGTATCGTTCCATCTCCTGGCGCGAGCGGGCGCGGTGGCCCAAAAAGCGCAGGGCTTTGCCCATGGCGGAGGTGAACTCTTCTTTGGTCAAAAGCTGTTCGATTTCGGGGTCAGAAAGTTGACGACCTTTGGTGAGCCAGGCGGCATTGAGACGGTCCAGCGAAAAAGCGTATTCACCGTCAAGGAAAATATTGACCCTATTGGGGTTGCGCTGTTGTGCTGTGATCTTTGTAATCAATTTGCCCATCATTATCAAAAAAGCCAGGGTTGGAGCAACCATGGCTTTAAATCCGCGTTTAGTGGGATCAATGGGTTTGGAACCGCTTGATAATTCGAGCAGAATTACGAAAATAAACTTAAAAGATTAATTTTACATATCGTTTTTTCTGTTTCGCACTTCATATATCAATAATAATCACTTTCCCCGAAGCGATCGGGGGAATTGCTTTTCCAAGATCATCAGGAGCTACCTGACGCGCCATAATCCAATATTACTCTAAACGTTCTAAAGCGCATGGTCTGCCAAAACCATGAACAAGAGTTTAATAGTTATAAAATATTATACAGTATTTGTACGAAATCTGGAATATGAAAGTTAAGACAAGTTTAATATTGGTCATCGAAAGATGTGGTAGAAATCTTCTGACCTTGTATCTCAAGGTGCAATTTTGGATTAACCCGTTCTGATGCGTTCTTTTTAGTAGGTTGAGATTGAATAATTGGGCTGTTGAGCCCAATTATTCAATCCGACATCAACTTGCCGAGGTAATCCCGTCGGATTGAGCGATGAACCTGAAGTTCATCACTCAATACTCTGACGGGCACTTCGTCTCGACCTTGTTGAATTATGAATAAGAAACCGATTAAAGGCAGATCGCACATACCCTTACAGGCACAGGCATCGCCCTAACGGGCTCCCTGATGACAAGGCGCGGCACAAGTAATGTAGGCCGGATTCTTCAGTTGAATCCGGCATGAGAGAGCCGATCAAGCAATGTCGGGTTGAAAATCGCACCCCGACCTACGAAAATCAAAGAAAAACAAATCTTTTCTACAATGATGACCAGGACTTAATCTCGTGCTAAAATATGCTCATGGAACAAAAACAGAACCCTGCTTATTTTGAAACGCCGAGTCAGGTAGCGCACAAGCGCGAGCGGTTTCGGTATATCCTTTTGCCAATGATCATCGCAGGGGTTTTGCTCCTGCTGCTGATGACTTATCTGGCGGTATTTAACAACCGGATCAAGCCCGATCTCGAAGTTTTGAGCGGGGTATCGGTGGTTTTTCTCTCCCTGCCATTCTTCGTCTTGTCTTTGATCAAGCTGGCGATCCTGATAGGCATCATTTACGGACTAACAAAACTGAAGCCTTTGATCCCTGTGGCTGGCATAACTGTCTTGCAGGCGTTCGAGAAAGCGCGTTGGTATCTGCGCAAGGCTGCTGACATGAGCGTCCAGCCGATCCTGAGCCTGCGGGAAGGGGCACACAAACTTTCGCAAGTCAAACGCAGTCTGGAACTAAGGTTTTTAGATAAAGGAAAATAAGGTATGAATCAAAACATCAAAACCATAACCATTATTGTGGGCACAGCTTTGGGTGCCTTTTTGGGCTATCGCGCTGCCATGAATTTCATCGAAGCAGCAGAAGAACGATCCGATAAAACACCCATCACCGCGACCCAGGGTCTGCAACTTGGACTCACAGCTGTTAACGCACTGAAACAAATCGCAAAAATCAGCAAGATCGCCTAATTCAGGAGGTCTGCGCTTTTGTTTGACCTGACTTTTTTAGGGACTTCTGCCTCCGCGCCTTCTATCAAGCGGGGGCTTTCCTCGTTGGTGGTCCAGCACGACGAATACCGCTTCATGGTCGATTGCGGCGAGGGCACGCAGCGCCAGATCCTCAGAGCTGGGATCGGCTTCAAGCGACTGAATCATATTTTGCTCACGCATGGGCATTTGGATCATATCCTGGGTCTGGCGGGGCTGGTTTCTACCTTTTTACGCTGGGAAGCGATCGATGAGATCAATATTTACGGCAGCCGTCACACGATGGATCGGGTGGATGATCTGATCAATGGCGTCGTGCTGCGCGGTCAAACGCCGCAGGTGCCGGTCAATTTGCACGATATCAAGCCGGGGCTTATTTTTGAGACAGATAAATTTCAGATCACGGCTTTCCCGGTCGATCACCGCGGTTCAAGCTCGCTGGGATATCGTTTTGACGAGTATGGACGGCGCCCGTTTTTGGTCGAAGCGGCTGAAGCGCTTGATATTCCGCCCGGACCCTGGCGCAAGGATCTGGTGGCGGGTCAGGCAGTTGTTTTGCCGGATGGTCGTACGATCCACCCCGACCAGGTTTTGGGTGAACTGCAGCCTGGCACGAGTCTGGTGGTGGTTGGCGACGTTGGTCGGGCAGATAAATTGCTGGAGTATGTGCGGGGAGCGGACGCGATGGTGATCGAAGCCACCTATCTTAATGACGAAACTGAGATGGCAGCCACTTATGGGCATAGTACCGCGGAAGAAGTGGCGCGACTGGCGCAGGAAGCGGAGGTCAAACAGCTCATTCTTAGTCACGTTTCTAGACGCTATCGCGATGAGGAAATATTGCAGGAGGCCCAGGCGGTATTCCCAAATTCCTGGGTGGCACGCGACTTTGACAATTTTCAGATCAAACGCAGTTAGTGATTCTCCGAACTTAATCGGAAGACTACTAACGGAGCTCATGAGTAGTACACATAATGCTAAAAGACCCACCCCCTACCCCCCTCCCATCGCTACGCTGGAGGGGGTCTCACTTCTGCCAAAAACAGTGTTTTTTCCTAGAAAAGTAAATAAAATCAGTGCACTAAAATGATAAACTAAGGAGGCCATGTCGGGCTGTTTTCCGGACGTGGCCTTTTGACCATGTCCAAAGTAAAAACAAAAAAAAGGAAGCGAATAATCACAACCATAAAAGATGTTAAAATCTAAGCCTGTGAAACAAGATATGAAATTGATCCTTGCCTCGGCATCACCGAGGAGAAATGAACTCTTAGCCCTGCTGGGGATCCCGTTCATCTCGCGCCCGACCAATATTGATGAGCATAAGAACGAATGGGAAACGCCGCGCGCTTATGTTGAGCGTATGGCTTTTGAAAAAGGCGAAGCCTTGCCGACAAAGCGTGATGAAGTTGTCCTCTCGGCGGATACGATCGTCGATCTGGATGGCCTGGTCCTGGGCAAGCCGGTGGATGACGCTGATGCTGAGCGGATATTGAAGCTGATGCGCGATAAAGTCCATCGCGTTCACACCGCGCTCTCCCTGCATATCGGGAGTGACCTGGTTTTGGACGATGTTTGCCTGACCAGGGTGCCGATGCGCAATTACAGCGATGGGGAGATCAAAAGCTACATCGCCAGTGGAGATTATCGTGACAAGGCGGGTGGCTATGCCATTCAGGACGCGGGTTTTCACCCGGTTGAGGTTGTGCAAGGCTGCTATGCCAATGTGATGGGTTTACCGCTTTGTAATGTTTACAAACTTTTGAAAAAAGCAGGCTTTATGCCTAACGATAACATCGCCTGTGACTGTCAGCGGTATAATCAGATCAATTGCGCGGTTTATCCTTTATTATTGCAAGAAGAATAAAATGAAAAAACTGTCTAAAATCATCTTGATCATACTGGTGGGATTAATGGTTTTCGCGGCCTGTGACCCGAAGCCTAAGCCTGAAGTTATCCCGACCCAAACATTAAGCCTACCGACGCCGAATGTGAATATCTCTGAGGCGCCGGATGTTGAGGCTGCCGCCAAAGCGTATCTGGACCTTTGGGTCGTGGAGGATTACCCTGCGATGTACGCTCAGCTGAGCCGTCTGACCAAAGACGCGATCACGGCGGAAGACTTTGAGGCGCGGCACCGCAATACGGCGGTCAAACTGACCATGAAGTCAATGGATTATCAGATCCTTTCCAATCTGCTGGGAACGGATACCGCCCAGGTCAGCTATCAACTGGATTATGAAACTAACTTAATGGGGACGATCAGTCGCCAAAGCATCATGCACATGATCCTGGAAGATGGCAGCTGGCATATTCAGTGGGCAGATGAGATGATGCTTCCGGAACTGGTTAATGGGAATTATCTTGAGCTGGTGATCGAAACACCATCCCGGGGAAACATCTATTCATCCGACGCATCGAACAACTATCCATTGGTCGCTTTTGATGAGGCGGTGACGCTGATGGTCACCCCTGGTAAGATCGAAAAAGACAGCGAAGACAAAATGGTTTCCTTGCTGGCAGAAGTGCTTTCGCGTTCTGAAGACAGCATCCGCAAGGAGTACGCAAACACCGCTGATTATCAATACGCGATCGTCGGCGATATCACCGCCGCTGAAGCGAGCGAGTATTATGACCGCCTGAGCTCCTTTTCCGGCATCAGCATGTCGAGCTTCAAAGCGCGTTACTATTATGACGGTGGGATTGCCCCGCATGTGACCGGTTATGTCCTCAACGTTCCGGCAGAAAGGCTGGAGGAGTATCAGCGCCTGGGTTATACCGGCGATGAGAAGATCGGCTATTCCGGTCTGGAAGCCTGGGGCGAGCAATATCTGGCAGGCACGCATGGCGCTGACCTGTATGTCAAGGATCTGCAAGGGCAGGTTTTGACCAAGATCGCCAGTTCGGACCCCAAGCCGGCTCAATCGATCTACACGACCATCAACAGCCAACTGCAATACTGGCTGCAGCAAAGCATGGGCGATAATGTCGGGGCGATCGTTGTTCTGGAACGTGATACAAGCAAAGTGATCGCGATGGTATCGAGCCCTGGTTTTGACCAGAATGTCTTTGTTGGACCTTCCTATACGGCTTATTCCATCGCTGAGGTGACCCAAAACCCACTCAATCCGATGTACAACCGGGCGACTCAGGGTGTTTACCCTCCGGGTTCGATCTTCAAGGTCGTTTCGATGGCCGCGGCGCTGGAAACGGGTGTGTTCACCAAGGATTACCCCTATTTTTGCGACAGCTTGTGGTACGAACTGGACGGTGTCGTCCTGAAAGACTGGACTCATGATAAAGGCTTTGGGGCGTCAGGGCTTTTGACCCTGCAGGAAGGTTTGATGCGTTCTTGCAACCCCTGGTTTTATCATATCGGTTACACCTTGTGGAATGATGGCTACCGAACCGCTATTCCTGATGTGGCGGCCGGGTTTGGTCTGGGCAGAAAGACCGGTATCGAGATCCCGGAATTTGAGGGCAACCTTAATATGACCCCTGCGGATGTCTACGATTACGTTCAGATGTCGATTGGGCAGAGCACCCTGCAAAACAGCCCTCTTCAGATCGCGAACTTTATTGCAGCGATCGGCAATGGCGGCACCTTGCATCAACCGACCGTTGTTCAACATATTGGACTGACCGGAAACGAGCCGGTCTATGTGTCTGAGCCGAAGGAAATTGGACAACTGCCGGTCACACCTGAAAATCTGGAAGCGATCCAGGAAGCCATGAAAATGGTGATCTGGAACCCCAGCGGCACGGCTAACTTCCAGTTCAAGAACTTCCCCTATAATGTGGCAGGCAAGACAGGAACGGCTGAAAATCCGCTGGGCAAGTCGCATGCCTGGTTTGCCGGATATAGCTATGAGGAAGACCCCGACCTGCCGGATATTGCCGTAGCCGTTATTCTCGAAAACGCGGGTGAGGGCTCCGAGATGGCGGCGCCGCTCTTCAGACGGGTGATGGCGCTTTACTTCTCCAGAATGAAAAATGCCGGTGGAACAATGCCCTGGGAGGAAGAACCCTATATTCCCGCCAAACCGGATGAGGATTAGTTTGTTTTATCGAGTTTGTATGATCTTTGGGTGCCATGACTAAGCTTTTACAAGGTTTGGTCATCCGTTCTCAGGCTGGTTATCTGGATGTGCGCACGGAGCAAGGCGATTTTCGTACGCGTTTGCGTGGTCGCTTCCGCAAGGGTAGAGCTGAGGGCGATCTGGTGGCTGTGGGCGACCAGGTGCTGATCCAGCCTCATGCGGATGGAAGCGGCAGTATTGAAGAGGTCTTGCCGAGAAAATCGGTTTTTTCCAGAGCGCTATCGGGCGTGAATTACGAATATCAACAAATAATATTGGCTAATCCCGATCTGGCAATGCTGGTCTTTGCCTGCGCCAGCCCGGAGCCAAAACTGCGCATGCTGGATCGTTTTTTGGTTGTGACCGAGCGCGCTCACATCCCGGCGATCATTGTCGTGAATAAGGTTGACCTGTGTGGGCTTGATCGCGCCAAAGAGCTTTTTTCTCTCTATGAAGAGATCGGTTATGAGGTATTGTATGTGTCCGCTGAGACCGGCGAGGGCGTTGAGAGCATGAAGGAGCATCTGTGTGGCAAGCTGACCACGCTGGCGGGACCTTCGGGCGTGGGAAAATCGAGCCTGATCAATCAGCTCCTGCCTGGACTTGAACTGGAAACCGGTGAGGTCAGCCAGGGTCTGGGCAAGGGAAAGGGACGTCATACCACCCAGGTGCGACAACTGTTCGAGATCCCGGGCGGAGGTTATATAGCTGACGTGCCTGGATTGCGAACGCTGGCTTTGTGGGATATCGAAGCCGAAGAACTGGACGCCTATTTCAAGGAGATCGCGCCGTTGGTGCCGGAATGTCAGTTTAATGACTGCAGCCACTCGCACGAGCCGGGCTGCGCGGTGCGGAAAGCGGTTGATGATGGGAAAATACATGCCGGGCGCTACGATTCATACCTGCGTCTGCGGTTTGGTGCCAAAGGGGATGATCTTGACCTGGAGGATGAAGAATGAAGAAAACAAAATTAGTGCTCGTGGTGCTTTTGCTGAGCCTGATATTATCTGCCTGCGGTGAAAGAACCGCTGCGACCGAACCTGTGGACGGAGATACTGCCGTTCCCACGGTCGCGCCTACTTTAACGCCTACCGCTATCCCGCCAAGGACCTTGAATGTGTGTATGGCGCAATCGCCGGATAGCTTGTATCGTTATGACGGCAAACAAAGCCTGGCGAAGCAGAGCGTTTTTGCCTTGCTCTATCCTGATCTGCTGAGCGTTGACCCGCAAAGCCAGCAGGCGATCTTTTTGGAAAGCATTCCCAGCCAGGAAAATGGCGCGGTTCAGCTGCTCGATGTGCAGGTGAAGGTGGGTATGCCGGTGCAGAATGCCAGCGGGCAGGTGGTCTATCTTGAAGAAGGCACGCTGATCGAACACGCGGTCAATTATTCGCTTGAAAATCCGGTGGCATGGAGCCATGAGCAGGATTATCATATGAATCTGTTTCAGATCACGTTCAAACTGCGACCAGAGTTGAAATGGTCGGATGGCTCTGCTTTGACTGCCGAAGATTTTGTTTACTCCTATCATTTGGCAGAAAAAGCTGCTTTGGGGCATGACAAATGGGCGCTTGACCGCACGCAGAGTTTTGTCGCTGAGGATGAACAGACCTTGGTTTGGACGGGGGTGCCAGGTTTTGTGCCTGAAAACCCGGGCGAGGTTTTATGGCAGCCTTTGCCGGAACAGGCATTGGAGAATCTGTCGGAAAATCCTGATCCAGAACAGGATGTGAAGAACATCAGCCCTCTCAGCTGGGGTCCATACCGAATCCAGCCGTCTTCCAGCCTCACGGATATTCAGTTTGAGAAGAATCCTTTCTATATTATGGGCGAGGGCTTTTCTGGCTATGACCTGGTGAACTTCCAGCTTGTGACGGATCTGGCGACCGCGCTGGAAAAGCTGCGCGTAGGTGAGTGCGACATTCTCGATAAGACCTATCAAGTTCAGGCGCTGACAAAAAGTGAGCTTGAGGAGATCGCGTTGGATGCCAGGCTGATCGGTGAGGACTGGGAACCGGTTCAGCAGCTGGTCTTTGGCATTAAGCCGGCGGTGTATGATGTTGGTTCTTATAATGCCTGGACGGCGGAACGTCAGGATATTCTTGGGAATGTTGAGACCAGGAGAGCTTTGAGCGCCTGTATTGATCCGATTATTTTGCGAAATGGATATTTCAATGCCCATTTGCCGGAGAGTGTGGTTGCGCCAGAATTAAACTATGTGGGCGAGACTTTGGATGGTAATGCTCTGTTGGAAGAGATCGGTTGGATCTACCCGGAAGAAGGGACGGTGAGGGTCGCAAAGGATGTGCCGAATGTCCTGGACGGCAGCGAATTGCGGTTGAGCCTGGTGCTTGGGCAGAGTCAGATGGATCAGGAAGTCGCGGAGATGATCCGGGCTTCGCTGGAGCGCTGCGGCGCGGCGGTGACGGTGCAAAGCCTGCCGGTTGCGCAGCTTTATCAACCCGGGCCGGATGGTCTGATCTTCGGGCGCCAGTTCGATCTGGCTTTGATCAGCTGGCAAAAAATGCATTTGAACACCTGTCAGTTGTATACCTCTGATCAGGTCCTAACTTCGGCGAATAGTTGGGTGGGTACCAATGTGGCTGGTTTCAGCGATGAGGCTTTTGACCATGCTTGCTGGGCGAGCTCTGGTTGGCTTGGCGGAGAAAAGCAGGGTGGGGACGTTTTGATGGTGAATTATTTGCCAGCCATTGAACTCTTGCCGCAATATCGCTTTTGGGTGGTTTCCAACAATGTTGTTTTGCCCGAATTGGTCGAATTTACCGACATCTGGCAATTTTTGCCGGGGGAATAGATAAAAACGCGAGCTCCATTTCGGCAATGGACATTAGAAAAAATGAATGCTTTGCTTTGGGCAAGCGGTTTCAAGGATAAGAAAAGGGTAGGGACGGTGGTTTATCCCCGTCCGCAGCCTATGCTTATCGAAGCCTTCATCTTTGTTGCAAGGTTCTGATAGGCCGCACTCTGCGGATGGGGACGAGCCCCATCCCTTTTTTTTGAGTTGGATATCATAAAAGCTTAGTTATCCTCTATTTTATGGGTTTGTTTTGAATGATGAAGGAATGAATTTATTAATGTGGATATATTCCCTCCATTATGTAGCGGGTTGGTTTGGGATCAGCAATTCTCATTTTAGCCTTGGACATGGTCAGGAGACCATTTCCGAACGAGAAAAAGAGCCGGGTTCCCTTGTGGTCTCCCGACCACGAAGCATAGATTGTTTCCATACTGAGAATTGCTGGTTTGGGATTTTCCTGGAACTTTATAAAATTTGGTATACTATAATAGTAAAGTATTATGGCTTCAAAGAAATATATCAAGGACTACGAACTCGTAGAAATTGAAGATGATCAGGGGAGAGTGAAACAGAACGTCATATATAAAGGCGATTATTTCACTCTGGATCTTGATGAGAGCCAAATTAAGAAGAGCAAGCGTGAATTTATCCTGTTGACTTTTGCGATGTTGATCATTCATGTCGCGGCTGGGTTTGTTGCGAACCCGGGTACATATCAGTTTTATGTCGCGCTGCCCTACACCACGGCTTTTTTGCCGTTGCTCTTCATGACCATGGCAGTTTTCAGGCTGCCTGGTGAAAAAAGACCTTATCGTAAGGAAGAAATCGGCTTATCTTATGATAGAATCAGGAAAACCAGTCTGGCGTATCTGATCATTACTGCTGTAGGCCTGGTTGGCACTTTGGTTTATATGTTTTTTTTCAGGGCAGAGAATGCTCTGAATCTGGAATTAGTTTATTATGCGCTTCTCCTGATATCTACCCTTTTTTCGTGGCAGATCTTTCAAAAAGTGAGAAAAATTGCTTTTGATAAAGAGGAGAAAGCAGACTAAAGTGAATAATTCGATAAGAGGTTAGCTAAACAGCACTAAACAGCGGGTTGTTGACACTAATTTCTTATTAAATTATAATTAACCAAATCTTAGAAGGAGAAAAAGGAGATACATGAGTAAATTTTCAAAAACCCTATCAATTCTGATTGTGCTCATCATGTTTGGTGTAGCACTCGCCGCTTGCGGCACCACTGAAAAACCAGTGGAACCCGAACCCCCCGTAGTTGAAGAACCGGTTGAAGAACCTGTCGTGACCGAAGAACCAGCAGAGGAAGTTGTTGAACCTGTAGAAGAAGCTCCGGTTTTCGAAGAACAGCCTTTTGCCGAAAATCTTCCCACCGAGCCCACTATTGACACCCCCTTAGTGGTTGCATATCAGGACTTCTCCCAGAAGTTCAGCCCCTTCTTTGCAGACACTGCCTATGACGTTGACGTTGCTGGCATGACCCAGATTGGCATGCTGACCACCGACCGTGTTGGCGGTATTGTCAATAATGCCATCGAAGGCGAAACCCGCGAATACAACGGTGTCGAATACCTTTACAAGGGTGCAGCAGATACTTCCGTCGAATACGACGAAGCAACTGATACAACCGTCTACACCGCAAGACTGCGCGTTGGCATGAAATTCTCTGATGGTGAGCCTGTGACTGCTGACGATGTCATCTTCACATACTACACCTTCCTGGATCCTTCCTATGTTGGTTCCACCACTTTGTCTTCCTACCCGATTCTTGGTCTGAAAGACTATCAAACTCAGACTACCAGTGATGTCTATGATAAGTACGATGCTATTTTCGAAGAAATCTACGCTGCTGGTTTGGACCATGAATTCGCTGAAGGCGATGGCTGGACCGAAGAGCAACAGACTTTCGTAAACGATGCGCTCAAAGCTGGTGTTCTGGCTGAAGTTGAAGGCATTGTTGCTTATGTTAACAATAACTACCGCGATGCCTATGCAGAATCCTATATTGGCAAGACCCCTGACGAAGTCAAGGAAAACGAAGGTTTGCAGGTCGTGCTCGGTATGGCTCTTTGGGGCTTTGGTGAAGTTGGAGATGATGGTGTCTTTACCACACCAGTAACCGAAACCACCTTTGACCTGATCGAAACCTTCCCCACCGTGGAAGATTATTACAACGAAATGCTCGCTATGTACGAAAACGATGTCCGCACTGCATTCCCCGCTGAATCTGCTGCTGGAACAGACGTTGCTGCCAACGTGAAATCTGCTTTCATTGGTCACTTTGGTCCATTGGATGAATCCATGGGCGGTGAAGGCGTGCCGAACATTGCTGGTATCAAGAAACTTGATGATTACACTGTCCAGGTTACCATCAAGGGCTTCTCAGCTCCCGCTGTTTATAGCATTCTTGGTCAAAGCGTCACCCCTCTGCACTACTATGGCGATGTTGAAAAATACGACTATGAGAACAATCAGTTCGGTTTCGATTTTGGCGACCTCTCCAAACAGCTGAGCCTGACCGCTACCCCCATGGGTGCCGGCCCCTACAAATTTGTCGAATATAACAACCGTGTTGTTTACTTCGAAGCCAACCCCTACTACTACCGCGGTTGCCCCAAGATTCGCGAAATCCAATTCCGCGAAACTGCATCCGCAGAAGTTGTGACCGCTATCCAATCCGGTGTTGCTGACGCTGGTGAGATGAGCTACAACGCTACCCGTTACGAAGAAGTCATGACCTACAACGGAAATGGCGAAATGACTGGTCCCGTGATCACCTCCAGCCTTGTTGACAACCTGGGTTATGGTTACATCGGTATCAATGCTTCTACCGTCAATATCAATGATGAATGGGGCTCAGAAGCTTCCAAGAACCTGCGTAAAGCTTTTGCCACCGTTTTGGCTGTTTATCGCGATGTCGCGATTGACTCCTACTACGGCGAAGCTGCCGCAGTTATCCACTACCCGATTTCCAACACCTCCTGGGCTGCACCACAACCCACTGATGAAGGTTATCAGGTTGCATTCTCCGTCGACGTGAATGGCGATCCCATCTACACTGCCGAAATGACTTCAGAAGAGCGCTACGCTGCTGCCGAACAGGCTGCTCTGGGCTTCTTCGAGGCTGCTGGCTTCACAGTCGAAGATGGTAAAGTTACTGCTGCTCCTGACACCGCCAAGCTTTCCTACGAACTGATCGTTCCTGGTGGCGGTACCGGCGATCATCCTGCTTTCGCAATCATCACTGGCGCTCAGGAATCGCTTGCCAAGATCGGCATTGAACTGAAGATCAATGATCCTGCCGACGCCAACATCCTTTGGGATGCTCTGGATTCCGGCGAACAGGAAATGTGGACTGCTGCATGGGGCTCAACTATTGATCCCGACATGTACCAGGTCTACCACTCCTCCAACATTGTTGGTCTGGAAGGCTCTTCTGAGTCCAACCACTATCACATTCAGGACGAACAACTTGATGAGCTGATCATGGAAGGTCGCTTGAGTGATGATCAGGCTTTCCGCAAGGCTGTCTACAAGCAGGCTTTGGATCGCATCATTGACTGGGCAGTCGAAATCCCGACCTACCAGCGCAAGAACGTCATCATCTTCAGCACCGAGCGCATCAATATCGATTCCCTGACCCCCGATATCACCACTTTCTGGGGCTGGATGAACGATATCGAACTCATCGAGATGAATTAACCTGTGAAGGTTGATTGATAATACAAAAACGAGCCCACCCGTATGGGTGGGCTCAACTTGTCTCTCACCGACATTAACAACACCCACACAGTAGATTGAGGGAATACGTATGAAAAACTTTATTATAAGGAGACTCATTTTAGGTGTTTTTATCGTCTTCTTTGGGGCGATGATCACCTATTCGGTTATCCGCAGTCTACCGACCTCTTATGTAGAGGGTATCGCGAGACAGCGCGCTTCCAATCCTTTGAGCACCAAGAGTTATCAGGAATGGTTGGATCAACTCAATCAGGTTTATGGTCTGGATAAGGGCATTATTCCTGGTTTTATGGATTGGGTCAAAAACGCACTTCGTGGTGAATTTGGAGAATCCTGGCACTACGGCGTCCCGGTAACGGAAAAATTTAACGATGTTATCTGGATCTCATTTTTTCTAAATATTATTACGTCATTAGTACAATTTTTTATAGCAATACCATTAGGTATCTTAGCGGCAAGGAAACAGTATTCGCGTACTGACTATGCCATTACCATCTTCGCACTGATGGGTATTTCCTTGCCGACATTCTTCCTGGCTACCATACTCAAGTATGTGTTTGCAATTAAATTGCAATGGTTTGACCTCTATGGTCTAACTGGTCGCTTCCATTCTACGATGACACCCTGGGAACAACTGCTGGATAAGGGCTATCACATGGTCTTACCGGTTTTCACGCTGATGATGCTCTCTGTTGGTGGTCTTATGCGTTACACTCGTACAAACATGCTGGAAGTGCTTAACTCAGACTATATCCGGACTGCCCGCGCGAAAGGTTTACCTGAAAAAGTCGTTATCAACAAACACGCTTTCCGCAACACGCTGATTCCCTTGGTGACTTCTCTCAGTGGTCTTTTGCCTAGTATGTTTACAGGCGCGATGATCACTGAGACGCTTTACCAGATTCCTGGTATTGGCTACATTTCCTATCAGGCTATGGTGCGCGGTGATATTCCGTTTGCAATGTTCTATATCGTATTCTTACTGATATTGACTCAGGTGAGTATTCTCGCTGCAGATATTCTTTATGCTGTGGTAGATCCTCGCGTTAGGGTCAACTAGGTGGTGCATGATGAGTGAACTCGAAAAAACAAACTTAACTCAAGGCAGCACTCCTCCGCCAGAACGTAAGGAGATGGCGCTCGATGATGCCCGTCGTGTCAAAACACTTTCACCGGGTATGCTCGTTTTCAAACGCTTTATTCGCAACAAGCTGGCTGTAATTGGTCTGGTCATTCTTGTGATCATGTTCGCGTTTTCCTTCCTCGGACCATTCTTATCTCCATATCGAGAAACAGATGTCTTCTATAAACAGGACAGTATTCGGAAGGATTATGCCAGCGCGATCTATAACCAGGAATTACGTTATACTGTCAATGATGGCGCTACATTTACTGAAATGGATCGCGCACGCTTTTTGCTTGCGAATTCAAAGAATCAGGATCAGTTCTCTTCGGGAGATGAGCATTATTCGATAGACCGGAAATCCGATGGTTTTATTCGTATATTCCGGCTTGAGAAATTCGCTGAAGAACTCTTTGGAAAGATCACAACTGTTGATGGCAAACCTGTTGACCCCACTTTTGAAGATGCTTACAAAGCAGCAGTAAAAGCCAAAGAAACTACTTTTACCCATAAAGGTGTTCTGTATCAATTGACAAAGGTTTTGAAAGCTACGGTAATTTCAACCGAGACTGATGTCGCGATGGCTGGATTGATGGTTTTCGATGCCTATGATCCGGCTTACAATGCGATCATTGATACCTATGGTTTCAGGGTCGCGGCTGAGACGGCTGCTATTGAGCATAATAAAACTTTTACTTACGATGATGTTGAATACACGATCATTGAAGAAGAAGGCGCTATCACCATTCTCGATCAAAATGGCGATAATTTTGCTGAGGTTTCCGAAATCATTGTCAATCCAATCGATTCAGGAACTTTCCTTTCAGTCGAATTCAAGAGTCTGGTTCGTGATGCGATCGTATCCCGGGCTGATAGATTTGAGTATACGGACCGCAATGGTAATACCGCGAATTATTATATGTGGCGCGTAAACAACCAATACTTTGTTAAAACCGATACGACCACAACAGTGATCGATATTTTCAGTCCTCCAAACGCGAAGCACTGGATGGGTACCGACAATAACGGAATGGACCTTCTCACCCGCCTGATGTATGGCGGTCGGGTTTCATTAATGGTCGGTTTTGTTGTTGTTTTCCTGGAGACCTTCATTGGTGTCATCATCGGAGGTATTTCTGGTTTCTTTGGAGGCGCAGTGGATACCGCTCTGATGCGTTTTGTTGACTTGTTCAATAGTATCCCCACCTTCCCGATGATCATTATTTTCGGTTCGGTTATGGACACGCTTGAAGTCAAGCCAATGGTTCGTATTTTTATCCTGATGGCAATCCTGGGTCTCTTAGGTTGGACTGGTATCGCACGCGTCGTTCGCGGTCAGATCTTGAGCTTGCGTGAGCAGGACTTCATGATCGCGACCGAGGCTACTGGTATCCGCACCAGCCGCCGTATCTTCCGGCACCTGGTTCCCAATGTTATGCCGCTTTTGATCGTCACAGCGACCGCGTCCCTTGGTGGTCTGATCATTACTGAGGCTACACTGGGTTTCCTTGGTCTGGGTGTCAAGTACCCTCTGGCATCCTGGGGTAGTATTATCAACATTTCCTCAGACGCTTTCGTCATGCAAACATACTGGTGGATGTGGATCCCGGCTGGCATGCTGATTTTGTTGACCGTTTTGGGCTTCAACTTCGTCGGCGATGGTCTGCGTGATGCCTATGACCCGAAGATGAAACGATAAGGTGAAATTATGACTGACGAAAAAGATCTTAATCAATTTGATACTACTGACCTGGAAGACAATGTAGTTACTGAAAAGATTCACTTAACTGCTAAGGAATCTGCCCGGATCAGCCGTGAAAATCGCAAAATCACTGACGCGATCGAGAAACAACGCAATCGTAAGAACGTCCCGGAGAGCGAATATCTCACTCAGATGCGCGATCCCAATAACGTGGTTGAATTTGACGATCTTCACACATATTTCTTCACTGACATTGGAACTGTAAAGGCAGTCGATGGCGTGAGCTATGATGTTCCACAAGGCTCAACCGTTGGTGTGGTAGGTGAGTCCGGCTGCGGCAAGTCTGTTACCGCACTCTCCTTGATGCAATTGGTGCAACGACCTCAGGGCCAGATCGTGAAAGGCACTGTGCGCCTGAATACGGGTGAAAAAGTTTATGATATCGCGAAAACACCTGTCTCTGAGATGGAGCATATTCGCGGCAATGAAGTCTCGATGATCTTCCAGGAACCGATGACCAGTCTCAATCCGGTCTTCAAAGCTGGTTTCCAGATCGACGAAGTCATCGCTCTTCATAATCCTGAGATGACCAAGGAACAGGTAAAGGCGCGTACGATCGAAATGATCGATATGGTCGGGATCGCCAATGCCGAGGGTGTTTACGACATGTATCCCCATCAGCTCTCGGGCGGTATGCGCCAGCGCATCATGATCGCTATGGCTTTGGCATGTAACCCGCGCCTGATCATTGCTGACGAACCGACAACGGCTTTGGATGTGACCATTCAGGCTCAAATTCTGGATCTGTTGCGCAGCCTGAAGGATAAGATCAACTCTTCAATTATGTTGATCACCCATGACCTTGGTGTTGTCGCGGAAATGGCTGATTATGTGGTGGTAATGTATGCTGGTCGTATCGTCGAACAGGGTACCGCGAACGAAGTTTTCAACCATCCATCGCACCCTTACACGATTGGTCTGATGGCTTCCAAGCCTGTGATCAACAAAGAGGTTGACAAGCTTTACAGTATTCCAGGCTCAGTTCCCAATCCGATCAATATGCCGAACTACTGTTATTTCAGAGATCGTTGCAATCGGCGAATGCCTGCTTGCGATGGTCCATATCCTCCTGAATACATGCTGACTGATACTCACATGGCAGCATGTTATCTGTATGAGGATAAGGAGGCGAAGAGTTAATATGGAAAGCACAATCTCAAAAAACAATAACGGGAAAAATGGTCAGAATATTGTTGAGGTTCGCAACCTAAAACAGTATTTTCCGATCAAAGCCGGTTTGATGCAAAGAGTTGTTGGCTATGTCAAGGCTGTTGACGATGTCAGCTTCCGAATTGGTCGGGGCAAGACGATGGGTCTGGTGGGCGAATCTGGTAGCGGTAAGACGACTGTCGGCAAGACCATGCTCAGACTGAACGAAGCCACTTCGGGTCAGGTTCTCTTTGACGGCATCGATGTTTTCTCGCTCAATCGGGCGGGCATACGCGAGTTGCGCCCGAAAATGCAGATGATCTTCCAGGACCCTTATTCCAGTCTTTCTCCTCGTATGCCGATCAGTGAAATTATCGGTGAGGCTGTTCGTGAGCACCATATTGTGCCACCAGATGAGTTTGAAGATCATCTTGACCACGTGATGTTGCAGTGTGGTCTGCAACCGTACCACAAGGATCGTTATCCGCACGAATTTTCTGGTGGACAGCGTCAACGTATTTGTATCGCCCGTTCTCTGGCACTGCGGCCTGATTTCGTGGTCTGTGATGAACCTGTTTCGGCACTGGATGTTTCAATTCAGGCACAGATCATCAACTTGCTCGAAGAATTGCAGGAAAGGAACGATATCGCTTATTTGTTCATCTCGCATGACCTTTCGGTCGTTCAGCACATTTCCGACTATGTCGGTGTGATGTATCTGGGTGACCTGGTCGAGTACGCGGATAAGAAGAGTCTGTTTGCCAATCCTATGCATCCTTATACTGAGGCTTTGTTGAGCGCGGTGCCGGTGCCGGATCCTAACTTTAAGATGAAACGGATCATTCTGGAAGGCAGTATTCCTTCGCCAGCTAATCCTCCCAAGGGCTGTAAGTTCCATACCCGCTGCCCGCGAGCGATGGATATTTGTAAAACCGAGGTTCCGAAAACAATTGAAGTTGAACCGGGGCATGTGGTTGTGTGTCACTTGTTTGAGAACGAAGGCAAGGTAGTGGAAGAAGGTTCCGAGAATGCAATATGATGATGACGACGGCCGGACGATCGTCAACATGGATGTTGACGGTATGCCCTGGCATGAACGCGGCGTCAGATTTGCGGAAAGACAGGCACAGGAACAGGAACGATCAAAACGAAGGATGATCTATGGTGAGCGGATCACAGCTCGAGAAGCCCGGCGCTATACCTTTTATGCGCTGCTGGCGGCGCTGGCGATCGTAGCCGTATTCGCAGTCCTTTGGGCAGTCGTGATCCTGTTCATGACCAAGGTCTGGTTTAGATAAAAAGAATGACAATAAAAAACGCCTCAATGGAGGCGTTTTTTTGTGTATTTATTCGGGCGAGGATTTCATAGCCCGAATTGTTTAAACAATCCGATTAAACATCAATGCCAATTTTATGTGATATTGACCAAGGGGTAAAACTGCGTATTAACCCCGACAAAACAGGAATCCTGATAAAATTGAAGACCTAAAGGTGAATAATATGAAAAAAAGAATCTCATTGTTTGTTTTAATAATAATGTTATTAGCTGGATGTTCGGCAAAGACTGAAACAACACCTATAAACGAAACAGACCAAAGTCAATCAGGGTTTTATGCTGTAAATGTCTTTTTGAACAACGACTATCATTTTCCTCCCCATCACAAAGATGGTAATGACACTCAAAAACTGGTCATGTCAGGCGCGGAACAATTCGCATTTCTTGAGGCGTTAAAAACAGGAAGAAATGAATTTACCGTTGAAGATATTAGCTACGCTATCTTTCCTCTTTCAGAGGGAAATTATCAAATCGTTCGACTACAACCCATCGCGGATGTTCTCTTAGGCAAGCTTATCCCTTACGATAACAATGCTGCTGATGTTGAAATTTTGCAGGAAGGCTATGATCAGGCGGTCGCGGAAGGCAAAAGCATCATCGAACTGAATCGCAGCTACTATATTTCCAGCCAGAGCAAACCGATTACGATCTGTGAGCTGGGCGCGACGCAAATGGCTACTCAGGCTTACGTTGAACCTTATAATTCGGACAATGCCGAGATCACAGCAACCCATCAATTCCAGTACGCGATTGAAAATGCTTTGTTGACCGATTCAAGAACGTTCAGTGTTTTTGGCAAGACTTTTAGTCTTCATCCCGTCCCTGGCGGATTTACAATCCTGGATAAGGATGGCGATCTGTTTGCGGAATGGTCGCGCTATCACGTTGTGACCAACACTGGCAGCGTCGAACCGCCCCTGGTGTTCAAGAATAAAGCCCGGGAAGCGATCATCAATGGCGAAAGCAGTTTCAGCTATACCAATGCTGATGGGATTGAGACAGTTTACATCGTCACTCCGCTTCCAAGCGGCGAAGCTTGGTCTGTGAAACCGGAAGAATAAGGAATGGAACACTCAATTCGAACGATAATCGTGGGTAGTTAATTACTATACAGACAGGTATCTTTTCTAAGACGATTTATAGAAGAATAAGATCTGATTATGTGGTAGAATCTACATTTGTTGACGCCAGGGTTTTGTGCTAAAATACTGGCTACTTTATTGGGGCATGGTGCAATGGCAGCACACCGGACTTTGAATCCGTTGATCTTGGTTCGACTCCAAGTGCCCCGGCTGATTTACTGTGATTACTGAAGACGACGACCCTCCTCAAAACTCATGCTTTCCATGTGCAAAAAGCCTGGGCGTGGTTTTGTCTTTAAATCCCCGGAGTAATAAATGACAATTGCATCAGTTGTATTAGCCGCAGGTATGGGCACGCGCATGAAGTCGCAATTGCCCAAGATGTTACATCCCATTCTCGGAAAACCCATGATCTTGCATGCTTTGGACGCGGTCTTGTCGCATGCCGACCTGCCACCCGTTGTGGTGGTTGGTCACGGCGCTGAGGCGGTAAAAGAAGCCGTTCAAACCGCTTTTCCAGATCAGGTGGATTTTGCCCTTCAGGCGGAACAGCTCGGCACCGGTCACGCTGTTTTGAGCGCGGTGGACGCTTTGCGTGGAAGATCTGATCTGGTGCTGGTAACTTGTGCAGATATGCCAATGCTGCAGGCTGAGACAATAGAAAAGATCATTGATTTCCATAAGAGGAATGAAAATGTGCTCACCATGACCAGCGTTGAAGGCGATGTCCCCCGCGGCTTTGGTCGTGTGGTGCGGGATCAGAACGGGAAGCTGACCGCCATTGTGGAAGAGGTTGACGCTACTGAAGAACAGCGCAAAATTCGGGAATATAACATCTCGGTCTATTGCTTTGATGCTGTCTGGTTGTGGGAAAATCTGACGCAAATCAAGCCCAGCCCCAAGGGCGAATATTACGTTACTGATCTGATCAAAATGGCAGTGGAGCAAGGAAAGAAACTTGATTCCGTGGTTCTGGATGATCCGGTTGAGGGTTTGGGCGTCAATAATCGCATTGATCTGGCTGACTGTGAAGTCGCGATGCGAAAACGCGTGATCCGCAAGTGGATGCTGGATGGAGTTAGCTTTCTTGATCCGGACAGTTGCACGGTCGAAAGCGATGTCGTGATCGGCAAAGACACTGTGATCCTGCCCAACACGCATTTGCGGGGCAAAACAGTGATCGGTGAGAACAATCGCATCGGTCCTGATACGACCATTCAGGACACGACCATTGGCAATGATTGCCGGATCACTTACAGCTTCGCCGAGCAAGCCTGGTTGGGGAATCGGGTCAGTATGGGGCCTTTCAGTCACCTTCGTCCGGGAGCGGTCTTAAAGGATGGGGTTCATATCGGCAATTTCGGTGAGGTCAAGGATTCCACGCTGGCGGAAGACGTCAAAATGGGGCATTTTTCTTATATCGGCAATGCCCAGATTGGCAAAAACGTTAACATCGGCGCGGGGACGATCACCTGCAATTTCGATGGTGTTCACAAGCATAATACTGAGATCGGTGAAAACACATTTATTGGCAGCGATACAATGTTGGTCGCGCCGTTGAAAATTGGAAAAAACGCAAAAACAGGAGCCGGAGCGGTTGTCAATCAGGATGTTCCTGATGATACGCTGGTTTATGGTGTGCCGGCTCGCCCTAAGGAAAGAAAGGATTAACGTGGAAGAATCTCTTTGGTTGGGGGTTGCATGGGTGGTCGTCTTGATCATCAATTTGATAGCATCCGCAACAAAATCAGCATTTACACATGTGCGATTGCCCTGGCTTTTGAGCCTTGGTACGGAAAATCAGGCAAAGGTGGATAAAACCATTGCCTTGGTCGAAAAGCAGGGCTTGCGAACCGCCCTTCGTCTGGGCTTGGTCGTTTCGCACTTTTTATTGGCAGGACTGACGGTTCTTTTCCTGGATCGGGCGATCGAAGCGATTGAGCCAGCCTGGCAGATCATCTTAATCCTTCTTGGGGTCATGGTATTGGTGACCGCGCTTGAATTTATCATCGAGCGGCGTATCCTAATCAAACCTGAAAAGGCTGCTCTTTCCTGGACCGGGGCGGCGAGTCTGATCAGTTTTTTGGTTGCTCCGTTAACCCGCCTGATGATGTCCTTGTTGGGAGAATACGCAGAAAAAGTGACACTTTCTGTAACGGATGAATCCTTGCGCGATTGGGTCAATCAGGATCAGCCTGAAAGCACGCTTGATCAGGGCGAGCGCGAGATGATCTATTCGATCTTCCATTTTAGCGAAACAATGACCAAGGAGATCATGGTGCCTCGCATGGACGTTCTGGCGTTGGAAATCAACACGACAATCAGTGAAGCGCGGAAGGAATTTATCCGAGCCGGGCATTCGCGTGTGCCGGTCTATGATGACACGATCGATAATGTTGTTGGCTTGCTTTATGCCAAAGATCTTCTTGCGGTGGTGGACGGCGAGGATACGATTGCCAATCAGCGCAGATTGATCCGACCGGCTTATTTCGTCCCTGAAGCTAAAAAAGTGGATGAATTGTTGACCGAAATGCAGAGTCGGGGCATTCACATGGCTTTGGTGGTGGATGAATATGGCGGCATGGCTGGTGTCGTCACTCTGGAAGACATCATCGAAGAGATCATCGGTGAGATTCGTGACGAGTATGATACTGGCGAAGTCGATTTGTACGAGGTGCAGGAAGACGGCAGCTATATCATCCAGGGTCGCGCGACCATTGATGAGTTCAATGAGATCATGGATTCGCAGATTTCGGATGAGTTTGCGGATACCTTGGGCGGTTATATCTACGGACAACTTGGCAGAGTGCCGGAATCCGGCGAAAAGGTGATCAATGACGGCTTTGAGTTCACGGTCAAAGAAGTGGTTGCCCGGCGTATTTTGACCGTTCAGGTCGAGAGATCTCATTCTGGCGAAGAATATCCAGAGACTGTGGGGAACAATGGCACAAATAACGACTGAACAGAAAAGTGAATTGGTTCGGGTAGCCCGGGAGTATCAGAAACAGGCTTACGCGCCTTATTCGGGCTATTTGGTTGGCGCGGCGGTGCTGGCGGAGGACGGCAAGGTTTACGGTGGAAATAACATTGAAAATTCAGCCTATCCTTCCGGTCTTTGCGCTGAGCGCGTGGCGATCTTTAAGGCTGTTTCTGAGGGGAATCGTGGAATCCTGGCGGTTTGCGTTGTCACCAAAAATGCTGGTTCGCCCTGCGGCGCCTGCAGGCAGGTGATGCGCGAGTTTGCTTCCTTGGATATGCCTATCTTTATTGCTAATGAGCAGGGTGAAATCGTCTGGGAGACCAGTATGGATGGCATCCTGCCGCGCTCGTTTGGACCGGAATCTCTCCTGTAAGCTAAAATGGCTGTCGAAAATCGCTTATACCGGGCACAGGCTCTCGTGATCCGCTACCGTGAGTTCGGTGAGGCGGATCGTGTCTTAAGCCTTTATACGCTTGAAAAAGGCAAGGTACAGGCGATCGCCAAGGGTGTGCGCAAGATCAAGAGCCGAAAGGCAGGGCATCTGGAGCCCTTGACACAGGTGATCCTGCAGCTGGCAAAAGGACGCACCTGGGATGTGGTCAGGCAGGTGGACACGATCCGGAATTTTCAGAATATCAAAGCCGATCTGAAACTGACCGCGCAAGCAGCTTACGTTCTGGAGCTTTTGGATCGGTTTACGCTTGAGGAAGGACCCAATCGCCAGCTTTATAACCTGGTGCTGGAGACTTTGGTGCGCCTGGATGGCGGAATTTCGCCAGGCTTGGTCGTGCATTATTATGAGGTTCACCTGATGGATATCCTCGGGTTTAAACCTCAGCTGCAGGAATGTGTTGTTTGCGGTGAGAAGATCCAACCCGAAGACCAGTATTTTTCGGCTAAACTGGGTGGGGTGGTTTGTCCCAGGTCTTTTGGGGGCGACCCGTCAGCCTGGCGGGTCAGTATGAATGCCCTGAGATATATGCGCTTTTTTCAGCGTTCGCCCTGGCCGCAGGTCAAAACACGCACGATCCCTGAAGAGGTCGATCAGGAACTGAGCAAACTGATCGAGAAGTATTTGACCTATTTGCTTGAATATGGCTTGAAAACACCGGGATTTCTTGATGCGGTTTCGTAGGTAGAGACTTTTTTACATGTGAAGGATGTTAAAGAATGATGTGGCACAATACAAACAAAATCGCGATCGATATTGGCGGTTCAGGGATTCGCTGGGTTACGATGACAGGGGGGCGGCAAAGTTTGCTAAGGAATGGTCCTATTGATAGCATGAACAGTCTCGTGCAAATGATAAGATTGTCATTCAGGGATGGAAATGTCGGTGGAATCGCACTCTCAATTCCTGGCTTTGTGAATAGTGAAAAAGGGGAAGTTCTATTTTGTAGAAGTGCTCCCTGGCTCAAGGGCAATCTGCGAGGAGCAATGCAACGGGAATTTCCCAATGCGACAATTCATATTGTTAATGATGGTGAGGCACATGCGCTATCTCTTTTAAAAGATCCTCGTACCCGATTAGGTGCTATCAATGTATCTATTGGCTCTGCTATAGGTTTCGGTGTGTTGGATATTCATGGAAAACCGATTCGCTCCGCATCAGGGACCAACTGGGATATCGGGGAATTTAAAATAACAACTAGGTCTGATAATCAGGCTATTTGGTGGGCAGTCGGGACAAATGGTTTACGGGAGTTAGAAGAACGAGTATATTCTGGAAAACAGAGAGAAGCATATAACCATTTTGGTTACCGGGTCGCCATACTGCTTTCTCAATTGGCTGTTATTTTTAGGCCAAATACCATTGGGCTTTCTGGTGGAATAATTTCAAATGGTTGGAGTGCAATGGAGGAGACAGTTCGAACCAATTTTATACGCCCTCCGGAATTGAATCCACAAATAATTAAATCTAATTTTGAGGAAGCCGCGATAGCTGGTCTGTTTACGCTGCTTGAACGTAGAGTTTAGCAGTGGAGATAGCAAGCAGCCTTGTCTTCGCAGTCCCCCTAGTCGGAGGGAGTTCTGGTTGCCAACCCCAGACGATACCTTGCCTAAACAGCCAGGTCGGGTAGGTTGAGATTGCCAGAGGTGCGCATGATGCAGACCTCTCTCAATCCGACGTCCAGTAAGCTGTTCCGATTAGGGTTGAATGCGGTTGAGGTCGCATATTGCCAATGATGAGCGTGGGTATTCAACGTCTGATTGACAATGTTGTGGCAAAAAGCACTATATATTCAATACCCTTTGGGAACTGCGATCTACAACTAATGGTTTGCATACGCTTTAGACGTCGGATTGAAACTGTCCCATAGCCGGACAATTTCAATACCCATGCGGGCACCTTGTCACGACCTACCCCAATCATTGACCTACCCAACTCACGACTACACGATTGGGAAAGCTTAATTGTTGGACGTCGGATTGAGATATGGAAGCTGAAACTCCCATATCTCAATACCCTAACGGGCACTTTGTCTCGACCTACTACAATCATCACCTGTAAACTCTTTCGCATTAGATAAGGTTTTTGAGCGGAAGGTTCTGCCCTGATGTATAATAAGCCGAATGAATTGTGAGGCATGATATGAACCAAGCTTTAGATTTTCAATCGATTATTTTCAAACTGCAAACCTACTGGGCGAGCCAGGGCTGTCTGATCTGGCAGCCGTACTATTCCCAGGTTGGGGCTGGAACCATGAACCCGGCGACCTTTTTGCGCGTTTTGGGTCCCGAACCCTGGCGCGTGGCATACGTTGAACCTTCAGTCCGACCGGATGACGGTCGCTATGGCGTCAACCCGAACCGCTTGCAGCAGCACTACCAGTTTCAGGTCATTCTGAAACCCGATCCAGGGAATCCGCAGGAACTTTATCTCAACTCTCTGTTGGCTTTGGGTATTGATCCGAAAGAACATGATATTCGTTTCGTTGAGGATAACTGGGAATCTCCGGCATTGTCTGCCTGGGGTTTGGGGTGGGAAGTCTGGTTGGACGGGCAGGAGATCACCCAATTTACCTACTTCCAGCAAGCCGGCGGCATGACTTTGGACGTGCCCGCGGTTGAGATCACCTATGGTTTGGAACGCATTTCCATGACCTTGCAACGCGTCAACGACTTCAAGAAGATCCGTTGGAATGAGAGCCGCAGCTATGGCGATATTTATCAGGTGGCGGAGCGCGAGCACTCGACCTATTATTACGAGGTCGCGGACGTCCCACGTCTGCGGGAGATGTTCAATCTCTTCACTCAGGAAGCAGAAAACGCGCTTGAACGCGGGTTGGTTTTGCCCGCATACGATAATGTGATCAAGTGTTCCCATACTTTTAATGTTCTTGATGCCAGGGGAGCGGTTGGTTTTACGGAACGCCAGAACTTGTTTGGCAAAATGCGTGAGCTTTCCCGTAAAGTGGCGGAAGCCTACTTTGAGCAGCGCAAAGAAATGGGCTTCCCCTGGCTGTGTGAGTCGGATAGCAACAAAGAAGAGGCGGAAGTCAATTTGCCTATTCTGAAAGAAGAAAAAGCGGATTTTCTCTTTGAGATCGGCAGTGAGGAATTGCCGGCTGCTGACCTGGATAAGGCGCTTGAGCAGCTGGAAACAGCTTTTGAAAAATGGTTGGCGGAAAATCGCCTAAGCTTTGGAGCATTGAAGGTTGAGGGCACGCCGAGGCGGCAAAGCGTTTTGATCAAGGACCTGCAAACCAGACAGGACGACCGTTCGGTTGAATTGAAAGGTCCTCCGGCTGATCGGGCTTTTGATACTGAAGGCAAGCCCACCAAGGTCGCGGAAGGTTTTGCGCGTAGCCGAGGTCTGGATGTGAGCAAACTTGAGGTGAAGGAATTTGAGAACGGACGCTATGTTGTCGTGCAAATGGAAGAAAAGGGGCAGACAAGCATGGACTTGCTGGCGAAGGCTTTGCCGGGCATCATCGCTGATCTGAAATTCACCAAATCCATGCGCTGGAATGCTAGCGGCGCCAACTACTCACGCCCGATCCGCTGGCTGCTGGCAATTTTGGGCGGACAGGTTGTGCCATTCAGCTATGCTGGTCTGCGCTCCGGGAACCTGACCCGAGGTTTACGTTTTGCCAGTGAAAAAGAAAATGCGGTGGAGACCTTGCAGGATTATGAAGCCTATCTCCAGGGTCAGGGCATTATTTTGGATACCAATTCGCGCCGGGAAAAGATCTGGCAGCAAGCCTTAGCGTTGGCTGAAACGGTCAAGGGAACTTTGGCGCATGATGAGGATCTGCTGGCAGAAATTGCTAATTTAGTTGAGCAGCCAACAGCTTTGCTTGGAACTTTCGATCCACGATATTTGGAAAGTTTGCCTCCTGAAGTCTTGATCGCTGTGATGAAAAAGCATCAGCGCTACATCCCTGTGCTGGATCAGGACGGCAAGCTGACCAATCACTTCATCATCGTTCGCAATGGTGATGCTGAAGGCGCCGAAGTGGTTGTTGACGGCAATTTGCAGGTAATTTTGGCGCGTTTTGCTGACGCGGAGTTCTTTGTGCACGAAGACATGAAGAAGAAAATCGAGGAGTTTGTCCCCAAACTGAGTCAATTGACCTTCCAAAAGGAATTGGGATCGATGCTGGACAAGACCGGGCGTATAGAACAATTGACCGCTGTTCTGGCAGAAAAACTTGGTCTGGATGAGCAGGAAAAAGAAGCTGCAAGCCGGATCGCGCAGTTGAGCAAAGCCGACCTGGCGAGTGAGATGGTGGTTGAGATGACCGCGCTGCAAGGCGTGATGGGCAAGTATTACGCCCGCAATTCCGGTGAAAGTGAAGAGGTCGCGGTGGGTCTGTTTGATTACTACCTCCCGCGCACGACGGAAGACCCCCTGCCCGAGAGTAAAAGCGCGATGGTCGTTGGGCTGGCAGACCGATTGGATTCGATCGTCGGTTTGTTCGCGGTGGGCTTGATCCCGACCGGAAATAAGGATCCCTTCGCGCTGCGCCGCGCAGCGATCGGTCTGGTCAGCATCCTGATGGGCAAAAAACTGGATTTTGACCTTCGTGAGGCTTTGGTTGAAGCTGGCAAGGTCCAAAAAGTGGCTGTCACGGATGAGGTGATCGAAAAGGCTTTGGTGTTTATCGCCGGTCGCACGCACAATATTCTTTTGGATGAAGGCTATCGTTATGATGTGGTTGAAGCGATCGAAGCAGTTCACTCCAAGAATCCAGGGCTGGCAAAGCCGATGGTGAAAATCTTGAACGGGTGGGTGGAAAAACCGATCTGGGCTGATGTTTTGCCTGCCTTTAGCCGCTGTGTGCGCATGACGCGTGATCTGAAAGATGTTTTCACTGTGGATGAAAGCGTTTTGGTCGAGGATGAAGAAAAAGCACTTTATAGCACAGTGTTGAAAGCTGAAGCGATTTTGGTTGGAAATTTTGATCTTGAAATGGCTTTGGAGCAAATCAGCTGCCTGGTGACGCCTATTAATGCCTTTTTTGATAAGGTCTTGGTGATGGCGGAGGATCAGGTGCTGCGGGAAAGCCGGCTGGGGATCCTGCAGCGGATCGCTGGGTTGATTAAACCTTACGCGGACTTTTCGAAGCTGGAAGGGTTTTAAAAGGAGAATATATGAAAACGGGCGGAAATTTCCGCCCGTTGTTGAATATATAGGCAGGCAACGCAACCTGACCTACAACTAAAAAGGATGACTGTCATCGCGAGGAGTCCGCAAGGACGACGTGGCGATCTGCCTTTAATCATTATTGGCTGTTGTCCTGATGCTGAAACCATTTTTGATTTAGCATAATTGTTGGACGTCGGATTGAAAGTGCCCCAAAACGGGGCACTTTCAATACCCCTTCGGGCACCTGTGGTCTCGACCTATCCGAACACCGACAAATACGAAAATTCCCATTGACTTTCAAAAAGGCATGACTTTTGTTAACGTCGGGTTCAACCCATGAGAAAAGTGCCCAAGGGCAAGTTGCGGAACCTCACTAACTGTAGATGTGGGGCAAAAAAATAGATGTTACTACCTACCTCTGGTTTTGGAAAATAAAAGGGGATTTAAAAGACGTTACATGTATTGGGAGACCATCCTGTGGTCTTCCGAAATCTTGTATGGCAGATATGTTGACGGGAGGCCGTGGAAGGCCTCCCCTACAGGTTAAATTACCAGATGGGATGCTGTGAAATTCTCTGGCGGGCACAGGTGTCTCTCATACATTCAAAATTTCACGGGCTAACAACCACGGGTTGTGGGCTACCCAAAAGGAATATTGACCAATTAAACCACGCCCATGGTCAGGAAGCGGCGGATGCGGTCGAGGTTGACATCGAGTGCATTGCCGAGATAGATCCCGTCCAGTTGTTCGCGAATGGCTTCGTTTTTGTGCATAAAAGTGCCAAAATACGCGAATTTCGGCTTGCCACGCATAGAGTTGAGCCGGCTCGCGAAGCCCTTCAACAAATAAGCTGAAGGCTCGGATTCGACCGCCAGACAGATCAGCTTGGGACGGGCGATCTTGGAATAGTCGATCAGGTCATCGGTGGGCAGGTCGGGCCCCAAATATTCGACATGATAATTGCTTTGTCGCAAAAGAACTGCCAGCATCAGGGCAGTCATCTCGTTCATTGTTTCGGGCCCGCAGCCAACCAATATCAGCGCGCCTTCTTTGACGATGGGCATGCCTTGCATGATTCCGAGCAAGCGCCCCTTGATGATCTGGGCTGCCATGTGACGCGTCGCGATCGGAATATCGCCGACATACCAGGCTTCTTCCAAAAGATCCAGGGCTGGTTCGAGAACTTCCTGGAGAATAGTTATCAGGTCAAAATAGATCTGACATTCTTCAAAAATGATCGTGGCACGCTCGTCATTGTGCGAAACGAGGGCGCCAAACATCATTTCCGCGTAATCGTGTGAGGGGCGAGGGGCTTGTTTGCGCGGTTTGGCATGGTTGAAAGCCTGAATGCTTTCGGGCCATTCGCCTTTTTCACGGATTTGGTTAAATTGTTGTACCACCTGGCTGATGCTGATGCCAGAATTGACACGGCGCTGCACCCACATAAGAAGCTGGATGTCACGTTCGGAATAAAGCCGATAGCCGTTTGGCATACGGACAGGTTCGAGCAGGTCATAACGGCGCTCCCAGGCGCGAAGGGTGACAGGTTTGATGCCGGTGCGGTTTTGAACGGCTTTGATGGTAAATTCGGGCTCGATGGGGAAGTTGTCTATTCGGCTCATGGCTTGCTCCTGAGTTCTTCGGATAATTCAAATATGTTTGATAAGAACTTCTGACGTTCTTCGATGGTCATAAATCGGGGCTTGGCGATATCTTCAATTGTGATGGTGAGCAGCTGGGTGCTGATATGCCTGCCCTGGTAGAAATAATGTTTTTGGATAAAGCTGTCGTAAGTGATATAAAATTCGGGCTGGTCAAAGAAAAGATTTCCCAGTCCGTAGTGAATAAAGCCGTTGGCGTAAAATTCCATTGCTTTGGCAACGTGAGACTGGCTACCATTGACGATCACCGCGCCTGCCTCCGCGAGCGGTCTGAAATCCCGGATCGCTGTGCCTGTGGCATGAGGGAAGTAGTCTTCCTGGTATTGCAGGGTCACGATCGGCAAATAGCCTTCCTGCTTCAAATTGAAGATAGCGGCTTTGAGCCATGCCCAGTCCTGACAAGGGGCGGCGCCGCTACTGTTTTCAGTCGCCCAAGCCATCTCGGGACCATAAGAATTGCAGCCAACAAAGGCGAGCTTGTTGCCGTTGTGTTCAATTTTGAGAGGGGACTGCGCGTTGGTGATATCCGTGCCGCCGGCGTACCATTGCATGCCGTATTCTTCGTAAAGTTCGAGCGTTGTCGGCACCGAATCGACCTTGTAGAGCGCGCGCACATCGTTGTTGTGGTTGCCGGTCAGCTCGATCACGTCTGCGCCAAGGTCGTCAAGCAGCTTGATATATTCCGGGTTGCTGCAAAAGATGAAGCCGGTGTAATCGGGGTCTGGGAATTTGCAGCCCTCGTAAAAAGAGACTTCGTTGCTAATGTGGGTCAGGTCCGCGCCGCGCATCACATCACGAATTTCGGTGCCAGGGTAAAGCACGCCCTGGATTTCCATCTCGTAGGCGGTATCGCGCGCCATGGCGGTCACGCCGGTCATGATCAGGCTGGTGAGTTGATCCGAGTTGAAGTTGCTTTGCGGAAAGACTTCTGGATCAATTGATAACGTTGGGTCAATAAGGCGCAGTCCGTATGCGAGTTTGAGCGGATAATTATTTGGGTCAAAGTCGTCATCGAGCGGACTGACGCTATCTACCGAGATCACTTTTAACTTCGGGTCGAGGCGATGGAAAGGTAGTATCAGCCATACTGGATGATCCAAGACCTGGTTGATGCTGTTCTCATTGGTGATGGCAAGGTTAGATTGTTTGACTTCGCGCTTGAACAGGATGTGCAGAACTGTCTGGTGATCCTGCTCAAGCACTTGTAGATGCGGGATGGGACGATCTTCCTCTGGTGTGGATGTGTTGACAGACCTGGCTATCTCAAGGAAAGAAATGTCGTCCTGGATGGTGTAAAAGGGCGCAACCAGGGCGTAGACCCAATCCGCTTCCGCGATGTAGCTGAGACCGGGTTTGCGCTGCTCAAGGATCAGGGCAGCGTCCTCTGCCTGATCAACCTGTGTAAAGTTTTCCGGGGGAGTGAAATTTGCCGCCAGGTCCGCGGGCAGATTTGGATCGATCCAAAAAGTCAGCGGAGTTTGGGTAGCAGTTGGGCTGGGTTCAGGCGTGGGCTGGCTTGTCTGGATTGGTAGAGCCTGGGTCGGAGTCTTGATAAGGACGGTTGGTTCGACCGGAGCCAGGATCGGTTGGCAGGCAAGCAGGATGAGACTGAGTCCAAGAAGGCTCATCCACAGGCGCAAGTGTCTTTTATTGTTTGATATTTTTTTAATCATCACAAGGCTTTTCGTAAGCCAGAAAAGTTTGTCTGGTCATTTTTTTCTAAAATTTCTCGTTGCGAAGTGTTTTGCAACAGCTTTTGTATAACCTTTATTATAGCCGCTGGCATTAACATTGGCAATGCGTTCAGACCGATAGTGGACAAAAAATATGTAAATGTTTTGTAAAATTTTGAGACGTGAAGTTTATGGCACCTTAAGGGTTCATTCCATCCGGTGGATTTCCCCCATATTGGGTGAAAAGATCTTCCCACTCCTGCAATTCTTGTTCAGAAAGTTGAAATTCTGTTGGGGCTGCATGGGGTTCGCTGTTGTGGAACTCTTCAACTTTTCCAGCGAATTCCTGGCTGGTCAGGATAGCGACATGACGGCTGCGCGCGGCTGCCTGGACCATGCGGTCTGAGCTTACGAGAGTATGATTGCGGGCGGAAGCGCCTAGCTGGCGGATATAATCGGCGATCGCCACGTCGGCAGTGCTGCCTGAGGGGACGAAAACAGCTTTTACCAGACCAAAATTGCGCTGACCGGATTGACCGACAGCCGCCCGGTCAAAAAAGACCATGGCGCGGGATTTTTTAGCCCGCAGGAAAGGAACCAGCAAGTCAACGAGCGCTTGCTCGTCTTCCAGGTCAGAAAGCGAAAGTCCACGCATTTGACCAATCAGGTTGTGTCCGTCGATGATGTATTGCATGGATTTATTGTAGCCCATTATTTAAGGCATTTGGCAAAATCGATCAAGGAAATTGTGACGGCTCGCCATTATTCTGTATGGACTGCAACGTGTGGCAGTTAGGGCATATCCCTTGCTGCTGACTTTTTAAAAACGTGGTTGGGAGATCACGTTTGAACTATAAACCAGGGGTTGAGATTGGGAAATGTGCTAGAAACGGTACATCCTCCTCCCCGACATTTTAAATTTAGCTATTCCTCATCCACCACTACGTGGTCCCCCTTCTCCTAAAGGCGAAGGCTTCCTCATGCAACCAATGTTGTAGTTGCAATCATACAAAGTGGGGATCACTGTTAGGCAAAGCATTCGCTTTATTTTTGAGAAGTTATAATTAATACGAAAGGTAACGCGATGGAAAAATTGGATTTTGAGCAAGTTGAATCGAAGGTTTCAGGAATTACCGTTTTTGCCCCCAAAGCCAAACAAAAAGAGGAGCGTCAGGCAAAGAGTCATACCTGCCCACAATGCGGAGGGCATCTGGCATATGACCTGCTCAGCTCTGGTTTGGCGTGCAGTCACTGCGGTTTTAAGGAGGCAATTCGCCCGACGGTGGTGGGACCAACAGTCGCCCGGCAGGAATTTACCGTTGACACGATGGAAATTGCCGAAAAAGGCTGGGGAAAGATGCGCAATATGCTGCATTGCCAGCAGTGCGGCGCGGAACTTTCTTACCCTCAGGGCGCGGTGGCGACCAGCTGTCCCTATTGCGGCTCCAACAGCGTCAATGTCACCCAAAGTGAGATCAATCTCTTTCAGCCTCAGGCTTTGGTCCCATTCAAGGTCAAGCCTGACCAACTGCAAGGGATAACGCAAGCCTGGATCGAGGATGGCTGGATGCACCCCTCCGTTTTGAAGGAGTCAGCTAAGATCGGCGGCTTTGTGCCTTTTTATATACCGTACTGGGCTTTTTCGCTGACCATCGAAGCTGATTGGGAAGCGGAAGTCGCCCATACCGTGACCGAACGCTACTATGATTCGTCCTCCAAAAGCTGGAAAACGCGCACACGTGTTGAATGGCGCTGGGAAAAAGGCAGGGTGAAAGATGGTTTTTCGGATTATCTGGTCAGTGGCGTGGACAAGAAGCGCTTGAACCCCAAGATCCTGGCGGAAATTCAGCAATATAACATGAAAGAGCTGGTAAAGTTCAACTCGGACTACCTGATCGGGATCAATGCCAATGCCTATGATGTCGATCTGCCAACTGCCTGGGCGGAGTGTAAGGCTCAGATGCGGGAGATCGCGAAAAAACTGGCAATTTCAGATGCCAGCAATCCGCGGGTACGCAATTTGTCGATCGAGATGAGCTACGATAATGAGCGTTGGCGTTATCTCTTTGTGCCTGTTTACATCGCGGTCTATCGCTTTGGAGAAAAGTATTATCAGGTCATGGTGAACGGACAAAACGGAAGGGTCTTCGGTCAAAAACCAATTGATTGGACCAAGGTTTGGCTGGCGATCGCTGCCATGCTCCTGCCAGGCTTGCTGATGATTCTGATCGGGCTGCCTTTGATCGCGATCATGGGTAGTGGGATCTTTTTGATCATGCTTGGGCTGGCTTTGCTGGTGGGGGGCGGCATTTGGGCTTATCAGACCTATACCAAAGCTGCGGGAATGGAGGCGCTATGAGCGAGCAAAACTCTGAGAACAGACCTCACGGCGAATTAAGAGAAAGTCTGAGCTGGATGCCAGGCGGTGAGATCAAGGGCTGTCCGGCTTGCCGTCGGGTGATCCTGATCCCTTTACAGGCTCCCGATGCACTTTGTCCGCTTTGCTATCAGGCTGAGTTGGTTCCGCAGGCTGGTCTGGTGCGCCTTCAGCCGCCGGAGATCTATTTACCTGCCGCGCTAAGCGAAGCGCGCGTTATGGAGGTTTTGATCGCTTTCACCGAGAAGGTGCCATTTAAGGTCGATGACCTCGACGCGAACAAGATGCGCAGCCGCTTAAGGCTTTTGTGGTGGCCGCAATGGCTGGTGGATGGCGACCTACAGGGGCAATGGTCGGGGACTTTTGGCTTTGACTATCAGGTCAAGACCGCGCAGGAAAGTTACGGCGATAGCGGCTGGCAATCCCGTGAAAAGGTGCGCACAGAAACGCGATATCTGCCGCGCATGGGTGAGATCACAAGGCACTATGATAACCTGGTCGTACCGGCTTTGCGCGATCAAAACCTTCGCATTGGGCAGATTGGTGCATACGATAGCAACAAGGCGGTTTTGTTTAAGCAGAACGCGATCCAAAACAGTTACGTCCAAATGCCGGAAATTGACCCGCAGGAGCTGTTGGAAAACGCGCAAAACCGGCTTCGGGAAAAAGGAGTGGAAGATATCGTCAGGGCTGCCGCGGCAGATCACAGGCGGGAAGTCAATTTTGAAGGACAGTTCAATAATTTGAACTGGACTGAATTTTTGCAACCGATATACACCACTTTTTATGTGGATGATCAGGGGAAGAGACAGGCGGTCGCCCTGAACGGGCAGAGCGGAAAGATCTACGGTCGCAGGATGGCTTCTGTTGAGAAGGCTAAGAAACTTAGTTTGATCCTGGCGATCCTGCCAGCATTGGCATTGCTCGCGGCGATAATACTATCCATTTTCAGCTTAAATCCGGGCGTCATCGCCGGCATGGTCATTGTGGCGCTTTTCGCGATCATTTTTTTGGGGTTGGCTTTCATCCCTTGGGTGAGAGCGTCTCTTTGGAATAATAGTGAAATCAGGGAGAAAACCGACTTCCGGTGAGGCTGGCATGACCTTTTTTGTGCTGGCTTTGCTGCTATTCATCTCTGGCTTTGTTGGCGCTCTGGTGGAAGGCGCCCGAGAAGTCTGGCTCTGGTTCCTGGCTGGTGGGCTGGTGTTGGACCTGACCATGGTCTTGCTGATCCTGACCGACTGGGACTGCCTGCGAAAATATAAGCACATTGACAGGCAGGGTCAGACGGCTCACATGCTGATGTTTTTAAGCGCGGGATTGGGGTTTTGGTTCCGTTTGAAGGCAGAAAACAAGATTTTTGCCTTTTTAATGGCTCTAACTCTCATTTTTTGGTTATACTCATTGATCAGACTAAGAAACTCAAGGATAGGGAGCGTTTGAAATGAACAATGTTTTTCCATCTACTCACCCATTGGTAGCCACCAAGTTGACCGTCCTGCGGAATGTCAAAACTGACTCAAAGAGCTTTCGGGAGTTGGTGCGGGAAATCGCGGCGCTTCTGGCTTATGAAGCCACGCTTGACCTGGCTGTACAGGACATTGATGTTCAAACACCGCTGGCAATTGCCAAAGGAACAAAATTGTTGGAGCGGGTTGGTCTGGTGCCGGTGCTGCGGGCTGGGTTGGGCATGGTGGAAGGCGTTTGGGAGCTGATGCCGGGGTCAGAGGTCTGGCATATTGGCTTGTATCGCGACGAAAAAACGCTCAAACCGGTGGCGTACTACAACAAACTGCCAATCGAGCCGACGGTGTCGGTCTGTCTGGTGCTGGATCCGATGCTCGCTACTGGCGGTTCGGCAGTCGCGACGGTGGATATCCTTAAGAACTGGGGCGTCAAAAAGATCAAGTTTGTTGGGATCCTGGCTTCACCGGAAGGAATTGAACGCTTGCATAAGGCGCATCCGGATGTGGCGATACATATCGCCGCTATTGATGAGTGTTTGAACGAGCACGGCTACATCGTTCCTGGTCTGGGTGACGCCGGAGACAGGCAGTTTGGGACCTAACGAAACCGATAGTTTTCATTTTTGTAATCAACCGCAAAACTATACAACTATACCGTAAACTCTAGACTAAAAAACCGAAAGTTTACGCTATACCGTAAACTATTGAGTAAATCGCGAAAAGATTACGCTATACCGTAAACTTTTTCGGATAATGGCAATGATTTTTGGTGTAACAGTATTTCTCAAAGCTTTGTTGAAAGAGTAGCGTGGGTATTCGACAACTTATTCGCGATCAGGCGGGCGACTTTGCCCATTGGATAGTTGGGCAGGTTGGCGAGGTCTACCCAGCGCAGGTTGGCGGGAAGGTCTTGTGTAGGTTCGTCGGATAAAACGATCCGCCAGGCATGAACGCTGATCTTATAATGCGTGTAGGCGTGGCGGAAGACGCCTATTTTGTCTTGTTTGTTAACGGTAGGGAGATCACAGCCTGTTTTGATCTTCAGTTCGCGCACAAGGCAATCTTCCAGGCATTGATCGGTCATTTCCCGTTTTCCGCCGGGGAATTCCCATAAACCAGCCAAAAGTCCCTGTGCTTTTCGCTGGCTAAGCAGGACTTTCCCATTCCAGTGCAGGACAGCAACGCAAACCTCATAGTGGGGAACCGGCGTTTTGGCAGGGATCAATGGCAACTGGTTTTGCCTGCCCTGTTCAAAAGCCTTGCAATGGTCGCTGATCGGGCAAGCATGACAGTTTGGGTTTTGAGGCAAACAGACTGCAGAGCCAAGGTCCATCAATGCCTGGGTGTAGTCGCCGGGTCTGTCCTGAGGAATGAGCTCCTGCGCATAGCAGTTAATTGTCTTGTCAAAGGCGGAGCTGCCCAAAGGTTCATCGAGAGCAAGCAGGCGGGCGTAGATGCGCCTGATGTTGCCATCCACCGCGGCAACAGGTTCGCCAAAGGCGATCGAAGCAATTGCTGCGGCAGTATACTTGCCGATCCCGGGCAGTTTTTGCAGCTCCCTGGCATTATCCGGCAAAACTCCGTCATGATGCTTCACCAGCTCCTGAGCTGCCTTGTGCAGGTTGCGGGCGCGGCTATAGTAGCCCAACCCTTCCCACAGGCGCAGGACTTCTTCCAGCTCGGCGGATGCCAGGCTCGAAAGATCGGGGAAATGCTTCAGAAAACGATCATAATAGGGCAAAACGCTTTCGACCCGCGTTTGCTGGAGCATGATCTCTGAGATCCAAACCTTATATGAGCTGGGATCAGAACGCCAGGGGAGCTCCCTGGCGTTTTTATCGTACCAATTCAAAAGCTGCGTTTGGATCGATGCCACTAAAACTGAAAACCGCCTTTATGGGGTGTGAACTTGACCTTAAAATCATCGACGTAATTGAGCAAGACATCAGTCAATTCATCCCATTTCTCTGAACGTAGTATTTTTTGAGCAACTTCTTTCGAGGGGACAACAGCGCCGAGTTGAATCTGCGGTTGATCGCCAAAAACGGTTGCCCAGGCGTCGGTTATCTCCATCCCCAGTCTGTTTATGCCGGGCAAATATTCGCGCAGTACGTAAGCGAAGTAGTCTTGTTCGTGTCCTGGTTTGATATTCCAGGTGAAAATGACCTTCAGCATGATCAGAGCGGCATGAGTTTCGGGTCTAAGGCGATGACCTGGGTGCCTTCTTCGCCAAAGTTACCGGATGCAGCAATTTTGTAGCTTTCCATTGTCTTGAGCTCGGTCAGACCCATTTCCTTGAGGAACTTGCTGAGTGGGTCTAGCGCGAGTTTGGAATGGGGGGTCTCGTAGTGCATCGGAATAACGATGTTTGGCTCAAGCAAACTGATAACTTCAGCCGCTTTTGAAGCGTTCAGTCCGCCACAGGCACCGACGGGAACCAGAGCAATGTTGATATCGCCCAGCTCTTCAACCATAGTTTGATTGGGCACCGTGTCTGTCTGACCTAAATGAAGAACGGTGATATTGCCGTAATCCAAAACGTAGATCGTGTTGCGAAGGTCTTTTGTGTCGGTTTGCAGAGGGGTGGTTTGGATGCCGGTGATAAAAACGCTGCCGCGTTCATATTCGCCGGGTCCGTCAATAATGAAGGGGTCGCCCTTGACAGCGCTGACATTGTTGTGGCTGAGATCGTTTGAGCTGACGGTGACGATGTCAGCTTTGAGTTTTAGCGGATTGTAGCCAGCCGTGCCGGCGTCGAATGGGTCAGTGACCACAGTGGCAAAGCCCCGTTCTGTAATGCGAAAGCAAGAATTTCCGTACCAGGTAATTTCCATAAAAAATCCTCCAAGAACAAGCTAATTGTTAAGACTTTGTTCAACCTTATATTATATCAGGTCAGATAACTCAACCTGGATTAAAATTTAGAAAAAGAACTATGGAGGAACTATGCCTGATAATTGGTATTTTCTAATTTGTTTGGTGCCGATCGGAATTGTGATCCTGGTCATGTTACTGAGAAGCGTCCGTGTTTTGAATGAGTTTGAACGTGGCGTTGTTTTCACCCTGGGTAAATTCTCAGGTATTCGCAATCCGGGTCTTACTCTTCTGATCCCTGGTATCCAACGCATGCGCACTGTTGACATGCGTATTATGACCGCTGAGGTGCCCCGACAGGAAGTTATGACCCGCGATAATATTTCGCTGCTGGTCAACGCGGTGGTCTATTTCAAGGTCGTCAATCCCGAAGCCGCCATCATCAAGATCGAAGATTACGTCTTCGCTATCCGCCAATACACGCAGGCAGCTTTGCGCGATGTGATTGGCAACAATGAAATGGACGCGGTTTTGATGGAACGCGAAAAAATTGCCGAATCGATCAAGGAGATCGTGGATATCGAGACCAATAGCTGGGGTGTCGATATTGAGAGCATCAAGATCCAGGAGATTGAGCTGCCGGCAGAAATGAAACGCGCTATGGCTCGCCAGGCTGAGGCTGAACGTGAACGCCGCGCTACCATCATCGCCTCTCAGGGTGAGTTGAGCGCTGCTGAAAACCTGCGTGATGCCGCTGAAAAGCTGGCTGCAACCCCCGGCGCGCTGCACCTGCGTACCTTGCAGACGATCCGTGATATCGCCTCTGATCCGTCGGAAAAGATCGTGCTCTTCCTGCCTTCTGATCTGGGCACAATTGCTAAAACTGTAACAGAAATGAGTCAGTCCGGAAATGATTATGCTGGATAATAACGTCCGCTATTTGCAGCTCGCCTTCAATGACGATCTGCGCACAGCCCGATCGATCTTGCCCCGGGTTGTAAAAGATCCGCGGATCATGATCGAAGCGGGTACGCCTTTTATCAAGCGGGAAGGAATGTCTGGGGTGAACGCGCTGGCGAGAATGTGGCCCGGGATCGTTGTGGCTGATATCAAGGTCTCAGATGGAGCGATCGGTGAGGTAGACATGGTCGCCCAGGCTGGCGCCCGTGCTATCACAGCGCTTGGACTGGCGCCCGTGGAGACTTTGCGTTTGTTCATCGAACGCTGCAAGCAGTACGGCATCATCTCGATGATCGACATGCTTGGGGTGGAAGACCCCTTGAAGGTGCTGCGACCGCTCTACACCCAGCCGGATGTTGTTGTGATCCACCGCGGACGTGACGAAGAGAGCAACCAGGCGACGATGATCCGCTATCGCCATATCAATCGCATTCGTAGCAAGTATGACGTTTTGATCTCGGCGGCTGGTGGCGTTGATCTGAAGGAATCGCGCAGCGCTGTTTTCAATGGTGCTAATATTGTGGTTGTCAATGTGGTCAAACCGGACGATCCCTGGGGCGGCATCACGACCGATGAAGATATGACTGCGATCACAGCGAAGTTTTTGGAAACGATCTCGTAGTTTAGTTTTTTTGAATTGGGAGACCCGAGCTACTTTGGCTCGGGTTTTTTGTTACAAACCCTGGTCTAAACCTGTGAGAGCTTAGAGCTCCAGCATGATGGTGACAGGGCCGTCGTTGCACAGCTCGACCAGCATATGCGCGCCGAAAACGCCTTGTTGCGTCGCGACGCCCAGTTGGCGCAATTGATCCGCGAAAACTTCGACCAAAGGTTCAGCCACTTCGGGTTTGGCGGCATAGATGAACGAAGGTCGTCTGCCCCGGCTGGTGTCGGCATAGAGGGTGAACTGTGAAACAACGATCGCCTCGCCGCCTACATCCAACAGGCTCAGGTTCATTTTTCCTTGATCGTCCTCAAAAATGCGCAGACGGGCGCATTTTTCTGCCAACTCTTTGGCTTTTTCTGCGCTGTCTTCTGGCCCAACTCCGAGCAGGATCATCAATCCCTTTCCAATTGAAGCCACGACTTCATTTTCAACGGTAACTTTGCCATAGCCGGCACGTTGGATCAATGCTCTCATTGCTTACCTCTCATTTCAGGCTCAATATAACCTGGCCATTTGAAATTGCGATCAAAATCCACTTCGATAATTCCACAATGATCGATGTGACCAGGATTATAGAACTGTTTCATCATATATGAATGGGCAGTGACGATGATTTTATCGTAATGCAGATAAGGGTAAAGGGCTTGATAGGCGCGCTGGGCGAGCTGGTCATAACCTTCCCAGTGCAACTTGGCATCTGGGTGACGAACGCCTTTGAATTGATCGATTTCCTCAATCGCATCGAGGATGTCCTGCTTGTTTTTGTTTTGGTAAGTCGTGTCAATGATCCATTCATGCAGATCAAAGGCGATCTCAATTTTGAGACCAGTCACGCGTGAGATGATCGCGCCGGTTTGTAAGGCACGGGTGTAGGGCGAGCTGACGATCAGTTGTGCTCCCTCGAGGCGCGGGTCCAGGGCGACAGCCTCGGCTTGCTGAATGCCTAGCTGGGATAGGGGTGCAAATTCTCTGGCAGGGCCAAAAAAGCCTTTGCCTTCTGGAATGGTATAGTCTTGCTTGCCGTGTCTGATAAGTACTAAACGCATATCTGTCTCCTCGTGATTTGAATAGTAGTTTACCAGATTAGCCCGGCAAAGCTGTCAAATAACACAAAACATCACTTATGACGTGTATAATTAGCTCATGCAATTATCCGCGCTGCCCCTTGCACGCATCATCAACTCTCCACAAAAACTTCACCAAATGGTCGAAGACCTGAAAAAACAACCCTTTATCGCGGTTGATACTGAATCGAACAGTTTGCATGCCTATCAGGAGCAGGTTTGCCTGATCCAAATTTCAACAATAAAGACCGATTATCTGATCGACACGATCGCTTTGACCGATCTTGATGAATTAGGTGAAATCTTTGCTGATTCTGCGATCCAAAAAGTCTTCCATGCCGGTGATTACGACATCGCGACGCTGAAACGAGATTTTGGTTTCGAGATCCGCAATGTTTTTGACACGATGCTGGCGGCGACAGCGCTGGCGGAACCCGCCATCGGACTGGCGGCTTTGCTTGAAAAGTATTTTGACCTCAAACTCGAAAAGAAGTATCAGCGTGCCAATTGGGGTAAGCGCCCGCTCGACCCTGAAATGTTGGCGTACGCTCAAAACGACTCGCACTATTTGTTGGAGCTTCGCGATATCCTCGCAAAACAACTGGAAGAAGTCGGTCGGCTGGAAGCCGTTTTGGAAGACAGCGCCGCTCTGGCTAAGGTCACCCTGCCGATGAAAGACCATGAGGAAGACCTCTGGCGCGTGCGCGGGGTGCAGGACCTGAAGCCGGAGGCGCTCAGCCTCTTGCGGGAGATAAATCATCTGCGCGAACAGATCGCTATGAACCGCAATGTGCCTCCTTTCAAGGTCTTTTCTGACCGCCTGATGATCGAGGTCGCGCAAACGCAACCGCATTATCTGGAAGAGCTGGCTCTACTGCCGTCATTCTCCCCCGCGATGATGCGGCGCTACGGCAGCCAGATCATGCAAACGGTTGAAAAATGGCGCAGGAACCCCGTGCCGGTCAAGCCGCGAAAGATCACTCGTCTGAGCGACCGGGAGCTGAAGCTGCGCGACAAGCTTACCAACTGGCGCAAAGCAGTTGGCGAAAAAGAGGGCATTCCTTCCAACGCCGTTTTCCCGCGTGATCTGCTGGAGCGAATCGCGCATTACGACCCGACCTCGATGGAAGCGCTGGAAGAGGTGATGGAGGATTATCCGCACCGATTCCAGAAATACGGAACCCGCATCTTTAATTTGATAAAGAGGAAAGAGAAATGAAACTGACCACCTTTGGCGCTGCCCGCACAGTAACTGGCTCAATGCACCTGATCGAACACAATGGACACAAACTTTTGCTGGAATGTGGCACCTATCAAGGGAAACGAGAGGAATCCTACCATGTGAATCTCAATTTTCCCTTCGATCCAGCTTCAATTGATGCCATGATGCTTTCTCATGCGCACATCGACCATTCCGGAAACATTCCCAATCTGGTGAAGCAAGGTTTTCGGGGTCCGATCTATGCGACCAACGCTACCATCGATCTGGCTGATATCATGCTGCGCGATTCCGGACACATCCAGGAAAACGACATTACTTATTTGAACAAGAAGCGCCGAAAGAAGGGCAAACGGGCTCTGGAGCCGATCTATACCCAAAAAGATGCGATCGAGGCGATGCCATTTTTCCGCTCGCTTTGGTATCAGCAAAAGATAGAAGTGATCCCGGGCGTGGTCGCTCACATTGTTGACGCGGGGCATATCCTGGGCTCGGGCGCGATCGTGCTGGACTATCAGGACGAGCAAGGCAATCCGCGCCGTTTGTGGTACTCCGGTGATATCGGCAGGTTTGATGTGCCGATCCTGCGCGATCCGGTCTTCCCCAGCGAGGCCCAAACGCTGGTGATGGAATGTACCTATGGCGATAAAGCTCACGAGAACATGGGCGATGCCTATGACGAGTTTGTCGATGTGATCCGGCGGACGGTTAAGCGCGGCGGCAAGGTGATCGTGCCGGCTTTCGCGGTTGGGCGCACGCAGAACCTGACTTACTTCTTGAGCGACGCGATCGAGAATGGCGATATTCCCGATATTCCGGTGGTTGTTGACAGCCCTCTGGCGGTCAATGCCTCTGATCTCTATCGCAAGCATACCGAGTGTTTCGATGACGATACCTGGCAGTTCATTGCCCAACACCGTATGAAGGGGCTCGATTATCACAATGTGATCTTCACGCGTAGTGTGGATGAGTCGATGGCGCTGAACGACTGGAACGACCCGATGATCATCATTTCTGCCTCGGGCATGGCGGAAAGCGGCCGCATTTTGCACCACCTCAAGAACAATATCGAGGATGGGCGCAATACCATCCTGATCGTTTCCTGGCAGGCACCCGACACACTGGGTCGGCGCCTGGCGGACCAGGAGCGCAAGGTGCGCATCTTTGGCGAGGAGTATTACCGCAAGGCTGAGGTGGTCACGATCGGCGGTCTGAGCGCGCATGCCGGGCAGGATATTCTGGTCGATTATGCCCTGGCGAGCAAGGACAGCCTGGAAAAGATCATCCTCATCCATGGCGAAGAGGACGCCGCCACTGCTTTGATGAGGAGGCTGGCTGAACACCCAGAACTGCCCGTTCCGATCTATGCCGAAAAAGGGCAGCAATTCTCTATATAGGGAGAAATTTGCTCGCATTCTCCTGACCACGAGCAAACCTATTTTTCTTCATTGTTTCATGTTCAGACGCTGCTTGTTTGTCCGGCTCTTTTCCCGACGTGGTCCTCTGACCATGTTCATGGGTAAACTGGGAATTGCTGGGGAAAAACTAACAAGCTAGTGGAAAAGCAATTTTGAGCTTAAGCGGGTATAATAACTTTTCTGTTTGGAGAGATGCCGGAGTGGTTGAACGGGGCGGTCTCGAAAACCGTTATAGGTCTTGTACCTATCGTGGGTTCGAATCCCACTCTCTCCGCTGATTTAGATCTGAGTAGTCAAAACAAGGTTATTTACCTAATAAATCCCGACCTTTTTGAGTTGTCACGTAACGTTGATTTTTGCTAGTCGGTTTATTTGGTAGAGTCATTTCAAGCAAGCTCTCATCCAATAATGGCGTTAAATATTCTCTCACAAAATGTGACCGATTTTTTAAACCTGTAAATGTTTGAATTTCATTCCGAGCCCGTGGTACCATACAGAACTCTAATAAGCTTAGCATTTTATCTTGTATGGCATCTTGTATGGTATCTTGTATGGTGTCTTGTATGGTGTCTTGATCAGTATCCTTCGTACCTAAATCAGCAAAACCCTCAGGGGCGGTGAAATGGATCATGATATCACCCGGATGTACCTTAAACTGAGGTTCTGGAACATTTTCCATTTTACAGGTGCTAAATAATTTCTCGATGCCACGTCCCCAGCTTTCAATGTGACCAGCGAGATAAAAGACATTTGCGATAAGCGGATTATATGGAATGGATGTATGTTTTCCTAAAAGATCTTCGAGTGTCCAATTTTCTGGCAAACTACCGACATTCCCAATATAAAGTTGGTCTGCATAGACACTTATTTGGATGGGAATGCTTCGGCTATAGTCTTTGTGACAAATTGCATTAAGGAGCGCCTCCCGTAAAGCTTCATCAGGAACGAAATAACGCTCTATCCTCTGGATACCTTCGTAGGAAATACGCGCCTTCATGTATTTTAGGTGAAGTACTTCCATAATGCGATCGATCTGATCAATTAATGGGCCCCTAATTTCATCCTGATACTCCAGATCAGTATGATTGCGAAAGAAACCCAACTTAACAAAAGCTCCCTGTTGCCAGATCTGCGGGTCTTTAGCAAACAAAAGCATAGCCGCATTCGTCAGGTATCCACTTTTGATCAGTCCAAGTCGCTCTATCAAGATTTCTTTTGGTTCATCCAAATAGTCTGTTGGTATGCGCCCTTTCTTTGCAGCCAACTTCTTAAAATGATCGATTGCCTGATCGCTAATATCTTCTAATCTAAAACCGGGCAGTGGCAGGCTGTCCCAAGTCACACCACGCCTATTCAAAATGAAATTCTCCAGCGCATGACCGGTTAGTCGCTGGTTGGTAGAGCCACTGCGCATATAGTAAGTTCCCTTGTAGGAAATTGGTATAGAATAGGGCGGTACTTTTATCTCAATCAACTCTTTGTTGTTCTCATGGAAGAGGTTGATCTCGACAATAATACCCAGACCGTCACGGATTTTGTTTGGTAGATCGGTCATTAATTTTTGAGCGTTATCCAGACCTACTGCTTCTCTGGCATCATTTTTACCGAGAATCAAAATTCCACCATTGCTGTTGGCAAAACCACATAACCAGGCAAGATATTCATCTTTCCAAAATGCTTTCCATTCAGTAGTTTGAGATTCGGCCATTTTCTCATCCTTTGTTATTGATTTGAGGACTTTTATTATTAACTCTTGAAACCTTGCGTCAATTTTATCATCCCCAGACAAATCGATGTAGGCTTGTCGTTGCCCTGTCAAGTCTAATATTGCACCTTGTATCTGATCGATACCACAACAGGTTGCTTTCTTCCCAGAAATGAACAAAAGAATACACAGGAAAGCCTTATACACTTCCTTGCAGATATATCTAATAGATATGTATAATGCCATTCAACAAAGGATACTATGTCTACAATGAATGCTTTTTTAGGATTGCTCAAGAGTAAAGAAATTTTGTCATACGAACTTGAGGGATTTGTTCGAAAGATGGCAGAAAGAGGAAGTGGAAGTAAGAAAAAAATTGAGATCATCAATGATGGACAAAAGCTCTAATACGAGCGCCGCACTAAGGAAATTTTAAGAATGACACCACATTAGCGTGGACAAAAAAATTGAAAGGAACAAAGAAACCTTATGAAAAAGAATTTAGTTATTACCCTTATCGTCGTAGGATTATTGATCCCGGCTTTCTTTATATTTCGTGGAAACCCGCCGATCAAAATTGATTTTTTTGATACAAACTACCTCAATTTGACCGCGGGTTACGAACTTACCATGCTGCTGCTAAGTTTTGCGGTCATATTGATCACTGGTTTACAAACCAGGTTCCAGTCCCTCAAGCTCTTATCAATTAGCAAAATTGATGGTGAAGTCCGCCCTGAACCATGGATCGGGATCACAGAAAAGAACAAAGACAGCTGGAAAAAATTGGGTCTATCGATGACCATCATCGTCTCAATCGTGACAGGAGTTGTCTTGTATTTTCAGGTTTACAGCAAGGGGTTGATCCAACCCTTCACGGTTGGCAACTTTTTATTGGTCGTATTACTTGCGCTGATCAACAGCTTTGTTGAGGAGGTAGTCTTTCGCCATACCTTCGCGAGCATTGTTGAATACCATGAAATGAGTCCGTATGTTTCCCAGGGTCTGTCGGCGCTTATCTTTGGTATTGGTCACTATTTCGGCTCTCCTGGCGGGATACCCGGCGTATTGATGGCGGGCTATCTGGGATGGTTCGCGTCGAAAAGTATTCACGAGACCAAGGGCTTCTTTTGGGCATGGATGATCCATTTCGTTCAGGATATCATCATCATGACAGGCGCGTATCTGACCTTGAGCTAATAAAACGAGATGCGGTTACACCTTTTGCCCTCATTGCCCAAATGTGCCGAATTTCAACTACAAAATCCGGCCTACAACTTTTTGTTTGAATTGTGCGGTGTAGATAGGGCTGTGGCAGTTAAATAAAAGGGGTTAGTGTTTTGTCCTATCAAAATGGAGTGCGCTATCATAGCGATGAGAAGTGAGCGTTGGAACGCTTTTTTATCGAGCCTATGAAGTGTTAACAAATATAGTGTATGATAATAACACTAAACATATTACATTAAAAAAGAAAGGGAGAGTGAAATGACAAATATTTTAGAGATGAACATGGGCATTATTCCCATCAACGACGCCATCAAAACATATTTTGAGCATTATCCGAATGACGCGCTGACCAAATTCAAATTAGCTCACAAGGGACCGTTTTATAAGTATTCCTTCATTGGAAATGACGGCTTAAATCGTCATTCACTTAAACTCAACGCGAAGACGGGCGACATTATGAAAAACACCGTCAAAAAGCTGAAGCCAAAGCGCAGGGATCCGATCATGCGGGAAGCAAAAAGAATAAATCCGGAAAACCTGCTGCCTTTCAGCGAGATCAACGAAATTGCTCTAAAAGCAGTGCCTGTGTCGATTCCTCTTCAGTGGAAGTTGGAAAGAAAAAGAGAGCGCACTTTGTGGGAAGTGAAGATCACTGATGAGCTTGGGGCTAATAAGTACAAGGTCAAAATTGACGCCCATGACGGCAGTCTGGTGCAGATCAAGATGAAGGCTTAACAGCTCTCTGTGCAGTCAACTTTTAAGGATGAGAATGAAACAAGGCTGATCGCAGGATTTTCAAAATCAATAATTAATTTTCAAAACGTTCAATTGCAAACCAAGTTGAAATGTCGGATTGAAGATACCCACGTAAGCGTGGGTATCTTCAATCACGACCTACCCCAAAACCGTAATGGTCAAATCACTTTTATTTCATGGTTAGATAGTCAGAATCAGATATCCTACAAGCGGGCCGGCGAAGATGGCGAGGTAGAATTGTATGAACAATTCCTACACAGGTTACAACAAAATAACAGAGCCAAAACCACAACATTGACATCCCAAAATTTTGCATTTGCTAACTTTCCTCTCGGTTTCTAAAGTTTATTTTCTACTTACCCAATTTTGATCGAGCCAATGTTGCAGATCAGCGCTTGGTTTCTGATCTTCAGAGGTTTTCTTTAAAAGCGCATCCTGAAGCATCCTGCCAAGCTGAAAATAGAATTTGGTCTTAAGGCTTCTGTTGGCTGGCTGCAAATTGTGGAATCGTCTGGCAAATTTACGTATCTTCTCTTCAAAACCAGCCCGTCTTGCTTCCGAGATCTCATTCCAGACAACCCCTTCCATCATCCCCATGCCAATGCGCTCAACCCTTGGCACGCCCAGCCATTCCAGACTTGTTTTTACATCATTTTGGGCGGATTTATTGGGCGCGCCGATGCTCTGTGTGATGATGGCGGCTGTTTTATGGAACATTCTCGCGTCAGGGCGATGCACGCACCAGTGAACGCCAAGATGATCCAAAAAGCTTTTGACGTGACCAGGCGCTCGCAGAACGTAAACAGGGTAGGCGAAAACGATCAAGTCGGAATCCAACATCGCCTGCCAGATCGGCTCGACTTTCTCACGGTGTGGACAAAGCGTTTCGCTTTTCATGAAACAAAGCTTACAGCCCCGACAATAGTCGGGCGCGTCTTTTGGAAAGTAGAATTCGACAAGTTGGTCGGGCATTAACTCATCCAGAAAAAACTCTTTCAGGTGATAGGTACATCCTCTTTGCTCTGTACCGTTTATTACTACACATTTCATTTCAATTCTCCTATCCAAACTGGTTTCCCATCGTCTCACGATACAGGCATATTTTTTCAGTCATTAGATCGTTACATTTATTCTTCTAGATGGATCTCTTCAACAAGACAATGATCACAGTAAAGGCAATAAAGAAAAGAATACCTTTATTCGTAATCACGTCTTTCAGTACCGCTTTGTCAACAAGCCCAGGGGTGCCATCAAGCACGATATTTTTTCTATTCCTAAGGAATAAGACTGACCCAGTTACACCCAGAACCGTCAGGAGGATCATATAAATAATGGTCGCTTCTTTGGAAACCCCGATAAAGAATTGGATCAGGATGCTTCCAAATAAATTAGATAAGGCATGCATGATCATTACCAGGATGATATTGCCAGTTTTGACCATCAGATAAGCGTAGATCAAACCCAGGAAGAATGGATAGATCATGCCTTGAAAACCCAGTGAAAATCCATGCACGAGCGCAAAACAAAGGGCGGATACCAGAATGTAAAACCTTTCCCCATACTTTAGCAGCCTGGTCGCGAGCAAATGCCTGAAAACAAGTTCCTCAACGACAGGAGCAAAGATCAATAACATGAAAAGCATGTATGGTGAGAGGGTAATCAGATCGTCAGTTGAGGCATCCTTTTCAAAGAAACCTATGATCGCTCTGATCATCAAGGCGGTGAATTGCAGCAAAAAACAGATCAAAAGCGTTTTGGAGGAAACGTTGTTTTTCGCATATGCTTGCTCGTCTGTTTTCCTTGTAATAAAAAGAAAGGTCTCCAGCCCAATTGCGTATAAGAGAACATGTCCTGTTATCGGCTTGAAACTACTGCTGATGGATAGTTTATCTGCGATGAAAATTGAATATATCCAATAGATTCCAAACATCGCAGCAATGCCAAACGCTACTTTGTTCAGACTTTCTCTTCTAAAATCGACTTCATCGTTCATCGCATTTTCCTTTACAGCGGTGGTTTTACATCTGGATCATTACCAGTTCCTATCAGCTTTTTTTGCTTTGGCGTTACAACCTAGATCCCAGAGAGCTGGAATCATTTTTATGGATTATTGCTTTGCAAAGCTGATCCTGATAGAACCGATACCGCCCTCAACAAAGAGCTGCCTGTCTCCCTGACCAAGTTGTGTGTCGTTTTGTATGGACTCTTTGTCAAGCAAGATCTCGCCAATCCCCTTGACAACATTCAATTTATAATCGTCCAAAGAACCATATAAATAGATCTGACTGGTACCAATGCCCATATTTAATGTGTTTCTGCCAAGCAGGGTGCCAGAAAACTCAAAGCTGCCCACGCCCATTTCCAGATGTAAATTGTTGAATTCACTATCCCTGATCACAAGTTGCCCCGCGCCAGTATCTATATAAGCGTCGTCACTTGCGGTGATCTTTTTCAGAATGGCTTTGCCTGTACCAAATCGCAAATCAATGGATCTTGCCCGCAGATCGCTTAAATTTGAGCTGCTGCTGCCAAAATTGATCTTCACTTTGTCAAAAGTCTTGTTTTCTGGAATATAGATCTTCAGGACAGCCAGACCATAAGCATTTAAGAAGGTTTTGCTTTTATCTTTGATCAGCAGGGTGTTGTTATCCTCGACCACGGATAAATGTTTGTAATTGCTTTCCACCCTGAGGTTGGGGTCAGTGCTTGTAAGGAGCTCAAGTTCAATGCTGTGAATATCAATATCCAAAACACTGATCTCATTCTTGATCTCATATGTCACAAATTCACCTGTGGCATTGGTCGATAGAAAAGGTGTAAAGAGAGAGAAAAAGCCCATTAACCCACTGATCATACCAACAATGATGAGCACGGCAAAAGCAATTGCCAGGTATTTTATTGTGTTGTGCCAGGATTTCATTTAATGTCAACGCCTCCAAACAAGCAAGTTGCCTCAAGATACAAAGTGATCGGATTGTCAGACTGAGAATTCTGATAATTTGTATAAGTTCTCTTATCGTTGGCGGCACCAAAAATTGAATTGGATTCAATCTTGACCTGAATATGAGCCGGAACACTTATTTCAATTCCAGCGAAAATAGCAGAAGCGGTGATGACACTATCTTTCTCAAAAATAGCGTTTCTGAGGTCGAGATTAATGCTTCCGAAAACAGCATCCAGGTCTGTGCCTTCAAAGACCTGCCCATCATAGTTGATGCTTTGCGCTGAGAATGCGACGGTCTCTTTCCCGTGAGCATAAGCATCGTTTTTTAAGTTATTGATAATTTCACGTGTCTCGCGATTGCGGGAAGTGTTAAAGATCAACTTTAAACCGACCACGACAAGGACAATCGGCACCATTAGTTTCCAGACAAGGGAAAAGTCAATGATGTTTTGGGCGGAAAGGAGAAGTGCCACCCCGATCGCGAGCCCGATCAGGCTTCCGAACCGATCCTGTTTCCCAAACAACCCGATAAAAGAGGGGATGATGATAAACAAAGTCCACCAGCCGGGGAAGAAGATGTTAATTTCGAATATGCCCAGCACATTCAAAGCGAAAATAACGCCAACAATTACCAGCGCGATACCAAATAAAACTTTTTGTATGCTTCTCATGATTTGATCTCTGTAACCTCAACAAGTTTAAACAAGATAATTGTTACAAAACGTAACATAATAAATTTAGCAAAACTTTGTTAATGGAGGTTCATGAGGGATTTAAGATCAAGTAAAGGTTAATAAACAGACCTTCCTGGGGCTTTTAGCGTTAAGAATCGTTACTCTGCCTGCTCATTTTTGGAAGCTGAAAGTCATCCAATTCAGTAATGACAACAATACACAATATGACAAAATGCTGAACTGAATTGAAAAGACCCACTCCTGGGCGTTTCGCTCAGGACGTAAACAGCCCCATTAATATCCCTGCCACGGCACGCAAGCAGTCCCTGCGCTGCGCTGGAAGGGGTGTGTGATGGTTCTGTCGCCTGGTTGTCATCGCGAGGAGCCCTTTAGGGCGACGTGGCGATCTGCCTTAAAACTTTTGATTCACAAAAAAGGAATGGAAAACTGATTAACTGCAGATTGCCACGCCCCTTGCGGGGCTCGCAATACCCAAAGGGCACGATGTGACCGTTTGCTAAGTGCAGTTTTGATTTTAGAGCTATTTTTTCTTAGCTGGGCTAATAAGATTGATTAATGTTCGTATTTACATTTGTTTCGAATAAAAATCATCTGTATTTAGATGCGTTTGCCCTGGATGAATGAATAACAGTTTTTACCCTTTCAATTTCATAGTATAATATGCATCCAGCGTTTGGAGGGTGTTTACCCTCAAGCGCATTTTGTATTTACCCCTATGGGGAAGAAAGTTAAAGAATAGGAATTAGCTATGTCACGTTCTTATCTGACACGCGAGGGTTACGAAAAATCCGAACAAGAATTGATTTATTTGCGCACGGTTAAACGCAAAGAGGTTGCCCAGCGTTTGCAAGACGCCATGGAAGATGGCGAATTGATCGAAAATGCTGAATACGAAGCTGCCAAGAACGAACAATCCTTTACCGAAGGGCGCATCAAAGAGCTCGAAATCTTGCTCGCCAACGCCCATATTATCGATGAAGAAGCAAATTCATCAGGGATTGTCAAGATTGGTTCGAAAGTGACCATTCAGGAAGAAGGCAATGAGCCGGAAACCTATATGATCGTGGGTCCAGCCGAAGCGGACCCATTGGATAAACGCATTTCGAACGAATCGCCCATGGGTCGCGCTTTGATCAATCATAAAATCGGTGATACGGTCAAGGTGGAGACGCCGGGTGGAGCCTTTGGTGTCGAAATTCTTGCGATAGAGTAATTTGATAAAACCAAAATGCCCCACCCAATAGCGGTGGGGCATTTTTATGAGAGGATGAAGCAATGCTAAGAGATGATTTTTCTGACCTGGAAATGCAGCGACTAAATAAGCTGGAACAATTACGCGCGATGGGGCAGGAGCCCTATCCCTTGCGCTCCTATAAGAGCCATACAAACGCTGGAGCGGTCGCCCTTTTTGAAAAAGCCGAAGCGGATGGCAGCGAAGAGCCGATTGAGGTGGTTCTGGCTGGCAGACTGCGCGCGATCCGCAATATGGGCAAGCTCAGTTTTGCGCATATCGAAGACCGCACAGGGAAGATCCAATTGATGATGCGCGTGAACGAGATCGGTGCGGAGAAGCTGGACGAATTTGTGCGCTTTTATGATCTGGGTGACTTTATCGAAGCCAGTGGGCAGATGATGCGCACGCGACGCGGAGAAGTGACGCTGCAGGTTCAGGATTTCAGGATGCTTTCAAAGGCGCTTTTGCCACTGCCGGCGGACAAGGACGAAACGGTGGATGGTGAAGTGGTGCGGCACGCCCAATTGACTGACCCCGAGACCCGCTACCGAAAGCGTTACGTTGACCTGGCAGTCAATCCCGAAGTGCGTGAGATCTTCCGGGTCAGGGCTGAGACGGTCAAGGCGATCCGTGCTTTTTTGGACGAACGTGACTTTATCGAAGTTGAAACGCCAATTCTGCAGCCAATCTACGGCGGCGCGGCGGCGCGACCTTTCACGACCTACCATAATCAACTGCATCAGGAATTGTTTTTGCGTATCAGCTTTGAGCTCTATCTGAAGCGACTGCTGGTGGGTGGGCTGGACCGCGTTTACGAGATCGGACGCGATTTCCGCAACGAAGGCGTTTCCTTTAAGCACAATCCGGAGTTTACCCAGCTTGAGTTCTATATGGCTTATGCTGACTACAATTCGATCATGGAGATCACCGAGCAGCTGGTGTCGGAAACCGCCCAGAAGGTTTTGGGAACGATGAAGGTTCAGTTTGGCGGGCAGGAGATCGACCTGACACCGCCCTGGAACCGCATCCAGATTCGACAGGGCTTGATCGACCAGGCCGGCATCGACATCAACCAGTATCCGGACGCGGAGAGTCTGGCAGCGGTAATGCAGGAGAAGGGCATTGCTTTCAAGCCTGACGTTTCGAGAGGAAAGTTGATCAACACCTTGCTGGAAACCTATCTGGAACCGATCATGATCCAGCCGACCTTCCTGTATGATTATCCGCGCGATATTTCTCCCCTGGCCAAGGCGAAACTGGACGATCCAACCACGGTCGAGCGCTTTGAGGGCTACGTTGGTGGCATGGAGATCTGCAACGCCTTCACTGAGCTGAATGATCCGCTTGATCAGGAGCAACGCTTCCTGGAGATGGGGCATACCTACACCGAGGACGAGGAAGAACGCAACCCAATGGATGAAGATTACCTGCAGGCGATGGCTTACGGCATGCCGCCCAACGGCGGGCTGGGACTGGGCATCGACCGTCTGGTGATGCTCCTGACTGGGCAGCACACTTTGCGAGAAGTGATCCTCTTCCCGCATTTGCGCGAAGCAGATGACAAACCGCAGGAGAAAAAGTCAGACGAGAAGTAAACCAGACCTCTGGAAATAATACCAAAACCCTCTGTTTCAAATCGACAGAGGGTTTTTAATTCCTGTTTCTTAAAGAAAAAGACGAAAAATACTTGCTGCCACGAATGCCCAAAGCATTGAGTCCAGACGGTCGAGAACCCCGCCGTGGCCGGGAAGCAGTTTGCCCGTATCTTTGACCTTTAGGGTGCGTTTGATCAGACTCATCATGGCGTCGCCAATAAAAGCAACAGGTCCCATGATGCCGCCCAAAAGGGCGCCCTTCCATGGAGTAAGATAAGGCAGTTGCTCCTTCAGTAGCCAGCCTAATAAGAACCCGCCTAAAATCCCAACCATGGTGCCACCAAGGAAACCTTCCAGAGTTTTATTGGGGCTCAAACGCGGTAAGAGCACTCTTTTCCCAAAACGACTGCCAATCAAATAGGCTCCGGCATCCACCAGCCAGATCAAGGCGATCGTCAACAGTAAATACCAATTTCCTTTCAGCCAGCCTTCGTTCATGGAAAGCGCGAAGCTCCCCAACACTCCGATATAGATCGCTGCCAGGACATGTAAAATAACATTCCAAAGCGCTTTCTCCTCGCCATTTTCGAATTGCCAGAGCCCATAAGCAAGGCTGACGAAGAGGATTAACGGAAAGATTAGGATATCCGCAACCATGCCCGAAGTCCGAATCAGGGCGACCAAAAGGATCAAGCCAATTGTCAGAAAATAAGAAAGCTGAAATCCTGCTCCCCTTGCCATGCGCGCAAATTCGAAGCCGGCAAAGGCAAGCACAGCCGACCAGAAAAGATCAAAAGGCACTCCCCCTAAATAGCCCATGATCAAGACCAGGGGCACAATGACCAATGCCGTGAGTGCCCGTTGTTTTAACATTATTTCTTGCTCAGTCCGCCAAAGCGGCGGTCACGTTTGCTAAAATCCTCCAGGATCTGAAGCAGGTGTTCTTCGCTGAAATCGGGCCAATAGACCTTCGGGAAGAACCACTCGCTGTAAACCGTCTGCCAGACGAGGAAATTGCTCGTGCGCTGTTCGCCGGAAGTTCGGATAACGAGATCTGGGTCGGGTGTTCCGGCGGTGAACATCGCCGCGCTGACCCGCTCGATGTCGATCTCATCGGCGCTGACACCTTCTTCGATCAGCTTTTTGATCGCGCAGACGATCTCATCGCGCCCACCGTAATTGAAAGCCAGGATGATGTTGATGCGGGTATTGTTTTTGGTCAGCTCGATCGCGTCTTCAACCTTTTTTCTCAAGGCAGGTCCAAGCCCATCGAGATGCCCGATGTGCAGCAATCTCGCACCCTCTTTGTGCAGCTCCTGAATTTCAGTTTCGATAAACTCAGCCAGCAAAGCCATCAAGCCATTAACTTCTTCTTCCGGTCGCTTCCAGTTTTCAGTTGAGAAGGCGTAAAAGGTCAGATTTTTGATGCCGGCGTTGGCTGCCGCTCTGATGACGCGGCGCAGGTTTTTCGTTCCGGCGCGGTGACCAGCCATGCGGGGCAGACCGCGCTCCTTTGCCCAACGCCCGTTGCCATCCATAATGATGGCAACATGCGCGGGTGCTTTCATTGATGTGCTTTCGTCAGCCACCTAAAACTCCATGATCTCTTCTTCTTTGCGTTTGCCGATCACAGCCACCTGGTCGATCATCTCGTTGGTCAGATCCTGCAGCTGCGTTTCGCCCAGTTTGAGCTCGTCTTCAGAGATCATCTTTTCTTTCTCAAAATCGCGCAGATCTTTGATCGTGTCGCGGCGAATGTTGCGGATTGCCACACGCGCGTCTTCCAGGCGGTTGTTGACCATTTTGACCAGATCGCGGCGGCGTTCTTCCGTCAGCGGAGGCAGGTTCAGGCGAATTACCTTGCCGTCGTTGTTGGGCGTCAGCCCCAGGTCAGAAGCCAGGATCGCCCGTTCGATCGCTTTGAGCGACGAATTGTCAAAGGGTCGGATCATCAACTGGCGCGCTTCAGGGACACTGATGGTCGCGATCTGGATCAGGCTCAAGGGGGAGCCGTAATATTCCACTTGCAGTTTCTCGATCAAAGCTGGTGACGCGCGCCCGGTGCGAATTCCGAGCAGGTCTTCGCTCAGAACATCCAGCGTGGTCTGCATACGTCCTTTGGAATCTCTCAATAAATCATCAATCATTGCGTCCTCCTTGTAAATATGAAGTGCTTAAGCATACCCTATTTTATCATTTGCGGTGGAAGGATATTAACAAATATATCAAAAGAAGGGAATCCTGAGCTCTGAGCTCCCAGACTGTGTTCATTGCTCTTGCAGCAATTCTCAGTATAAAACCTGTAGGGCTTTCTGTGGCAAGGGCAAAAACCTGGTACAAGATACCGTCTTGAATGTCAAGAGGAAATTGCGAATTTAGCAGCATAATCAGGGTCAAATGGGGTTTGATTTTTCAACACCCCATAGACCTGATGCGCCAATTTCTTCATTGCCGCTACAACAATCTCCATCCTTGCATGACCTGACGCTGTCATCCTTTTGTCCAACTCCATAATCATCGGATTGTGTTTCAAGGCAACCAAAGCTGGCATATAGAAACACTTTCTCAAGCCAGACCTGCCTTGCTTGCTCACTTTACTTTGCTTCCAAATCGAAGTGCCGGATGTATTCCTGGTCGGATTCAATCCACAATAAGCAGCAAAATGGGAGGCCTTGTAGAATTCTCCGATGTACTCTACCTCAGCCAATATGATGATGGCGGTTGTCTTCCCAATCCCAGGAATCGTTATCAATAGTCGCATATTCCTCTTTATTTTTGGACACCTGGCTATGTGCTCATCGATCCTCATTTCCAGATCCCTTATGCGCTGTTTTAGCCAGGCTATATGCTCCATCAGATCCTGAAGTACGATCGTATTCCTAACCCCATCCTTGAGACGCAGTTCATCATTTTGCTTCATCTGCTTCAACTCGTCCAATCGCCTCACCATTGCGCGTAATTCCTTGTTTTCCTCGCTCATTGGGCGCCAGAACGTCATTTCTTCGGCTTCCTTCTGACAAAATTGGGCGATTAATCTCGCATCATCCATATCTGTCTTGTTCCTGTGAAGGTGATGTTCCCGAAACTTTTTGATCCGATATGGATTCACCACAAACACCTGATATCCTTCTTCATACAATCTTTCTGCTAGATCCTGCCATAAGGAGCCTGTGGCTTCCATGCAGATATCTCCCTGTTTCATACCCTCTTTTTTCAGCCATTTGATGAAGGCCTGATGTCCTTGTTTATGGTTCTCAAACACCGCGTGTTTCTCTTGCTTTTTACGACGAATACAAACATCAAAATTTGCCTTTGAGATGTCGATCCCTACTACTGCTTTTTGGGTTTTCATTTGGCGCTCCTCCTGTGCTAAACTAATGGATAGTGCCATTCAGGGAAGCCTTGGTTCGGCCTTGCAAATACGAGCTTCTATGCTCCAGATACCGTTCGAACTGCGCTTGAAAAAGATAAGTGAGGGGATCTCTATCTACATTACGGGCTTTTCTCCCAAGGGCGAGAACGGATTCACCCTCACTCTCCTGAATGGTGCTTTTTACTTTCCACCATTGTAGTCTCAATATACAAGGTCGAGATTGACAGTAGTGCGCAGAATGCGCACCACTGTCAATCCGACAATAGATGCTTGGCAGATGCCTGGCAGGACACCTAAGTATGACAGCAAGGACGCAACCAATCTTTTCCGTTATTAAAAATAATAAATCTTTGATTATTCAATGCCTGGATGTCGGATTGAAATTGCCCAACTTAGGGGCAATTTCAATCACGACCTACGCAAATCAATACCCAAAAATTGTTGGTTGATACCGTCTTGAATGTCAATATAAAATCGCAAATCTGGTAGTTTTGGGTAGGTCGTGATTGAGAAGGAACGCTTCTCGCGTTCCTTCTCAATCCGACATAAGATACTGACCAGATGAATATTCTTTCAGATGATAAAAACGGAATATGGTTAATTACCAATATGGTTGGGTGGTCAGACGAGCTTTGCTAACCCCCTCGAGGGAGGGGGTTTTGTTGTCTGCAAACATAAGTCAATGTCGGGACCAAGTGCCCGACCTACACAAATCAACCCCCAAAAAAATTACGGGCGAGAGATCAAAGGCAAAAACAACTCCTTGATGGCATTAAGTCCCCATCGGTAGATGCCTTTGCCCGTCGTGCCCGCGTACACAAACTCACTGACAGGATCCGCCCCTAAGACACGCGCAAATCCGATCGGGATAGGGTCGTTTTCAAGCCTCCAGCTGACGCCTTCATCCTCGCTGATATAAACCCCTTTATCTGACGCCACAAAAAAGCAATGCGGGTCACCAGGAAGAACCGTTAGGTCATACGTACGCCGAAACTGATAAGATCCGCTCATCTGTTGCCATGTGGTCCCGCCATCCTGGCTTCTGAAGAACCTATTCTCACTCAAGGCATAGAGCAGATCGGTATCAACAGGGTCGATGAAAAGATCTACTATAGTTTCCCCATTCGGCCCCAGTTCCGTCCAGCTTTCGCCCCGATCAGTTGATCGATACACCTTTCTTCCTGCAACATACAGAACATTCGGATCATTGGAAGCAAACATTAATTTTCTGGCATAATTTCCTGATTCCATCTCAAGTGGTAACTCTGTCCAGCTATTTCCCGCGTCTATGCTTTTATACAAGCTGTGATATGTTGAAGCATAAAGAATGGAAGTGTTTTCGGGATCGACCAACAAGTCTGATAATTCCCACCAGTATCCCTCATAGATCTGGTTCCAGGTCTCCGCACCATCGCTTGATCGATAAAGATAACCATAAGGATGAACATAAGTTGCCGCGTATAGGACATTGGTATCCGACGGGACGATCGCGAAAGCGGAAACCCAATCCTTCGCCATCCCATTGCTCATGCGGCTCCAGCTTTGCCCGACATCCACACTTTTGTAAATGCCGTTGCTTGCCGTGCCCGCATAGATCACTGAAGAATTCAGCGGATCAACATCAATGGTGTTGATATAGCTTGCTTTCAGGTTCGTGTTGATCACGCTCCAGTGATCGCCGCCGTCAATACTTTTCAGCACCTTTCCGGTATTGACCAGATAGAGGGTCTGAGGATTGACAGGGTCTACCGTAAAGCTGAACGGTCCAAAGCCGGTCAAACCTTGGCTCTTCTCGTTCCAGTTCAGTCCCTTATCTGTGCTTTTGTAAACTGTTGTTCTAGTTGCCACATAAATAATATCGGGATCAATGGGATCAAATGCTATCTGACGAGCACCTCCATAACCAAGTAGATCAATGATTTCTTCCCATTGCTCAGATCCAGCCGCTTTTCTGCAGATCTTTCCTGAAAGTGTACCGATATAAACATCAGAGTTATGGGGATCAATCGCTACAGCCCAAGACGTACACGTACTGTTGCCTGAAATAGCGGTCCAGCTGTCCCCATGATCTGCGCTGTGGAAAAGCGTCATGTTCTTCGTCATGTAAATATTATTGCTCTGATTTGGATCAATGGCAAAATTGTTGTTCTCTCCGCCAGGCAGATTATTGCCAAGGTCACGCCAGCTCCTGCCACCATCAAGGCTGCGATAAAACGAATCATAAAAATGGGTATATTGATAAAGAATTTGGGGGTTATTTGGGTCGATCCCGATATATGCTGTGCCATCATAGGTGTAATCCCATCCCTTGGCACCAGCTCCTTCCCAGGACAGACCACCATTAATGGTTTTATAAACTCCTCCTCCACTATTTGCGTAGAGAACCTCGGAATTTTGCGGATCCATGACTATCCAGTCTATATATTGTTCCTCGATACCATTATTGACCGGAAACCAATCCTGCCCAGCATTAATACTCTTAAAGACCCCACCGCCTTTGGTGGCAAGGTAGAGGATCGAATTGTTATCTGGATTAACAAGCAATTTGGTATAAAAACCCGTTTCCAGCCCCTCATCGATCCGTTCCCAGAGCATGCCTTCACTTGCGTTCCCAGGATCAGCCATATTAATGGATAGCAGGCACAGAACACAAAGGGCAGGTATTATCTTATTTAGTGTTTTCTTCATTATTCTCCTTTTGATCTCCGTTGGTGGGTTGCCACACCGGAAAACAAATTTGCTTCTGAATTGCATTTCAAAGAAGACCATCCGATCGCCATAGACAGGCCCAAATGGTATGCATCTCTATAACTCAAAGTTCATGGATGGTACTTTTCAAATGTTTCTCACCACGCACACTTTTTTCAAACTTATTAATTACATTGTAGCCCGAGGATCCCAAACCCGCAATTCTACACCCTGTTCAATCGGATTCTCTATTTCAATTACTTCAATATTTTGTCGAGTGGAATGGGTGTAATGTCTTCTGGCTATCATTTTATTTGAAGATAACCCTTCATGAATGGGGATCATGGCATTTAATCCTTCTACAAAGCTTTTTTTCGAAATTGTCTTTTTATATGCTAACAAATTTAGTAGAATTAGCATAGCAGATAGATTGGATCGTTTATTGTTTCCCTTAAACCTTTTTTGTCCTACTGGGAATTTACCGCTGGATGATAAGATGTTTTATGAAACTGAAAGAATTCGTATATGGCTCAAATTAGCAACAAATATGTAGGTTAATGGAACAATCTGGAAGAGGTAATTGGAGACTAGCTATAACGATGAGACCAAAACGCAGAACCATTCTTCATTATATTAAGAAACACATATTTCATTTCATGTTGTTAATTTTTAGCGCCATCATTCTTTCGTTATTAGGTCTGGCTCCTATTCCTTTATTAGGAAAATTAACTGATCTTTTGAGCACAAATCAAGCTGTTGATATTACATTTCTTGGTATAGTATTCGAATTAGACATTTGGAGCTGCTTCTTACTTATAGGTCTTACTATACTTCTCAATTCTGTCGGTCTAAATTACTTTGGAAGATCCGTGAGTGAATTCGGAAATGCGATTATATATGAGATTCGAAATGACGCCTTGGGTTGGATACTGCAAGATTCGCTTAAGAACAACAATTCAGATAAAGAAGGCGAATACATTACAAGGTTTATTACAGATGTTAAATCTGTGACCCGTATATTAACTGGTCCTATGAACGGTTTTTTGATCTCCATATTGAAATTCTTTTGGTCGGTTGGGATCTTATTGAAATGGGATGCCAAAATTGGGATTCTATCTTTGATCATTGTTCCACCCCTTTATTATTTGAGCCTTTGGATCTCCCGTGAAAACAAAGTTCTCACCCAGGAGAGTAGAAAACAAGAATCAAAGCTTACGCATATTTTGACAGATTTACTATATAACTCCAAAATAATCTCGATATTCTCATCATTAGAGCATGAAGCAGATCGTATAGATCCTGATCTGGATAATCAAAAGCGTATTGATAATAAATTAATTCATCGGTATTCAGTTTACTGGCTACTAGTGTATATACTAAATACAGCAGGATTACTTATGGTCCTATTTTTAGTTATTCAAGGAATTATTTCTGGAAAATTTTCTCCAGGGAATCTCGTGACGGCTTTTCTTTTGGTTAAAAACATATATGACCCGATCATTCTAATTAGCCGTTATATAACTGAGATAACCAGCGCGTCCGTTTCGCTTTCTCGTGTCTTTGAACTTGATCCCACAGGGGTTGAATAAGATTATGAAAAAAATAAGTTTCCATGATGTCAGGTATTCTAATGACGGAAAAAAGATTTACTCAATTAACGATCTGGAGCTCGAACCCAACCAGATCTATCTCATTTCAGGTGAAAGCGGCTCTGGAAAAACAACTTTTATAAATGTTCTTCTTGGTTTTGTGCCCTTGATTTCGGGTTCTATTAAAATAGGGGATGTTTTCAGTCGATCTGAGAATTGGTTAAATCATTTTTCTGTTCAGTTTCAAAATCACCAAATATTGAATAGAAATTTAATTGAAAATATTTCTTTGAGTGAAAATTTCGACCAAGAAAAAATAGATCATTACATAAAAATGTTGAAACTTGAATCTTTAAATTCAGAAGATTGTTTCGGTAATCGTGGCGAGAAAATCTCTGGAGGTGAAAAAAGGCGCATAGCGATTGCGCGAGCGTTATACAAAAACGCTTTCATCTATGTTTTTGACGAGCCAACAAATGATCTGGATCAAGAAATGGTTTCCATTGTTCTGAAATTAATTGCGGATAAAAAAAGGGACAATATTGTGATAATTGCAAGCCACGACCCCAGAGTTGTTTCTATTTCGACTTCCAAAATCTACATATGATTTTTTCAACAGATTTGGATATTAACCACTGATATAGAGCTGGCCTGCCTATCAAATCACAATATACAAAAACGGAAAAAGTAAGAAAAGTAAATTTAAAACGAAAAAGTCTCTTGGCAATGACCTACTCTCCTCGCAGGCTTGCCGAAGATACCATGGTGCTAACGATAAAATTAACTTTAGTAGTGAATAACCAAATTAAAATGAAAAAGTCCCTTGGCAATGACCTACTCTCCCAGGGGGCTGCCCCCCAAGTACCATCGGCGCTAACGAGCTTAACTTCCGGGTTCGGTATGTTACCGGGTGTACCCTCATCGCGAAAATCACCAAGAGACCTATTTCTAATTTAGTAATAGATCCGAATATCATTTGTAAGGACGAACACTTTGTCAAAAAAGCACCAAGTTCTCCGCATCACGCATGAAGCCCTCGATCATTAGTACAGTTTAGCTCAATGCATTGCTGCACTTACACATTCTGCCTATCAAGCAGGTGGTCTACCTGCGATCTTACTATCTTGACGATAAGAGTGATCTAATCTTAAGGCAAGTTTCCCACTTAGATGCTTTCAGCGGTTATCTTTGCCAGACGTAGCTACCCAGCTATGCCGTTGGCACGACAGCTGGCAAACCAGAGGTCTGTCCATTCCGGTCCTCTCGTACTAGGAACAGATCCTTTCAAATCACTTACGCCCACAGTGGATAGAGACCGACCTGTCTCACGACGGTCTGAACCCAGCTCGCGTACCGCTTTAACGGGCGAACAGCCCGACCCTTGGGACCTTATCCAGCCCCAGGATGCGATGAGCCGACATCGAGGTGCCGAGCCAGGTCGTCGATGTGAACTCTTGGACCTGACTAGCCTGTTATCCCCGGGGTAGCTTTTATCCGATGAGCCACGGCCCTTCCACTCGGAACCGTGGGATCACTAAGCCCTACTTTCGTATCTGCTCGGCGCGTTGGCCTTGCAGTCAAGCTCCCTTATGCCTTTACACTCTTAGGCTGGTTTCCATTCAGCCTGAGGGAACCTTTGGGCACCTCCGTTACTCTTTAGGAGGTGACCGCCCCAGTCAAACTGCCCACCTGGCACGGTCCTTCATCCGGATCACGGAATGAAGTTAGGGTCTAAACGTTATCAGGGTGGTATTTCAACAACGGCTCCACCAAGGCTGGCGCCCTAGTTTCATAGCCTCCCACCTATCCTACACAAATAAAGTTCAAACTCAATGCCAAGCTGCAGTAAAGCTCCACGGGGTCTTTTTGTCCTACTGCGGGTAGGCCGCATCTTCACGGCCATTTCAATTTCGCCGGGTCCCTTGTTGAGACACTGTTCTAGTTGTTACACCTTTCGTGCGGGTCGGAACTTACCCGACAAGGAATTTCGCTACCTTAGGACCGTTATAGTTACGGCCGCCGTTCACCGGGGCTTCAGTTCAGAGCTTCGGCTTGCGCCTAACCCCTCCCTTTAACCTTCCGGCACTGGGCAGGTGTCAGCCCCTATACATCGTCTTACGACTTTGCAGAGACCTGTGGTTTTGGTAACCAGTCCCTAGAACCTATTCACTGCGACCCCCCGGCGCTCATTATTCATTCACGCCAGAGGGCACCACTTATCCCGAAGTTACGTGGCCAAATTGCCTAGTTCCTTAACAAGGGTTCTCCCGTTCGCCTTGGTATACTCTACCCATCTACCAGTGTCGGTTTGCGGTACAGGCACTTAAGATTCATCGTTTAGAAGCTTTTCTCGGCAACAAGGCTCAACTCACTTATGCCTTATAGGCTCGTTACGGTATCTCACCTCGATCTACGGATTTTCCTATAGATCTCAACGGCTGACATACAATACACCCACACAACCAATCATGGGCTGGCCTACCTCGTTGCGTCCCTCCATCACTCCTCTTAAGTGGTTCCGGAATGTTGACCGGATATCCATCGCCTACGCCTCTCGGCCTCGGCTAAGGCCCTGACTAACCCGACGCGGATTGACCTGGCGTCGGAAACCTTAGATATACGGCGAACACGGTTCTCACGTGTTTTACGCTACTCATGTCTGCATTCTCACTTCTGCACGCTCCAGCCGTCCTCACGATCGACCTTCTATGCGAACAGAACGCTCCCCTACCAACCTCGCATTGCGAGATTTCAAAGCTTCGGTATTGTACTTAGCCCCGTTGAATTTTCCGCGCAAAATCACTCGACCAGTAAGCTATTACGCACTTTTTAAAGGGTGGCTGCTTCTAGGCAAACCTCCTGGTTGTTTCAGTAACTTCACATCGTTTCCCACTTAGTACAAATTTGGGGACCTTAGCTGTTGATCTGGGCTGTTTCCCTCTCGACCCCGAAACTCATCTCCCGGAGTCCGACTGCTAAGCTTGGAGTAACGGCATTCGGAGTTTGATTAGGTTTGGTAAGCTATAAGCCCCCTAGCCCATTCAGTGCTCTACCTCCGTTACTAAACGCTTAACGCTAGCCCTAAAGCTATTTCGGGGAGAACAAGCTATCTCCAAGTTCGTTTGGCATATCACCCCTAACCACAGCTCATCCCCTAATTTTGCAATATTAGTAGGTTCGGTCCTCCACGAGCTGTTATACTCGCTTCAACCTGGCCATGGTTAGCTCACCTGGTTTCGTGTCTAATCCTTGCGACTGCACGCCCTATTCAGACTCGCTTTCGCTGCGGCTTCGGATGTAACTTCCTTAACCTTGCCACAAAGATTAACTCGCAGACTCATTCTCCAAAAGGCACGCCGTCAGGCATAGTGCTGCGCACAGGCTTTCGCCATAGCACGAACACACCATTAGCCCTTCGACTGTTTGTAAGCTTACGGTTTCAGGTTCTTTTCACTCCCCTAACAGGGGTACTTTTCACCTTTCCCTCACGGTACTTGTTCACTATCGGTCATCAAATGTATTTAGCCTTAGAGAGTGGACTCCCCAGATTCCAGCCGGATTAGCGTGCCCGGCTGTACTCAGGTATCCAGCGAGAGATTCGACGTTTTCGCGTACAGGACTATCACCTTCTATGGTTGGCTATTCCGTACCAATTCTGCTAACGTCTCATTTTGTCACTCTTAGTCGCCAGACCCTACAACCCCGGCCCAGTAAACTGAGTCGGTTTAGGCTGTTCCCCGTTCGCTCGCCACTACTAGGAGAATAATCTCTTTTCCTCGTGTTACTTAGATGTTTCAGTTCACACAGTTCCCTTCATACGCCTATATATTCAACGCATGATGCTGGTGGTCCGCACCAGCAGGTTTCCCCATTCGGACATCCCCGGATATATCGCTTGTTCACAGCTCCCCGAGGCTTATCGCAGTGTCCCACGTCCTTCATCGGCATTTGACGCCAAGGCATTCACCGTAAGCTCTTAGTAGCTTCTCCACGTGATGCGGAGAAATTGATGCTTTTTCAAGCATTCGCTATTAAAAATTTACTATTTTGTATTAGCCGCGTTCACATCGCAATGAACGCGCAAATACTCTTACAAATGATATTCAGTTATTAATGTGCTATTCTCATCCGTTGTCAGATGATGGAAAGACCTAAATCTCTTTGGATCCTTCCATCCTATGACAACCCTCCCCCGCAGAACTGCTGGTGGAGATGAGGGGACTCGAACCCCTGACCTCCTCCTTGCAAAGGAGGCGCTCTCCCGACTAAGCTACATCCCCAAGGTCTCTCAAAATAATGAGTGGGCCTTTCAGGACTCGGACCTGAGACCTCGCCCTTATCAGAGGCGCGCTCTAACCAACTGAGCTAAAGGCCCTTGAGTCAGCCTTAGCAACTCAAAAGTGACAGGAAGGCAGAAGATCAACTTTCAGGATTGTACAATCTCACTAACGACGCTCATGTTTCACCGTTATTGAGCGATTCTCCCTTACGGGATATGGATATTTTTATTCATGAAGTAGAGTTCCAGCCCTCAGGCTTTCACTCAGATCTCCATAGAAAGGAGGTGATCCAGGCGCACCTTCCGGTACACCTACCTTGTTACGACTTAGTCCCAGTCACCGACCCCACCTTTGACAGCTCCCTCCCTTGCGGGTTAGGATACCGGCTTCAGGTGTTGCCAGCTTCCATGACTTGACGGGCGGTGTGTACAATCCCCGGGAACGTATTCACCGCAGTAGTTCTGACCTGCGGTTACTAGCAACTCCAACTTCATGCAGGCGAGTTGCAGCCTACAATCTGAACTGAGACCAGCTTTGGAGGATTGGCTCCGCCTCGCGGCTTGGCAACCTGTTGTGCTGGCCATTGTAGCGTGTGTGTAGCCCTGGATATAAAGGTCATGCTGACTTGACGTCATCCGCACCTTCCTCCGACTTAATACCGGCGGTATTGTGTGACACGTATAACACACAACGCGGGTTGCGCTCGTTAGCGGACTTAACCGAACATCTCACGACACGAGCTGACGACAGCCATGCAACACCTGTAACAGCTCCCCGAAGGGTCGGTCCGATTTCTCTTCCCTACCACTGCTATGTCAAACCCAGGTAAGGTTTTTCGCGTAGCAACGAATTAAACCACACGCTCCGCTGCTTGTGCGGGGACCCGTCAATTCCTTTGAGTTTTAACCTTGCGGCCGTAGTCCCCAGGCGGTAGACTTATCGCGTTAGCTTGGACACCGACAGTTATTACACCGCCGACGTCTAGTCTACATCGTTTAGGGCTAGGACTACCGGGGTCTCTAATCCCGTTTGCTACCCTAGCTTTCGCGTCTGAGTGTCAGGAATGGTCCAGGAGGCCGCCTTCGCCACTGGTGTTCCTCCAGATATCTGCGCATTCCACCGCTACACCTGGAATTCCACCTCCCTCTACCATCCTCTAGCTCTGTAGTTTAGAACGGCCTCTCCCAGTTGAGCCGGGAGCTTTCACGCCCTACTTACAAAACCACCTACACGCGCTTTACGCCCAGTAAATCCGGATAACGTTCGCCTCCTACGTGTTACCGCGGCTGCTGGCACGTAGTTAGCCGAGACTTATTCTGGAAGTACCTTCCTTCCTATTCCTTCCAAAAAGTGCTTTACAACCCGAAGGCCTTCTTCGCACACGCGGTGTCGCTAGATCAGACTTTCGTCCATTTCTAATATTCCCTACTGCTGCCACCCGTAGGTGCATGGACCGTGTTTCAGTTCCATTGTGGGGGGCCACCCTCTCAGGTCCCCTACCCGTCATAGCCTTGGTAGGCCGTTACCCTACCAACTAGCTGATGGGACGCAGGCTCCTCTCGAAGCGAATAAATCCTTTCCTCTCAAATTTCTAAACAATGAGAGCACATGCGGTATTAGCGTTCCTTTCGGAGCGTTATTCCACACTTCGAGGCAGATCACCAACGCGTTACTCACCCGTTCGCCACTATGATTTCATTCGTATTACTACAAAATCGTCACCGTTCGACTTGCATGTATTAGGCACACCGCCAACGTTCATCCTGAGCCAGGATCAAACTCTCCGTTAAAATTTATCATCTTACGATGTTTTCATCTTTACGGAAATATTCATTAACGAGGCTTGTTAATTTTCTTACCTTATTTTTTGTCTTGCATTTCTTCCTATCACTTTTCAGTTGTTAAGGTTCTGACTTCAAGAGAGCAGATTCTAACCGAGACATTCTTTCTTGTCAAGCCTGTTTTTCCGATAAAAATCGCCGGCTCACACTCTCAGCCGGCAACTGGCTTTTTCTTGGTTTCTGCGACCCAAGCTATTTTGTTATCAATCACCGCGCTCTCAGGCGCGATCATTTGATGTAGCACCTTGGACTTCTTAGTATAGACGAAACTAAACTTTAAGTCAAGGCTGAAATTGATCTTTTTTTATTTTCCGATCAATCCCGGGTATCTTTCTTTTTGAAGGTTCTGTGTGTGCCTGTTTATGGGCACGAAGGACTATTATAGGCATTTTCAAAAAGAAGTCAAGGGCAAAAACAGACCAATTTTAAAACTCGTTTTCTCCTTGATGAATTCTGGTCCGCAATTCATCTTTCCCTCGTTATCATCGTCCATCCTGATCCAGCCCTCCCTGTTTTATCCCAGAGCACCCATTTCAGTCAGCCTACAGCGCTATATGAATGAAGACACAGGATAGCCTTCCCCTTTTTCCCACGCTTCTCCTTATTAATATATGTGGAAAAGATTGCTCACCTTAAAACTTCACGTATTTTAAGCTTTGCCCCTGCCTGGTCATGTAAAATTATCTGTCCGGAGGGAGTATGGATAAACATAAGAAGCCAGCTGACGACAAGGCTCTTTTTGCACTATTCGCAATCGTTCATTCCAACAGGTCCGCTGAACCAACACCGCTCGAACTTTGGGACCTCATGAACACGCTGGCACAGGAAGGCACCGAGGAATGTGCCAAATTGATCGCCTGGCGGGACGCGCTCCTCTTCCACTGCTGTGACAATTTGGCTGCGCACTACATCGATCAGGTCGGTCGATACGAGAACAAATACCAACAGTCACTGCTGCGTCTCAAGAAAATGGAAAGGAGGCTGGAGCTGGTGCGACAGCAGATCGATCTTGCTGAACCCGTTTTTCTCAGTCAGCTTGAGAAGCAGCTTGATCAGGAATTTAATGACCAGCACAGCTTTCTCCTGCGCCGAGAAGAATTAACGAAAAGCCTGGACGAAGAACTGCTTGAGGGAAATGTTGGACGGAATATCTATGACGAGATCATAGAACCTTACACAGCCGTGATCCGCTCACTCCATCCCGATCTCAACCCCGACCAGGAGCCGGAACAATTTCTGGCTTTTAATAAAGCCCAAAACGCGTTTGAGAACGGCGATGTGGAAACGATCGAACAGATCCTCAGCAATTACCCGCCGCCGGATATCCTGCCCTACCTTTGGGATCCTCAGCAAGTGATGCAGCGGATCGATCAATTGCTCGAACTGAATGACGATCTGGATAATGAGTTAGACAAGATAATGAAGGAGTTCCCATACGACAAATTCGACCTGCTTGAGAATGAAGAGGCGGTCGAACAGTTGGTATGTAATTTACAGGAAAAGGAGCAAGCGATCCAGACCGAAATTGCTCACAAAGAAGAGGAATTACAGCAACTGCTCCAAAACAACCCCTGGGTGATATGAAACCCGCTTAGTGCTAGGTCTCATGGTTAGGGTTGGGGATTGAGAAATATCCACAACAAGACCCGGGCTTTTAAAGAACCGGCTATAAGCCTTCACACCTGCCCGATTCGCAAAATTCCTTGATCTTTTGGAAAGTTTGTTCGCTGACGTAATGCTCGATCCGGCAGGCATCCATTTCAGCAACATCAGGATCAACCCCCAGGTGGATCAGAAAACGGGTGAAGGTCTTGTGGCGTTCATAAATATTTTCCGCCAGCTTCCTGGCTTCGGGCTGGAGCAGGATCAGACCGTCTTCCATATTGATCAAACCGTCAGCAACCATTTTTTTGATGGCAATGTGTACCGTCGGTCTGGCAAAATTCAAAGCACGGGCAACATCCGCCTGACGCACTTCCTTACCATCTTTCGAGAGGATAAGAATCGTCTCCAGATACATCTCAATAGATTCAGAAAACTGTTCCCTGTTGCTCATTGCTTCTATTATACTGTGAACCTTCCTTATTAAATGAAGGAAAAATTCGGAACCCGTAGGCCGGATCGCACAGTTCGATCCGGCAGAAGATACCATAGGACGATTCGTGCAGACCAACCCGTAGGCCGGATCGCGCAGTTCGATCCGGCAGAAGATACCATAGGACGATTCGTGCAGACAACCCGTAGGCCG
>JBMNVH010000001.1:0-293752 GCA_050946715.1 Anaerolineaceae bacterium | reverse complement strand
AAATCATTTTTTCAACGTTTTTAACGACCTATCAACAATTAAATATCAAAAAGGAGAGTGAAGTATGAAGTATGAAGCCTTATTTCAAAAGGGCCAAATAGGACCAATGCGATTGAAGAACCGTATCGTAATGCCCGCGATGACGATGGGATTTGCGGGGCTCAATGGTGAGGTGACCGAGACCCTGATCCGGCACTACGAAGAGAGAGCCAAAGGCGGCGTCGGTCTGATCGTCACCGAAATCTTCAAGGTCAATGAAGAACACGGCAACGCCTTCCCCCGTCAGGTCTCAGTGGCGACACCCCTGCAGCACATGAAATTACGCGAAATGGTGACAAGGGTCAAGCAATATGGCACCAAGATCGTCGCCCAGCTGCACCACGGCGGCAACACCAATATGCCCGAGCTCAACGGCGGCGTTATCTACTCTGCCAGCGACGTCCCGACCATCACCCAGATCGTCCCGACCCCATTCACAACGGAACAAGTGGAAGAACTTGTCCAGGCATTCATTCGCGGCGCGAAGATCTGCCAGGATGCCGGTTTCGACGGCGTTGAGGTCCACGGCGCTCACGGCTACTTGATCGGACAGTTCATGAGCGCTTATTACAACAAGCGCACCGATAAATACGGCGGCAGCTTCGAAAACAGAATGCGTTTTGCCACCGAAATTGTCGAAGGCATCCGCAAGACCTGCGGTGATCAATTTGCGGTTCTTGTCAGGATCAGCGCGGAAGAATATCTGAGCGATTTCCAGGAAGGCACGATTGCCCTGGAAGAAGGTGTCAAGATGGCGCAGGCACTGGAAGCAGCCGGCGCGCATGCCATTGACGTCAGTGTTTGTAATTACTATTCAACCCAGACAGCGATCGAACCTTACTCCTATCCTTCAGGCTGGAGAAAGAATGTCACCCAGGCGGTCAAGGATGCCGTCAGTGTCCCTGTGATCGGTACGAACACGATCAAAGACCCCGCCTTTGCGAATCAATTGCTCGTTGACGGTGTCAGCGATTTTGTCGCCGTTGGTCGTGGTCATCTTGTGGATCCGGATTGGGTCAAAAAGGCCTACGAAGGCAGAGATGACGAGATCCGAAAATGTATCGGCTGTCTCTACTGCTTTGAAAGCATGCTAACCTACGGAACGGCACGCTGCACAGTCAATTCCAAATTAGGTCTTGACGCAGCTTTCGACCGAGTCCAAAAGGTTATAGACGAGAAGAAGATCGCGGTTGTTGGCGGTGGTCCCGCCGGAATGCAGGCAGCCAGCGTTTTGGGCAAGCGCGGTTACAAGGTCACCCTTTTTGAAAAAGATGTCGTTCTCGGCGGAACATTGAATGTTGCCGATAAGGTGGACGAGTATAAATACCTCATCACCGACCTGAGCAAGACCCTGCAGCGCGAAGTTGAGCTTGCCGGTGTGAAGGTGAAACTTAATACCGAAGCCACTCCTGAATTGCTCAAAGAAAAGGGATTCAAGAACGTGATCCTGGCGATCGGTGGAACGCCTTACGTCCCGAACATTCCGGGCATCGATCGTGAGAATGTCTATCTGGCGAATGACATCCTGACCGGCAAAGCCCAGGCTCAGGGCAAGACGGTTGTTATCGGCAGCGGTCTGACCGGTCTGGAAGTTTCGGAAAAGTTATCCCATGATGGATTTGAGACAAGCATCGTGGAAATGATGGACAGCATCGGACCAGGCATTTATCCCGTTATGCTCATGGATATCACCAATCGCCTGAACGCAAATAATGTTCAGTATTTCCCCGGACACAAATTTGTCAGCTTTGACGGCAGCAAGGTGGAAGTTGAAAAACTGGCTACTGGTGAAAAGGTCATCCTCGACGCAGATACCGTCGTCCTGGCGATGGGCGTCGCGACGAAGTGCGAAGAGATCAAACCCTTTGATGAAGCCTTCGAGCGCGTTGATGTCATCGGCGACGCCAACAAATATGGCAATGTTTACGATGCCTTGATGTGCGGTTTGGTCGTTGCTTCCAACTACTAAAATTATTGTTCAAAACTTTGGAGCGCTTCATTGCGAAGCGCTCCAATTCTTTTTTAAACGGAGCTTCTGTATCCCGAACTTTTCAAATCATATTTTGGATAAGTTTTAATCTGATTGGCTCCTTGATAGATTTATTCATCTGGCACTTGGCAATATCAAGTTCCTGCTTTGACCAAGCCGTTTATAGGTAAGCAAACTGTACGGACGGTGGTTTATCCCCGTCCGTTGCCTACGCCTATCAAAACCTTTGACTTCATTATAAGGTTTTGATAGGCTTACTCACGGATGGGGTCGAGCCCCATCCCTACCCTTGATGTTTCCTGAGTTTCCCATGTTTGCAAAAAAATCGATCGATAAAAACATATAAAATCTGCTTACCAAAACAGGAAAGTCAGGAGGGCACAAATATGAGAAATTCGGGTAACGTCCAGGATAATTCAAATATAATAAAAAACCTCCGGAAAATTATTTCCGAAGGTCTTATTCTTAAATCCTTGTCGGTTTGTTTTTATCTGGACACAAACCAGTCGATGATCACCTGAATTGCTTCCGGACCTAAATTAAGATGCATATGGTCCGCGTTGGTCAAAATTTCATACAATTCTTCCGCGGTAAAATCTTTTTCCAGCAGAGATTCCAGCTTGTGCTTATCACCAAACAATTGAGTTAGGTATTCTTCCATTTGCTGGTCATAATCGGCACTGTTGGGGTCAATTGGATATGCCAACATCACTTCGGCAACTTCCTGGACTTGTTCGATCGGATAGGTTTGGTCAACCGGAGTCTCAGATTCAGTCTCAGCGACAGCTTCCTCCTCGACTTCCCCGCCAACATCTATAACCGGAAAATTCACAATATTGGTTTCTTCCTCAGCTTTCTTACTTCCGCAAGCTGAAAGTGCCAGGACAAAAATTAGTGTCAATGCAATGATTAAAGTTAATCTTTTTTTCATGGTTTCCTTTCTGCCAGAAACTGGCTACTAATCATTATACCTTTTTATCAACATGCCAATTATGCTAACTTTGGCTATTCTTATTTCATACCTAGATACGTTCGAGATTACTGTTCAAACTTTGGCATCGCGGCGATATCTGTAAAGAACTGTTCTTCCAGCTGCTGGCTGGAATTCGTGTCTTTGACCAGGATCTTTTCAGCGAAGAGCGGATAATGGGGTCTGATCAACTCGAGCATACCATAAGCCACCCGGCGAATTGAAAAGTGAGCGTTACCAGCGCTGCGAAGCTTGATGAAATGGAACAAGGAGCGTAAATTGCTCTGGCAAAGAACCCTGCGGTTGAAGGCGTTGGGCAGAACATAAGCCGCCACCTGTGGGTTCCACTCAGCAATTTCAGTATACAAACCGGCAATATCGTCCATGCTTTGGCGGTATTTGTCTTCGATCCCGGCTTCCGTTATTGCAAGCGGGATGGCATAGCCATGCGAGATGCCAAATTCCTGAACAGTTTGGGTCATCATTCGGTGTCGCTTGAATTCGAAATACGCGCCCTGATCCATGATCAGATCAAAGCTGAGATTGGCATACTCCAGTTCGCGCATGGGGATATCAAATTTCCCAACATCCTCAAAGAGTTTGTCAACCAAATTCGAGCGTTCGGCTTCGGAGAGACCCTCAATATAATCAAGGTTTTCAGCGTAACCGCTGTTGCCATAACGATACAGCAAAGCTGCCAGGATCTGGTTCTCACCGTTCTTATCAATTGAGATCAACTGGAAGGGTTCTCCCTCTCTGGGAGCCACCTTTTTCGCCTCAGCTCGGCTAAACTGGCTCAATTCCGGCAGATAAGCGATCGGATCAGCGTATTTGACCAGCGTTGGCAACTCTTCAGTAGCGGCCCGTTTGACTTCCTCACCGATCAATCGCACTTCCATCAGGTCAGAGGATAGCATTTTGCGGATGGCGTATTCCAAAGCACGGGCATTGATCGTTAGCCCAACATTCGCCATCGAAGCCGTCGGCAAGACAAATCGCGCCACGTCAACCGCTTTCACGCGCGCGCGGTTCAGCCAAAGCTTTTCTGATTCGTTGGCTTTGCGTTCGGTCTGCGCCTGCCCCCAGGGCAACAAGGCTTCCAGAATTTCCGTGTAACTTTCAAACAGCTTTGTCAGCTCCTGCTGATATTTTTTCGCGAATGGGCTGTGGTGAATTTCAGGTGGGATCACAAAGGCAGTCTTGTCCCACTGTTGATAGCGGGTCGATTTTTCAGTATAGGATGCCAGGCGGTTGCCTTCGATAGTCTCGATCGCCAGGCGGGAAACGTTCTCGAGGGCAAGATGCAAAACGGCATGTTCCGCTACACTGGAATGACCATAACCAACGATCCACTTTTCGCTGAATTCGGTGCTTTTTTCTTCATTCAATTCAGCAGCAATTTCGTCAAATGGCTCCGGTGAACGGGAGGTTTTGGCAAAGGTGACGGCAATCGTCTCGGCACTATAATTACGAGGGCTAAGTCGGTAGATACGGCGATTAAATTCCATGGGTGAGGATCCTCCGGGCTTCCTTTTTATCTTTTTTGATTTGTTCAATTAGGTCTGAGATCCGGTCAAACTTCTTTTCTTCACGCAGAAAATGAATGAAATTGACGTGGATCAGCTTGTTATAAATATTATCATCAAAATCAAGTAAAAGCGTCTCAACACTGGGCGAATTTCCATCATCAAAGCTTGGTCTGATGCCAACATTGGTCACCCCTTGATAAACCTTGCCGTTCACCACCACTTTGGAAGCATAAATTCCAAATTTAGGCAGCTGTCGGTTTTCGTCAAAGTAGAGATTGGCGGTCGGGAAGCCCAATTTTGAGCCGGTTTTCTTGCCATGCGCGACACGCCCCGATAGGGAGTAGGTTCGACCAAGCAATTTGAAAACCAGGTCCATGTCTCCTTGCATCAGCGTTTTGCGAATCCGCTGAGAAGAGACCACCTTGCCATCGATCTCCAAAGGCTTGATATAAACACAGGGAATACTCATCGATTCACAGGCTCTTTTGATGACCGTTTCAGTCCCCTGCCTTTCCTTCCCCATGGCAAATTTTTCCCCCACCATCAGCCCGCGCAATGGAGCAACTTTGCTCAGCTTCGTGAGAAATTGCGCTGCATCCAGATTCGCCAGCTCACTGTCAAAATTCAAACTTAGAATGCTATCCAAACCTGTCTTTTCCAGCAGAAAGTTCTTTTCCTGGCTGTTGTTCAGATAAAAGCCAACAAATTCTTTGCTAAAAAACTCTCTGGGATGAGGCCAGAACGTGACCGCCATCGACTTTACCTGCTCAGACTTTGCCTGGGCGATCAATTTCTGAATAAGCGATTGATGCCCTAAATGAACGCCGTCAAAATTGCCAATTGTGACCCAGACAGGGTCAGAAAGCTGTTGATCCCAATCGTAATAAAATTTGCTCAAAATTAATTCCTGACAATAAAAACACCCCGTTGCCAGGCAATTCGGGGTGTTTTGGATTATTCATTCTTAACTGCTAAAGACCTTGCGTGGCTGCCATTCATGCGTTTCCGCGTCATGTTCCATCAGGGCGATCAATTCACCGTCTTCACTGACAGCGCGCGCCATCATTCCGGGTTCAAGATCCGGTTCAGCCGGAATACGATGCCCATGTGTAACCTCATCGACCTGAGGCACATCTAAGATCAGCGTATGCCAGTCACTCAACGCTTCCGCGGCTGGGATCAGATATTTGTACCAATCACCATTTTGGAATGCTTCTTCCAGTCTTCGCAGAGAAACAGCGTCGCGCAGTCCAAATTGACCATTCTTAGTCCGACGTAAACCAATCAAAGTTGCGCCGGATTCGAGTACTTCACCCAGATCGGAGGCAAGGGAACGCACATAAGTACCTGATGAACATTGGATATCAATGACAGCTTCGGGTGGATCCCAGTCAAGCAGTTCCAAACCATGAACCGTGATAATTCGCGGTTCCATTTCGACTTCTTTGCCCTGACGCGCCAGTTCATAAGCACGTTTGCCTTTCACTTTCAGCGCGGAAAAGACGGGTGGAACCTGCTCGACCTCGCCTACAAAACCAGCTAAAGCCTCTTCCAGCTCTTCATAGCTGATATCAACCGGTCGGCGGCTGGTTATTTCGCCTTCAGAATCATAGGTACTGGTTGTTTGTCCAAATTTCAAAACTGCCTGATAGCGTTTGTCGGTCGCTGAGACATATTCACTCAGACGAACTGCCGGACCAACCAAAACTACCAGAACGCCAGAAGCACGTGGGTCAAGTGTACCGGTGTGACCTGCTCGATTGATCTTCGTCCCATTGCGAACAAACTGTACGACATCATGAGATGTCATTCCAACCGGTTTATCCACTACCAGAACACCAGACACCTTATTAATTAGTTTCTGGCGATTATTATCAGTAAAATCCATTCTTCCTCTACTCAGTTTTAAATTTTAATACTGTCTCTGTTGTTTTTTTCAGGACAGCAGCCCGGACATCTTCCATCTTACCGGGAATATCTGCGCCGGCTGCGGACTCATGCCCTCCGCCGCCAAATTTATTTGCTAATTCTGATACATCGATCCCTTTGACTGAGCGCCAACTCACTTTGACCGAGTTGTTCTTTTGCTCAACAAAAAGAATCGAGACCAAGGCGTCAGAAACGGTGGTGAGGGTGTTGATCAAATCCGCATCATCGTTTTCTGGATACCTGGCTACAATTCTATCATTAAGTGTTAAAGTTGAGGACAAAACACCATTACAAAACTCTAATTTGCTCAGTCCCTGCCCCCAATATCGGATCTCAGGCAAAGTGCGCATCAGCAAAGCCTGATTATAAACCTGCACCAGGTCTACGCCCATTTCCATGAGATCAGCCGCGATCCGCAAAGCTTTGGGAGTCGTGCTGTTGGTTCTGAAACCGAGCGTATCAGTCAACAGTCCGGTCATCAGACAGACGGCAACATCTTTCGTGATCTCAAGCCCCCAATCCGGGAGTTTCTCGACCAACATCAAAGCTGTTGCTTCGCTTTCCGCTTCCACATAATCTATTTCGCCAAAATCGAGGTGGGATTTGTGGTGGTCAACGACCAGATCGACCTTAACACCATGCTCCAGGATCGAACCGACCCGTTGCGCGTCAGAACAGTCAACAACGATCAGATAATCAAAGCGATCGGGCAATTGATCACTTACCTCACCTGCCCCTGGTAAGAACAAGAAACGTTCCTGAACGGCATCCTGCAAGACACAATCCACCTTTTTGCCAGCTGCTTTAAGCGCGTTGGCAAAACCGAGCATACTTCCGATCGCGTCGCCATCGGGTCGAATATGGGAAGTGATCACAATATGGTTGGCATTTTCAAGTTGCTGCCTGATCAACAAGTCTTTCGATGAGTCAACAATCATCAATCAAGATCTCCATTCACATAATCCTCATCGCGGATTTCTTCAAACCCGTCCTCATCCTCAAGCTCGAATTCGTCATCATCTTCGAGCTCCTCCGATTCTGACTCGCTCCGCCATTTGGCAAGCAAAGAGTCAATTCTGGCAGCTTTTTCAGGCGTGGGATCCCAGAAAAAACGCAGTTTTGGCGTAATGCGCAGGTCGATTTCCTGCGCGATCTCATAACGCAGGAAACCACGGGCATGCTGCAAGGCATCCAAAACTTCTTCCGCGCGCTCCTCACCTTCCATCGCAGAAACATAAATATTGGCATAATCAAGCTCCCGATCCACCCTTACATCGGTAACAGTTACGCCCAAAAGGCGCGGATCTTCCACTTTTGCCAGCAAGATCATTGACAGGATTTCTTTCATCCTGTCGTTGATCCTTTTCATCCTCAATACCGAAGGCATCGCGACTCCTATCTACGGATTTTATCCGCCAAATTTCTCCACAACAAAACATTCAAGCATATCACCAACTTCAAATGCTTCAAAGTTTTTCAGCGTGATACCGCATTCCATTCCTTCGCGAACCTCACGGACATCGTCCTTTTCGCGCCGCAAGGACGCAACTTCAACTTTCGCGAGTTCTTCCCCGGCACGGATCACGCGTACCTGAGCATTTCGGCGGAATTCCCCGGTCAGGATGCGGCATCCAGCCGCGGTACCGCCCTTAGAGACCTTGAAGGTCGCCAGGACGGCTGCCTTGCCAATTGTCTTTTCGACCATTTCAGGCTCAAGCAGACCTTTCAGCGCTTTTTCAACATCTTCTACCAGACGATAAATGACCTTGTAAAGGCGAATCGAAACGCCCTCGGTGTCTGCCAAACGCTGCGCGCCCTGGTCGATATTGACATCAAAACCCATCACGACAGCATCAGAGGCAGCCGCAAGCATAATATCGCTTTCGGTAATATTACCAGCTTCGGCATGCAGTACCTTCACGGAAATATCCTTCTGATCCTTGCCCAGCTTTTCGAGCTCATTCATAATTGGTTCCAGGGAACCCTGCACGTCAGCTCTCAGGATCAGACGCAGTTCTTTTGCCTCGCCAGCTTTATAGCGATTGAACAATTCTTCCAAAGTGGCGCGTTTGACATTTCGTTTGGCTTCGCGGGCGGCTTTTCGTTCAGCAACGATCGCCCGTCCTTCACGATCGCTCTCAACAACCTGGAAGAGATCCCCGGCTTCCGGAACGGCATTCAAACCCATCACCTGGACTGGGGTGCTGGGACCAGCCTTATTAATGCGTTTCTGGCGTTGATCAAACATCGCTTTGATCCGACCGGTTCCTTCACCTGCTACAATCACATCCCCGACCTTAAGCGTACCGTTTTGAACCAGGAGCGTCGCCAGAGGTCCGCGGGATTTATCCAGTTTGGCTTCCACGACGGTACCAATACATTGTCCTTTGGGATTGGCTTTAATCATGAGATTGTCTGCTACCAGCAGAATCGTTTCCAACAGGTCGTCGATACCAACCCGATTTTTAGCAGAAACAGGCATCACAAAAGTATCGCCTTCCCACTCATCAGGTTGCAGACCGATATCAGCCAATTGCGTCTTCACGCGATCCAAATTCGAACCGGCCTTATCGATCTTATTCAGCGCCACGATGATCGGAACCTGAGCTGCCTTGGCGTGGTTGGCGGCTTCGCGCGTCTGAGGCTGAACACCGTCATCAGCTGCGACAACCAAAACCACGATATCAGCGCCTTGCGCTCCTCTGGCACGCATCGATGAAAAAGCGGCATGACCCGGGGTATCCATGAATGTGATCAGACGGTCTTTGTGAGTAATCTGATAGGCACCGATATGCTGGGTGATCCCACCTGCTTCACCACCGGCAACATTCGTGTTGCGAATGGCATCAAGCAAGGTCGTCTTACCATGATCAACATGCCCGAGGATCGTGATCACCGGAGGTCTGCTGGTGAGCTTGGAGGCATCCTCCTTGAGGATCACCTTCCGCCACAATGGCATCTCACCGATGTCTTCAACAGCTTCCTCTTCCTGTTCCATCTGGGGCTCAAAACCAAGCTCCGTTGCCACGACAGCCGCGGTGTCAAAGTCGATGGTCTGATTAATACTCGCCATGACACCATTGGACATCAATATCTTAATGACCTGTACCGCGCTGTTGTTCAGCAGCGCGGCTAAATCTCTTACAGTGATGCTATATGGGAGTTGGATTGTTTTTTCTTCTTTTTTGCTCATTCATACCTCCGTCTACATATGCAGCAATTTCCTTGCTTTTGGGCATGGTCTTTCAGAGCAAAATTGTGAAGAAAAGCTTAGGCTGACATACTTTCCCTATCATTTTCGTTTGTCTCGGGTGTCTCCACCTCCGGCAAACCAAGTAGAAAATCAGTCAGCATTTCATTTTCTTGCTCCGAAATCGAAGTCCGTAAAGCTTTTGCCAATGATCCTTTTAACCCTTTGACCCAGCAGCTTCTTTGATCGTGTAAATACGCGCCACGACCCGGCAGTTTGCCGCTCTGGTCAATCTGTACGCCCTGCTCTGTCTTTACCAATCGGATCAGATTCTTTTTTGGCAAAACTTCGCGACATCCAACGCAAGTGCGCTGGGGGACGTGTTTGGGTTTAACTTTCTTTTTTTCTGCCACCTTTGTGCTTTCTCTCAAAAGCCCTAAACAACTTGTCTATCTTCCCTGGAACCACTTTTCATGATTCCAGGGTGAACATTATTCTAATTCCGCTATGCGAAATCTAATTTACCAATCTTCCCAATCGTCTTCGCTCTTGCGATGAGTATACCGCACGACGTCGGTATCCTGATCGGGATCATACTCGACCGTGTAACCACGGCGTTTCTTTCCCTTTTTCCTTCTATCGGGCATCATGCGACGATATTCTTCCTCTTCTTCACTGCTGATCTTATCCCTGCGCAGACTATCCAGTCGGAAGAGCTCTTCGAAGGTTTTTTCTTCGCCGGTTTCCGGGTCAAGCACCTCATCTTCAACGTCAGCTTCAACAGCTTCGGCAAAATCCACTTCCTCAACAGCTTCTTCTTCAGGAGCCTCTTCTTCGACGGTTTCCAATTCCAGCTCATCTTCGTCGCTTGGAGTGGGCTCTTCAATAGTCTCAGGAACTTCTTCGACTTCAAGCGGAGGAAGTTCATATTCACTGGCAGCATCCATGATCTCTTCAAAAGCCTTGGGACCAACACCATTGAAAGACAGAAGCCTGTCAGCATCGGATTGAATTGTGAAGATCAGATCACCCAGCGTTTCAATTCCATTTTCCTGAAGAATTACAGCGATATGCTCCTTAATGCCAGGAACGTTATAAATGCTGACTTCAAAAGCACGCTGATCAATGCCATCGCGGATTTCCTTCAATTCAGCCAAATGAGCGTCAACCTCTTCCTTGCGATCAGCCTCGCCGCGACGTTCAACACGGTCAACGAAGCGAGCGATCAAGGTGCTGTCGTCCATGTTCAAAACACGACCTTCTGATTTCATTTGCAGAAGTTCTTCCACGCGTGCCATCGTCTCAGCTTCTTCCTTTGCCAGAGTGGCAAGCGAGTGATCTTCTCTCAACTTTTCCAATGCCTTGGCAGCAGCTTCGGTAACACTCATGATGTCAATACGCCATCCGGTCAACTTGGCAGCCAAACGCGCGTTTTGACCTTCGCGACCGATCGCCAGACTGAGTTGATCTTCGGGCACGACCACGGTCGCGGTTTTGTGCTCGTAGATCGCCGGATTCAGATACACACCGGTAACACGAGCAGGGCTAATTGCCTTGCTGATATAAACAGCCGCGTCCGGGCTCCACTCGATCACATCGATCTTTTCATCATGCAACTCGCGCACAATCGCCTGGATACGAACACCGCGCTGCCCAACACAGGCACCCACAGGATCAATTCCTTGTTGGGTAGCAGATACGGCTACCTTGGCACGCTGACCGGGTTCACGGGCAATAGAGCGGATCTCCACGATGCCATGATAAATTTCCGGCACTTCGTTTTCGAGCAAACGACGCAGAAAATTGCGATGACCGCGGGAAAGCACAATTTGCAGACCCTTCTGCGTATTGTCCACCTCAACCACATAGGCACGGATACGATCGTGAATGCGGAACCTTTCGTTCGGGATCATGTCTTTGCGCAACATCGTCCCTTCAGCTTTGAGGTCAAGACCGATCGTCGCCTGACGTGAATTCACCGCCTGAACGATACCGCTGGTGATCTCACCAACCTGCTTGCTGAAATGCTCATACTGACGCTGTCTTTCAGCATCGCGTATGCGCTGTTGGATCGCCTGACGTGCTGTTTGTGCGGCGATACGGCCAAAGTCCGAAGGAGTAGACTCAACCATCACCAGATCGCCCAATTTCGCTTCCGGATCGACCAGCAAAGCATCTTCCAGCAGTACCTCAGTCCGCTCATCGTAAATTTCATCAGTAACTTCTTTTTCAGCGAAAACGCTAACGTTTCCACTGTCAAAATCAAGCTTAACCTGAACATCCTGTGCCGCAGAGGCACCAACAGTTTTCCGATATGCAGAAATCATGGCAGATTCAAGCGCTGCCAGGACAACTTCCCGCGGCAAGCCTTTTTCTTCCAAGACTTCATTGAACGCTAACGCAAATTCGCTTTTCATCGCTTTCTTTCTCCAAAAACCACTTACATTTCAGTTCTAACAAAAAAGTGGACTTAGAGCCCACTTTTCAATTTGAAAAGTATTGAACTGACGAACGTGTAAATGATACCATATTCGCGAACCAGACGCAAGACAAGAAAATCTTTTGCCAAGGCAAAAGCAACCAAATATTTTTTTAGAGACTTTTTTTGCATGAAACATGCTTATTTATCTGCAACAAATAAGGTGTTTGTTGCGCTGTTGCCTGACTGTCATCGCGAGGAGCCCTTTAGGGCGACGTGGCGATCTGCCTTAAAGCTTTTGTTGCCCAAGAATGGAATGGAAAACTGATTAACCGCAGATTGCCATGATTAAACATGACCTTTGGACGTCGGCTGTTTGGACAGGGCGTAATTCCGCCAATCGCTTTATTTATATTCGTCCGGATGGCTTTCTTCGAGAAAAGGACTGTCCTTCTGCTTTTGCAGATCGCGCCTTGCTTTTACGATGCTGAACATCCCCAGCATGCCCAGGATCATTCCGATCATTTGGAAGGCATAGCTGATGAAATTCAGAAAATAGGTTGAGGGGAGATGACCAAGGACGATCAGGAGTGGAAGCAACCATCCTAAAACGATCATCACCCCCCCAACCCATATCAATGTTTTCGAACTAATTTTCGGCAGTTTCGCCATCAAGTACAACCCCGTGGTCATCCGCTATCGGCTTATCCTCAAACAACCAGCAGGATACCAGATGATCACCTCCCAAATCAAACTCATAGGGTCGGTGAATGTCACATTTTCCTTTGATGATGTGTTCACACCGCGGATGGAAGCGACAGCCAGCCGGAGGATTCACCAGTGAAGGCGGTTCTCCCGGAGGGACATCCTGGAATTCATCCACATTCTTAGGATCCGGGTCCGAAGTCGCAGCCAATAGCGCGTGCGTATAAGGATGAGCGGTGTTGTTGATCAGGTCATGCTCTTCAGCCTTCTCGATAATCTGCCCGGCATACATCACAAAGATATACTCGGAAAAATAGCGCACGGTTGCCAGGTCGTGGGTAATGTAGATCACCGCCAGATTGTGCTCTTCCTGCAAGGCACGCAAAAGTTTCAGTATCTCAACACGAACAGAGGCATCCAGCATCGAAACCGGCTCATCCGCGACCAGCAGAATTGGGTTCAGGATCATCGCGCGCGCAATAACGATGCGCTGCTGTTGACCACCGCTAAGTTGGTGCGGGAACTTGGTCAAAAAGTCATCCACAGGGGTCATTTTGACTTCTTCCATGACCTTTTTGACCATTCTCAGGCGCTCATTTTTATCCTTGATGCCGTTAATGATTAAAGGCTCTTCCAGAATTGTCTGCACATCCATAAAAGGTGCCATCGCGCCGTAAGGATCCTGTTGAACGTAGCCGATCTTGCGGCGAATTTCCTTCAATTCGCGGGAATTCATATCGTTGATGACTTCGCCATCAAAGCGAACTGTGCCGCCTGTTGGTTTATTAAGACGCAGGATCGTGCGCATCAGGCTGGTTTTCCCACAGCCAGACTCACCAACAATAGCGATCGTCTCGCCGCGTTTCAACTTCAGATCAACACCATCCACCGCACGGACAAAACCAGCATGTTGAAAACCGAACTTCTTCAGTTCAAAAAAGACTTCCAGATCCTCGATTTCGAGGACAAAGCTATCATCCTTCGCGATACCAGGGGCTTCCGGGAGTTCAACTTTTTCAATTATTTCGCTCATCGGGCTTCACCTTTTCCTTCATACAACCAACATTTGACCCAATCTTCTCCAAAGTCATAGATGGGTGGTTCAACGCTGCATTTTTCAAACCGACTTGGGCATCGTTCCGCAAACCGACATCCGGTAGGAGGATTGATCAGTGAGGGTGGTTTGCCAAGAATAAAATCCGGTTCTTCGCGCGAACGCAATTTCGGCACACTCGCCATCAGCTTAGCGGAATATGGATGCCTGGGCGCACTAAAGAAGCGATGCGACTCACTCACTTCGATGATCTGTCCTGCGTACATCACCGCCACAATATCAGCCAATTCTGAAGAGGTCGCGATGTCATGCGTGATCAGAATAAAGCTCGTTTCCAGATTAGCCTTAATTCGCTTCAGCAGATTGAAGATGTTAGCCTGGGTCAATACGTCCAGCGCGGAGGTCGGCTCATCCAAGATCACCAGATCCGGTCCGGTCACCAAAGACATAGCAATGGCGACACGCTGGCGCATGCCGCCGGAGAGTTCAAAGGGATAGCGCGTCAAAAAGTCAACCGGCACGCCAACGTTTTGGAACAATTTTGCGGCTTGCGTCATGGCTTCTTTTTGGGTTGCCCCATAGTGGATCATGACTGGTTCTGCGACCTGATCACCTACGCGCAAAACAGGATTGAGCGAGTTCATCGCCGCCTGAGGCACCATGGACATCTTTATCCAGCGGATACGTTTGCGATATTCTTCATCGCTGAGGGACATCGTTTCTACATCTTTGAGCCATACCTTGCCGGAATATTCGCCCACGTTTCTTGGAAGCAGTCGCAATAAGGCTTTTGCCAATGAGCTCTTGCCGCAGCCGGATTCACCAACCACGACCACGGCTTTGTTGGTGTTGAGGTTGAAATTCACGCCATCCACTGCCTGAACGCTGCCGCGTGTGGTCACAAAATGCAGTTTCAGATCTTCGATGCGCAGAAGTGGCGTCCCCTCAGCCACGATCCGCTTTTCGCCTAACTCAACCTCGCGACCCATCAGGTCAGCTTTCGCCATAGCCTCCAGAGTGGCTTTATGTTTATCAGATTTGGTTTTCAATTCACTCATTACATACCTCGCAATCTTGGATTAAAGATTCGGTCGAGTGCGAAGCCAAGCATTGCAAATCCCAAACCGGTTATCATCAACAAAACAGCAGGTTCCAAAATCCAGTAATACAAACCCTGATATTGGGCACCGTAAGCACGAGCATTATCGATCACCTTACCCCAGGTAGGCACGTTCGGGTCGCCAAGACCAAGCAGTGCCAGCGAAGCTTCTAAAAAGACGTAAGCCGGGACAGCTGAGACCAGACCAGGGATGAGCATGGGGATGATGCGGGGCACCAGGTAGCGGGTAATGATACGCCAGTCACTGGCACCGTAAGCCCGGGCTGCTTCGATATAGGTTGATTCCTTCACCTGAAGGAAGATCGCCCTGTCCGTTTTGATCGCTCCCGTAAAGATATTGAGCGCGATCGTCAGCCCCAGCATCACCCAAATGCTTTTTGAGTAAAAAGTACCCACCATGATCAAGATCGAAAGATAAGGCAACACCAGGTTCACTTCGGTAATGCGCTGGATCAGTTCATCGATCCAGCCGCCAAACCAGGCGCCGATGGCTGCGATCAGCATCGATACGATCGAGGTACCAACAGCAGCGGTCAGACCGAAAGCCAAAGCAATTGGTGCGCCCCACATGATGGCGGTGGTCAGATCCCGACGCATGTGATCAGTGCCGAAAGGTCCAAAGACAATGCCGTGTTGCACCAGCTCAATGTCAACCTCATTGTCCTTTTCAAAGGTGGTTATCTTGACATCAAGCGTGTAAGTCCCCTTATCAACCACAACCGGATCAGAACCTACAACCCCAAACAGCCCTTCCATCGCGTTCCTGACCTCGCGACCGTGCAGGCGTTTTAGTCGACCTGGCAACTTCTCGTCCTGATTAAAGCGAAAAGTAAAGCTATGAGCTACACCGAGGTCGGCAACTTTTATTTCTTCTCCATCTGGTTTGGTCAATGTGACCACCATAAAGGGGTTTTTGGAATCATACTTTGATTTTATGTAGATAAACATTTCCTGAGGAAATGTGTCATATTCATAGTCAAAAGAATAGGAAAAATCAATAGTATCGCCGTTTTCACGGGGAGTAACGGTCTTAATGATATCTTCAGTATCGTCAGTTGAATTCACATCCCATGAAACCGGCAGTTCTTCTTTGGTAAACCAGTTGTACCAGAGCGGAGGTGCTGTTCTCGGGTTCTTATAAACAACCGCTTCTCCTCCCCTCCATAGGTAGATCGCTTCCTTATAGGGGATCTTTATCATTGTATAAATTGAAAACGCGATCAACAGCAAAATGATGATCGTTCCAAATATAGCTGATGGATAACGACCAATTTCTCTTAAAGAATCTTTTAAACCCTTCATATTAATTGCTCCCTCCGCCGATCTTGACCCGCGGGTCAACGATAGCATAGATAAAGTCGAGGAAGAAAACAGTGAAGGCGAGTAGATAGGCATACACAATCGTTGTACCCACGATCACTGCAGTATCGTATCGTTGAATTGCTTCAAAGATCACCCGACCAAGCCCTGGCCAAAGGAAAACCGTCTCGGTCAGGATGGCACCCATCCAAATTCCAATCAACATCAGAGCAAATCGGGTAATGATATTCGGCAGGGTTGGGCGCAGAATGTAGCGTCGCTCAACATCCCGTGAATTAAGCCCCTTGGCTTTCGCCATTTCAACATAATCTTCGCTGGAATAGATCAGGAAGAATGTTCGCCAGGTATAAATATTGATAAAAAAGCCGGAAACAAAAAGCGAGCCTGCCGGAAGAATAAGATGCCTGAGCACACTCAGGAAATAACCCAATTTGGTTGCTGGTGGCGGTGCGTCAACCATACCATCAAAGGGCAATATCCTCAGCCAGGCGGCGAAAATGAGAATTAGAAAAATGCCATAAAACCATGCAGGGATCGATGAGGTTGGCGAAAGTCCTACCACCAGCTTGTCCCAGACACTCCCATAATGTCTGGATAGATTTAAAGCCAGGAAAAGAGATACAAAAAACAAAATGACCTGGGAAGAACCCATCAACAGCAAAGTTGCGGGCAGGCGTTCAAGGATAATATTCTTGACTTGCCTTGAGCCGTGGTCGCTAACCATTGTACGAGCCCGTCCAAATTGCAGGGTGAGCGCGTTTCTGAGGTGGCGCAAAGAGCGGGGAAAGAAGGGTTGATCCAATCCTGCCAAATGCTCACGCTCAGCGATCTCACTTGCGATCAGCTGCGCTCTTGCTTCCGGAGACATGGGCTGCTGGGCGGCTAAGGCAGCTATTTCGGCATTAACGGTTTCCTGGATTTCCGCTTTCAGGATTGTATCAACATAACCACCCATGTTCGCAATTAAAATCGTTAGATAAATGCCAATTACGATAGTGATGATCTGCATCACAACCCGAACGCTAAAAAAGCGCGCGAGCCTTAAAAAGGTATCCCTTGTAGTTTTTCGGGCATAACTTATATCTGCTTGGGTTGATTCTTCAACAATCGTCGTTGTCATAGGAATTTCTCCGTAAGAAATGGAAAGGCAAGTTAAAAGCTTTAACTTGCCTTTCCTGTTTTAACTTATTACATCACTCTACTTCGCGGAGACAAATTCCACACTGTAAAGTGTAGGTTGTGCGACCACGAACGGGACAACTGCTACTTCAAGCTTGTTGGCGCCCTCACCGAGCAGTGCGGTGATTTCGGGGCTAAGTGTGACAGTGAAATGACCATCTTCCACCGCGACAGCGTCATCGATGGCAATAATGGTATTGGTTGCGTCGTAGACGATGAACTTGACTTGCTTAATTTCATCGACCAGATAGGGTTCGCCGTTGAAGGTGATAAAGACGTCAAAGACAGCTTCTTCACCAGCAATGACCTGACCTGGGGTTTCGATTTCTACGTCAGCGATCTTGGGTTCGGCCCATCCAGCCCAGCGAAGTGAGCTGTCGGTGAACAGGTCAAAGTGAGCCAGTACCAGGGACTTGCCGTTCAGGTCAACAGACTTGAGGAAGTATGGACCAGTACCTTGCCAGTAGTTGCCGTATGTTTCGAAGTGAGCCTTGAGGGCTTCATAACGCTTGACAGCCTGTTCCTTGCTCAGATATTGACCGAGGGTGGCTTCGTAAGGAACATACTCTTCCTCGATCAGAGCGTCAAGAGAATCAGTCAGGTTTTCGAGGGTCGGACCGCCAATGAGGCTGATCTGTTCAACTTCGAGTTCGTTGGCTTTGACGTCAGTGTAGACAGCCAGACCATCAGCTTCGGTGCGGTTCATCATAGCCATCTGGGGCCATGAAGATTCAGCAAAGCTGTAATTGGGCCAGAAGCTGAAATAGGCAGAGAGTTCGGCATCGGCAGTGTAGTTGTTGGAGTACCATTCCACGACCAATGGTTCGGTGCTGACCAGTCTGAATCCGCGGAAGGCATCCATGAAGACATTGAAGCCCTTTTCAGCTTGTTTGTCATAGATGGCGCTTTCGGGTTTGGCGCGGTCAAAGGTCATGATCAGGGACATCAGCAGGTCTGCTAATTCGACATTGCTGCCATCGTGCCAGAGTGCTTTTTCGAAGACATCGGCGGGATAGTAGACAGTGGATCTGATGTTAGCAGTAACTTCTTCGTCACCATTCTTTTCAACATTGGTGATGAAGGTTTGGGTTTCGGCATTCCAGTCAACCCAGGCATCATCCGGCACTACGATCTTGTCGGTGGTTTCCAGAGTGACCCAATCCAAAGTTTTCTGGATGGGGAGTCCTTCAACAGCCAACAGTTCTGCGCGTTCGGCGCGGAAGGGGTGGACCAATCCGGTGTAGGGATCGTAAATGAAGTCATAGGAGCGGGTTGCGCGACCAGAACCCTGATCGGAGGTGGTATTGGATCCAGCGATCGGGTTCCAGGGTCCAGCGAAGAGGAATGGCTGGGTTGCCCAACGCATTGTTCCGCCTTCCTGACCTTCAAAGCGTAGGGTGTAGGGGTAGATCTGAGCACTTTCAACGCCAGCGGCGAGGTCATAGGTAACCTGGACGCCTTCGCGATATGGCACAAAGCGCTTGGAGTCAACAACCATGACCTGGAATGAGTCTTCAAGGCTAAGTTCGAGAGCGCGGTACATCATTTCCCGGCGTTCTTCCACGGTCTTGTAATCGCCATTGTAGAGGCGGTCACCCAGTTCCTGGAATTCAGGATCGGAAACATTTGCCTGGAAGCAAGGAATGCCTTGTGCGGAGGTATTCAGGTACATTTCCTGGAAAATATTTCTCTGGTCACGATTCAGGACGCTTGCGCCCCAGCCACCGGTATACATATGCCATTCACCTGCGGTTGGCTCTCCCTGGATCCAGATCGGAGCAAGGTCAGAACCGTTACCTTCCTGGCGATTGACAGTGAAACCAATGGTTTCCATTTGATCAGCAAGGTAGTTACCCCAGGCAAGACGGGTTCCATCACCATCGTTACGGATGAGGAAAGTAACTTCGAGAGGTTCACCGTTGTACATGTACTTGCCATCTTCGATGGTCGCGCCCATTTCTACCAATTCAGCATCGATGATCTCTTTTGCTGTGTCGATATTGTAGGCATATTTGGTTTCAAGTTCACGAGCCTTATCAATCAGATCGGCATAATCGATGAAGTTGGTCATGATCGCGAACCATTTCGGCAATGCGCCACCACCATAGAACTCCTGATTGATGTAATTGCGATCGATCAGATAGTTGAAGGCTTCACGGATCTTGCGATTGGTGAAAGGATTAAACTTGGCTTCGTCTGCGAAGACAGCCGGGTTAAATTGGATCGTGTAGTAGGTGCCATTTGTGGAGGAATATGGCAATCCGGAGTCCAGCAGTGGATCCAGCTGATTGGGACCAAAACCGTTGACATAAATATCAATGGCGTCAGCTTCCAACTGGGTAATAACGGATGGATTGTCGATAACAGAAACGACAATTTCGTCCAACCAGCCACCCTTGCGATCGGTGGTCGGTTCTGGTTCGGGTTCTACAACTTCCTCGGCAGGTTCAACAACTTCCTCAGTCACCTCTTCAGGGGTATCGACTGGGGTTTCATCCTCGGTCTCAACAACCGGGGCATCGACGGGCTCGGCAGGTTTGGGAGTGCCACAGGCAGCTAATACCATTGACAAAACCAAGATCATGCTCAAGAGCAACATTAACTTACGCTTCATATACAGCCTCCTTAAAAATTTTTAAAAGTGTTAGGGATCGGGCGTGCCAAAAAATCAACATACGAACTAGCTCCTCCACAAGTCTGCATTGTCGATTTTGCGGCATCTGACTCCACTCCAACAAGTTCACAAAAAACATTATTGGATTATAGTTATGCTAACATAATTGATATTTTTAGTCAAGATAAGAGAATTGACACAAAATTTGCCACCAGCAATTCTAGTTTTATCCCTAAGAATGGTCAGGAGACCACGTCGTGAAAAGAACCCGAAAAGCAAGCAGTACCCGAACACATACATTCGTTCGTGGTTTCCCGACCACAGTCCATATTGTTTTGTCATACTGAAAATTACTGATTGAACACAGAAAATTATTAAGAAAAAAGGCTGCCCTGAAAAGGGCAACCTTTATTGAAAAACTAAATGTCTTTTCCTTACTTAAGTTTTAACACCAGTGGCAGATAGATGAACTCAGAAGCTGGTACTCCCTCAGTCTTATAAAGATTGACACTGATCTTGGCAACGTCATCTTTCTTTGTTGACGATGACCCAGCGCTGAACCAGCCGTACCAGACTTCGTTATTAGCAAAGTCTGTACTGCTTAGATTCCACGAAACGGTTACATCGAAGGGTGTCAGTTGGGGAACTGCGCTTGGAGCATCAACCGTTAAATTGTTCTCATCAACTTTTGGAACCACCGCGACTGCAAGTCTACCAGTATCAGCTTGACCGGAAGATTCCCAGTTCTGGACCATCACCCAGCAGGTGCCATTAGTCCAGGTTGGATTAACGACGTTGATATATTCCATCGAACCTGGGTTTGCGGAATAGGCTCTCATAAAGTTTTCGTGAGGCTTATTGGTATAGCCGATATACAGGTCAAGATCGGGAGATGTGGTTTCCAGGATCTGAGCGACAACTCGGCTGCCGTTTTTCGGGCAAGGGAAGCTGGTATACCAGTTTTGTTCCCGATCATCAAAGGGGTCACCACGTGTCGGGTCTTGTTCGACTGTAAATTCGTAGATCGTTGCCGGGACCAGACCATAACGGGTTGTATTGAAGCTTGTGATCGGGTCGGCAAAATATTGTTCTTCAAACACATGGCTGCCTGAAGCGGAACTGATGTCCTTGCGCAACTCACCCGGCAATGTAGAGCCGCTCATATCAGCCTTAGCCGCCAAAGTGAAAGCTATGTCGCTGATCGGTTTTCCATTGGCAAAAGTGCCATCCGTATTGAAATGGATCCGGGCAAACTGCCAGGCGCCCTGAGAGGTAAGCTTTGGCGAAACTTTTACGGTGATTTGCTGAGTTCCACCGACAGGAATAGTGAAGCTTGCCGGAGTTACAACGATATCAACGTCATCAGTTTTCGTCACGTCTACAGAATAGCTTGTGGCAACACCAGCAACGTTCTTAACTGTACGGGTGAAGGTACAGCCACCCATACAATTGCTGTTCTGGTAGGACGGGATATTCAAAGTGCGCATATCACCACCCAGATCCGGGTTGGCAGCTTTGTATTCTTCATAAGTAACTTCCATGACCAAACCTACCAATGCAGCCTTGGACATATCGATACGCCCATTACCGTAATCGAAGGGGGTGACCGGTCCCATGTCATAATCACGGGATGTGCCCGCTATTGCGGTCATAATAATCGCAGAGCGGATCGCCGCCGGGCTCCAGTCAGGATAAAGCGAGCGCATCACTGCCATTGAACCAGCCACGTGAGGGCCTGCCATTGAGGTACCAGACATCAGGTCAGTTTCGCCAGGTCCGGAATAAGCAGCCAATACGTTGGTTCCAGGAGCAGCAATGTCGGGTTCGAGCATCTCAAAGTTTTTGATCGGACCTCTTGATGTAGATTCAGCCAGAATATCACCCCAATCCGGACGGGTTCCTGAAGTAACATCTTTCAGGATATTGATAGTCATGGGGCTGCCCGCGACTGCCTCAATTTCCAGACCAGCTTCGAGGGAGATCATGGCTGCCGGAATGGTAACACCACCAGTTTCAGTTCCCATGATAATGGGTGCACCTGGTTGGTTATTGTAAACCAAAGCGAAGATACCACCGCCATCCTGAACAAATTGCAGTTTTTCCTTAAAAGTACAGCCACCGCGTTGAAGCAGGGCTACTTTGCCGCTAATAGAGCCAGCAGGCCAGGCAGCACAACCGTCAAGGTTGCCATGATTTCCACCCCAAACCAGGGTCTTGCCGATCAGATCGGCAGTCATTACTGGAGCCAGATCATCAGCAGCCAACAGACCGATCGAGCCCAATGGGTTCGCGCTGTTGGGATTAACTGTGATCGGATAACCAAAAATACGACCATGCTGAGTGTTGGCTGTCACAACTGCCCAGGGTGGAGTTTTATAAATAGTGGAATCGCCAGGTCCACTGTTGCCAGCGGAAGTAGCCGTGGAGACACCAACCTTGAAGGCTTCCAGGAAAGCGACTTCGGTAGAATCCAACCAGGGACTTCGTGCTGGTCCACTGGTAGGTCCAATTGAGAAATTCAGTGCGTCGGCGCCGTCAGCAACAGCCTGGTTGACTGCCGCGGTTGAAGCACTGCTGGGACAACCGCCAGAGCCACAAACTTTGTAGGAAAGAATTCTGGCTCGTGGAGCCATACCGGAGATTACGACGTTCGCGCCGTTGTAGTTGATCTGGACACGGTTTCCAGCAGCAGTACCAGCGGTATGAGAACCGTGATCCAGCGTATCGCGACCATCGGAACCGCTCAACATGTCATACATGCCGATCAATTTTCTGTTACAAATATGGGTTGAGGGATCAGTGGCACAAAGACCCTTATATCCACCAGTAGGAGGACCGGGATAAACATAATCATCCAGGGGTGTATGATCAAGGAAGCTGGGATGAGTGGCATTGATACCGGTATCGATGATACCTACAATAGTGCCTTCTCCACGTTTTCCTTCCGGGAGAGGTACAGCCGAGCCGTTCCAGATCTGGTCAACGCCGATAAAGGCGGGGCTGACATCGGTTTCAAGCTGGTAGACATAATCAACAAAGATCTCCCGAACTTCGGGCAGTTGACGCAGGATCGCGGCTTCTTCGACCGTCATTTTGGCAGAAAAGCCGTTGATAACATAGTCATAACGATAGAGAACCTCAAGTTTGCGACCTAAAACCTGCTCAGCCTTGGCAATGAATGCGTCCAAACCGGCATTGATGTGCTGCAGATAAGCAATGGCTTCGGGTGAATTGACATCGATCTTGCCACTTTCGGCACGAGCGGGCGTAGCAAAAAGTGCATTGCCGCCCTCATAAGTTGCCAGTGAGGGCTCCATCAATTGCACAGTGAAGCTCTCGGCTTCAGCCGCCATATCGAGCCATTCCTGGTCTTCCGCTGAGATCGCTGGGGCATCTGTAGGCGGTGCTACAAATTCAGGAGCCGCAGCTGCGACAGGGCTCACCAACATTGCGGCGAGCAAGAGAAAACTTAATATTCGTGTTATTCTTTTTTCCATACCTATTTCTCCTTGTTTTTTTGATTGGGAAAAGTATCCTTGGGACACTTTAAAATAACAGACGTGATCAAATTTCCCCACTTTTCGGGGCTTGTGGAAATCATGTAATTTGAGAAAAGCACTCGCATTACGGTGAATAATAACACAAGCTCAAAAAAACATATATCTTTTCAGTTTTCATTTTTCTTCCATTAAGGATTTCCACAACGGTTTACGTTTGGATTGGAACTAACTATGCGTATACCATTGACCTGCAATTCTCATTTTACCTGTGAACATGGTCAGGATACCATTCCACAACAAGAAAAAGGCTTAGGTTCGCTCGTGGTCTCCCGACCACGGACCATATATTATTGTCCTCCCTGTTATCCGATCTAACTTTCCTTTATAATAGAAACAAACCCGGAACATATGCAAGGTTCTGGGTAAAATGAAAATCTCATACCCCATGGAGGCAGCCATGACAACGAACAAACTTTGGTGGAAAAACGGCATTATTTATCAGATCTATCCCCGCTCTTTTCAGGACACGAACGGAGACGGAATTGGCGATCTAACCGGCATTATTCAACATCTCGGCTATCTCCAGGATCTGGGTATTGACGGCATCTGGCTCTCACCCATTACGCCCTCACCGGATGTTGATTTTGGCTACGACGTTTCCGATTATCACACCATCGACCCCAAATACGGCAATCTGCAGGACTTTGAGCGACTGATCAACGAAGCCCACAAACGAGATATTCATATCATCATGGACCTGGTCCTGAACCACACTTCCGACCAACACCGCTGGTTCCAGGAATCGCGCAAATCGGTCACTAATCCCTACCACGACTGGTATCTCTGGCGCAATCCCAATCCGGAAGGTGGTCCCCCCAATAACTGGTACTCCCATTTTGGCGGTTCCGCCTGGGAATTCGATGAAACGCTCGGAAAATACTATTACCACATGTTCAACAAGCATCAGCCTGATCTGAACTGGCGCAACCCGGAAGTGCGTTCCATGATGCTCGACATCTTCCGTTATTGGCTGGATAAGGGCGTGGATGGCTTCCGCCTTGACGTCTTCAATAACTATTACAAGGATAAAGACTTCCGGGACAATCCCCTCCGGAAAGGCTTCCATGTGCGCAAATTCGACGCCTACGAACATCTTTACGACACTTCTCAACCCGAAATGATCGATGTCGTCAAGGATATTCGCGCCATTCTTGATCAATATCCCGAACGCTACGTCGTTGGCGAGACTTTCCTGGCAGATTCTGCCCATGCCCGCACCTATATCGGTGAAGATCGCCTCCATGCTGGCTTCGATTATGCTTATACCCATTCTGATTTCAGCGCCAGGGCCTTTGGCAAAGCGATCCAGTTTTGGGATGCCTTACACGGCGATGAAGCCTGGCCCAACTACTTTTTCAACAACCACGATACCAAACGCTCATCCACCCGCTTCGCCAAAGGCGAGGACGACCGCATTCTCAAGCTGCTCGCGGCGATGCACCTGACCGTGCGTGGCACTCCCTACCTCTACTATGGCGAAGAAATCGGTATGCGCGATATCAGCCTGACCCGCTCTCAGATTCAGGATCCGGTCGGCAAGTTTTACTGGCCCTTCTATATTGGCAGAGACGGCTGCCGCTCGCCAATGCAGTGGAACGCGCAGGAAAACGCGGGTTTCACCACCGGCAAACCCTGGCTGCATGTTCACAGGAATTATCTGGTCCGCAATGTTGCCAATCAAAGCGAATCCCAGGCATCCTTGCTGAACTTCTACAAGCAGCTGATCCAGTTGCGGCGTAAACACACAGCTCTAAATGCCGGTGACATTAAGCTATTGGATGTAGCTGATAAGGACCTTCTCGTTTACGAACGTTCCTCAGAAGCAGAGCGCGTCCTGGTTGTGCTCAATTTTTCCAGGGACATCAAAACTTACCAGTTGCCTACCGGAGATTTCAACCAATGGGAGCTGCTCTACGCTGGGAACGACGCGGTCACCAGCCATATGGCGGAAAACGATCTGCACCTGCCGGCTTATGGCTTCGGGATCCTGATCTCCCGGTCCGAATAGAGAGGTGATCCTGGAAAACCTGCCCCTGCCCAAGCCAAATGCAGCAGCCTGGGTGCCAGGCAAGTTTTCCACGCCAAAAACTGAAGATCTGCCATTGGAACGCTATTTTCCACCCGTACCGGAGGGCATGGTGCCCAACTGGGTGGAAAAATACGCCGCGCCGGGCTCTTATTTGCTCGATCCATTCGGTCAAAATCCCTTCACCAGCCTTGAATTGGCTCGCGCTGGCTACCGTGTCCTGGTATCTGCCAATAATCCGATCGCGGCATTCGTCCTGAGAGTTTTAGCCAAAGCGCCAAAGCTGCAGGATTTTTCGGAAGCGCTGTCAGCCTTACTGGAAAACAAAATGCACGATGGCAGCACGATCGAAGACTATATTCAGGCTTTTTACCGCCTTGATTGTCCCACCCAAAGTTGCCTGAGCGCTGAATCAACTGGCAGCTTTCATGTGCGCACCTCCATTTGGTCAGAAGATGCTGATCAAAACCTGATTCCAGTCAAGGCGATCGGGGAATGCCAACAATGCGGTTTTAGTGGAGAGATTGACCTAAGCCCGGCCATCCTTAAAAGCCAGGCGAATCTGCCCTCTTATGTACTGATACGATCCCAGGTTTTGGAACGAATTTCCAGCCAGGACCCGCCGCTCCGCAAAGTGATGGAAGAGGTGATCAATTTTTACACTCCCCGTGCGCTGATCGCGCTCCACTTCCTGCAAAGCAAGATCGAATCCAGCAAACTTAGCCCGGAACAAAGCGACCTTCTGCAAGCGCTTTGGCTGGTCGCGGCTGATCGAGGCAATCAGCTCTGGATCTGGCCCCGCGCCCGCCACCGTCCCAAACAGCTTATGCGTCCCCCAATCTTTCAGGAAGTCAATATCTGGGAAGCTTTCGTTGGAGCAATTCAGAGTTGGGTTCACAATCGGCCTGAAGTCAAGCTGAGGAACTGGCCCAAACGGGTTCCGCCCACCGGAGGGATCAGCCTCTTCGAGGGACGTTTGCGCGAGCTGGCGGATAAGCCCGAACTCAATCTGATAAACCTGGTTCAGTGCTCTCTTCCCAGACGCAATCAGGCATTCTGGAATTTGTCAGGCTTTTGGAGCGGCTGGCTTTGGGGCAAAGAAGGCGTCCGGACTATGCGCAACAGCCTTTTGCGACAGCGTTATGACTGGACCTGGCATTCCGTCGCCCTGCGAAAAGTCCTCTTACAGTTGCCCGCCCTGATCGATTCCGATGTGCCGGTTCTTCTGCTAACCAGTGAATTGGAAAGCCTCTTTCTGCTTGCCGGCATGCTTGGAGCCCAATCAGCCGGACTAAAACTTGGTCAAATTAGTTTGGGTGGAGACAACGACACCCTCCAAACGGTTTGGCGCCTTCCCGGTTCTACAGGAACAATGATGCAAAGGATCCAACCAGCCCTTTCTGTTCGGGATAGCGGCAAGGAATTTTTACACTGTCTGGGAGAACCGACCCAATATCTGCGCTTACTGAGCGTAACAGTCGCGGATCTCTTGTCCAGCGGAGCGCTTAAAGACAGACCCAAACCCAACGAGACGCTGAATGACATCGAGCTTCTATTCTCGACTGCTTTCAACGATGTGGCGCACTTTCAGCGCTTCAACCCCGGCACCACCCCCGAAGCAGGCATGTATTGGCTGGCTAAACCCAATCCACATTCTGTCAGTCTGGCAGATCAATGTGAAAGCATCATCTTGCGCGAATTGCAAAGTCAGGAACTTATCAGCAAAACAGAGCTGCTTTCTCGGATTTATGCCGATCTCCCTGGATTTCTCACACCAGCGGACGAACTCATCCAGGAGATCCTCGCCTCCTATTCCCAGATCGAAGAACATGACGGCGAAAAATTCTATCGGATCCTGGATCAAGAGAAGGCTTTCAGTCGCAACACAGACCTGGCAGAGGTCCGCTCACTCATTGAAAAGATCGCGGAGCGGCTGGACTGCAGACGTGAGTTACAGGCTGATCGAATTAATTTATTCGATAAGAAAGGGGAAGTTTCCTACACCTTTTTCCCGATCAGTACCGCCCGCATCTCTACTCTCTTATCGACGAACCAACATGATCCTGGTCCGAAATTCATCGTTATCCCAGGCAGCCGATCCAACCTAATCGCCTACAAATTGAAAAGAGACCCAAACCTGCGCCTTTTAAAAAGCGAAGATTGGCAGCTGGTAAAATACCGCCAGCTGCGCAATCTTGCCAGCAACCCATTACTGAGTAAAGAATTGTTTATTTCACAAATCCACAGTGACCCGCCCGAATTCCACGCTGGTCAATTAGCACTTTTTTAGGGCTCCTCTGAGGTCGGTGGCGTTGGCTCTGGCGGCTGGGTCGGTGGAAATGGCGTTGCCGTTGGTTCCGGCGGCATAGTTGGTGTCACTGTTGGCGTCGGTGTCGCGGTCGGAACCGTGATCGTAAGCACCCACTTCTTCTGCACCTCAGTATTGATCGTGCTGTGCAGAGTCACCCTTAAGGTGATCACCGGCACATCCACCCCTTCCAGATCCCAAACAACGATTTCAGACGCCGAACTGATCGGCACGGTGATCCAATCAGGCGTGAGCGCATGCCATTCCGTCGGATCAGGTCCGGCGCCCCAGTGGAGCTTGAACTGCTTGAAATTGGCAGTCGCGTCAATAACGCCCGCGATCACAAAGGGTTTCTCTGTTATTGTAGCTCCGTCATGAATACCAACCAGATCAATGATCGGTCTGGGGTCATCCATTCGACATTCGCGTTCTGGCTTGATCACCAGGGGATCGGGGAAGCCGTGATTTTGCGCCCATGATTTGCCGGGGTCAGTCTTGAGCCACTCAATCGCGTCCTTGTCCTCCACATTGATCACCATTCCTTCTTTGATGAACGATGAACAAGCGTTGGAAGCTTGTAGGTTCGTCCAGGAGTCGATCGCTGTTTTGAGCCAGAGGTCCTGGTCTTTGGGCAAAGGCAATTGATCAAACGCGAAAACTTCGTTGCGATGAGAGGGACAATATTCGCTTGGCTGCGTGCCGGAGACCGAGCAAACGGTCATATCGACCACATCCGAGGGTCGTGGGAAATAGCCGCTGTTCCCACCCAGATAACGGTTCACAGCCGATTGCATGATCACCGACCAGATCGGCGCGGCGCCATCAACACCGCTGGTATTGATCATCGGCGTGTAATCCGCGTTGCCAACCCAAACGCCAACGGTAAAATCGGGAGTATAACCGATCGTCCAGTTATCCCGAAAATCGTTGGTTGTGCCCGTCTTGGCAGCTGCCGGGAAAGGCAGGTTCAGAACGGAATTGTATCCAAACATCGGAGCGCGCGCGTCCCGGTCTGACAAAATTGAAGAGATCAAATATGCATGTGCCGGGCGGATCACCTGATCACCAGCCGGAGCCTGATATTCGTATATTACATGCCCGCTGTGATCGACCACTTTCGTGATCGCCACAGGAGAAACTTTCCGTCCCTCGTTGCCGAGAACCTGGAAAGCGCTCGTCAGTTCAAGCAAACTGACCTCACCGCCACCCAGCGTCAGCGAAAGACCGTAATCATCCCGTGTCAGGCTGTTGATGCCCAGGCGTCTGGCGAGACTCAAAAAGCCATCTTCACCAGGAGTGCTTGGATCATCGTAGATGCCAACATACTCAAGCGCCTTGACGGCTGGTATGTTATAGGAATTTGCCAACGCGTTTCGTACCGTGACCGGTCCGTGAAAACGCCCATCGTAGTTCACCGGTTCGTAATCCGGGCTGCTGTCATAGGGATCAGTGGAGGGTCTGAATTTCGATGGCACATCCCAGATCAGGGTCGATGGCGTCCAGTCTTTTTCAAAGGCAGCCAGGTAGGTCAGCGGCTTGATCGCCGAGCCAGGTTGCCTTGTGTTTGTCAAAGCCATGTTGACCTGACCGCTGATTGCCGCGTTATTAAAATCGGCCGAACCAACCATCGACAGGATCTCACCGGTTCGGTTGTGCATCATGACAACCGCGCCATTGGTGGCGTTTTTATCGGTCATTTGCGCCAGTTGATTCCTGACAGCCTGTTCAGCATCCCACTGCATGTCAGGGTCCAAAGTTGTATAGACCGTAAAACCGGAGCGGTAGATCGTTTGGGCGTCAAATTGAGATTCCAGCAAAGACTGGATGAACACGACCCAGTGTGGGAAGCGCATACTCGTTTCCCGTTTCTGGAACTCATAAGCCTCCAAAGCATCGGAAGCCTGGATCGTCTGAACCGCGTCAACACAAACCGGATCAAGGTTTTCGCCAATGTGAATGCAGCCCTTTTCCTGGCTCAACTCGTACATCAGGACCAATATCGTCTTAAAGCGGTTCATCGTTGCTTCGCGGTTGTTGTAGACATCATAGACCGCTGGTGCCTGAGGCAGACCAGCCAAAAAGGCTGATTGCTCAAGATTCAGTTCAGCGGCGGTGGTGTTGAAATAAGTTGCTGAAGCAGCTTCGATGCCGTAGGACAGATTCCCATAGAAGATCTCGTTCAGATAGAGCTCCAAAACCTGCTCTTTTGTATAGCGGCGCGTTATTTCAGCCGCCAGAATGATCTCGCGCGCCTTCCTTTCGTAGGTTTGCTCATAACGTTCATCGGTGAGCAGCAATAAACGCGCCAGTTGCTGCGTGATCGTCGATGCGCCCGACACGATCCCACCCGAGGTGTAGTTGGTATAAAGCGCCCGACCCAAGGCGATCAGGTCAAACCCAGGATGGTTATAGTATTCCTTGTCCTCAGTGGCGATCGTCGCCGCGATCAGATAAGGGGAGATCCGCTCAAGCGGCACATAGGTGCGTTTGCCGGCGTTCGGATCGACGATCTCATAAAGGATGTTTCCGTTGCGGTCAAGAATGTATGTCGTTTCAAACTGCGAAGCCCGTGTCTGCAGCTCATCGACCGATGGCAGCGTGCGAGCAATTTCCATGTACTTTGTCCAGGCAAAGATGCCGCCAACTAAGATGGCAAGCAGAAGAAAGATCATGCCAATGATTAAAACGCGACCAAAACAGCTTTTATTCTTCTTGATGGGTGGTTTTGGAGGAGGGACCGCGGCTCCTCTTCTTTTTACCGGAACAGCTTGTGTCGTTGGCTTGCTTTCAACCGCGAAACTTCCCGTCTGAGGTATCAAGACCGGCTGGGTATCGCTGACATATTGGTCTACCGGTGTAAAAGCGACTGGATTCAACCTTGTTGCGTGCAGATCGACTTCTTCAACCTGCTCAGGCAAGACCACTTCCTGGGTAATGTGCTCATCCTGCTCTGCGGGTGGGATCGTCGCGATCAGGTCCTGATTACGTGGAGGATAAGCTTGGCTTATACTCTCTATCTTTTTGGGATCAGGATCATTGATCGCCCAATGACCGGTATGAAATTCGCTGCCCGGGTTCTTGTAGTTGTGCTGCCCAAGCAGTTCTGCCTGGCTCACCTTCACTTCTTTAAAATCACTGATTTCAGGGAATTGAGAGCTATCCTGAACCTGATTTCCATTTCCAGATCCTGCCTGTGCAGATTCATCATTTTTAATTTGAGAAGATTGATTCGTTTCCATATTCTTTTCTCTACTATTAATTAACATCGATTTTAGCATAAAGCTACTTAAGCATGGAGCAAGCCCTTCTCCACCTGCTCCTGCTGGTTCGGGTGGTACTTCGGCTGGATGGCGTTGGTAGTAGCCTTCTCCTCCGGGGAGAAGGGGGACCACATAGTGGTGGATGAGGGGTTTTTATCACGAATCGCATTTATTTCCATAACAATGCGTATAATAAGCTCGTGAACATCGGTCCCTTCTTTCCTGACGATCCTATTGCCCTCACGCTATGCGCGGACAGCCAGTTTAGCAATGCTCAACCCGATCCTGATATCGTCTGGCAGCTTAGATTTGAGCCAAACAGCGCCATAAACCTGTATACCACCCTGGGACTGCAAGCCCAGTCATTTCAGCTTTCCCCCCAATTCTCGCTCAACAAAGTCGTCCACTTTAACCTGGCTGATCTTTTTTCAGCACCGCGAATCGAGATCCTCTACAGCAACTTTGCCCGCCTGCTCCTGACCCCTTTTGAAGAGCTTGAAGCACAGGCTGATCTTTGGGTAAAAGAAGGCGGGCTTTTAATAGGAAGGATCAGACTCACCAACCACAGCGAGCAAAATCACGAAGTCGGAGCTGGAATAGCAGCCCGCCTGGTCAGCTTACGCGGAGGTTCTGAACTCAGGCACGTGAGCCAGGCTTACCAAAACTGTCTCAAAGCAACTTCCGGCAATCTATCCCTCCAACTTACGCTGGAAGGCATGTCCAAACCTGTTCTAAGCCCCATCATCGGGCTGGAACAAAGCCAACGACTTGAACCAGGACAAAGCTTTGATATCTTCTGGCAGCTCGACATTCTCGAAAGCTCTGAACAAAACATCAGCAAAAACCAAATAAAATTTCCTGCCAATTGGGACGCCGAGATCGCTCGCCTTGAGCTTTTCAATCAGACCCGCCTGGTACAGGTCACAACCCCACTGGCGGACTGGGACGCCGCGCTTTATTCACAACAAAACCAGGCTTTTCAACTCCTGCAAAAAGGGCAGGAAGGCGATCTGCTAATCCCAAAAAGCCGTGGCATCCATACCGTTTACCCTGCTCTACAAGCCAACACGCCTGTTCACGCGCTCGAATTATCGCAAATGATCATGAGCCTGATGCCCGCCCAAACCCAACTCGCCGCACAGTTTTTTGCCACCTACCTGGATAAAGAATTGGAGCAATACGCTGATAACACATCCTATGCCCCTCCTTTTCCCTGCCTGGCGCAATTAGCCTGGAAAATTCACCAGCTCTACCAGGAAAAAGACTACCTGCGATCAATTTTCCCGACCCTGATGCAGCTTTCCCTTTGCTGGTTCAACCAGAATAACGATCGTGACCAGGACGGTCTGCCGGAATGGCAAACTCTTGAGCAGTGTAATTTGCTGTCCTTAAGTCATTTCAATTTATCCGAAGAAGCCAGCTTGCCTACCAGGATCAACACTACCGAATCCTTTGGGCTGGCAAGCCTTTTGCTCATTGAACTGGAGAACCTCCAAAACATTGCGAAAGCCCTTGAAAACGAGTCGGCTCTGGCTGAAATTCAATCGAGAATGGAGAAGATCCAAACCTGGCTGACAGCCAATGAATCCCAAAGCTTAACTTCGGGAATACTTGATCATGAAAACCATCAAGCCCACCCTGGTCAGGTGCTCTACGAAGGCGACCTGGCGGAGTTTGGGCAAAAACCGATCTATCTCAACCAGGCTTCCCGCCTGAATTTGCGATTCAAATCTGAACTGATGATCAAAAAACCTGTTCCTTTCACCATCATTGGTGAAAGTCGCTCGGGTGAAGCCATTCAGGAGCTGGTCACATCAGAGGATCTGCTTTGGCTTCCTGGCAGCTTCTTCCTGACCACCAACCAGGTTTACGCCCGCGTTGACCGTATCGAAAACTTCCCTCTCGAGAACACACAATTGCAGCTTTACACCGCTGACCTCAGGAAATTTGACCTCAGCTGGCTCTTTAGGGATCTGCTTTCTCCCACAAATTCCAAGCCCGATCAGGAAGAACCCGTTTCCTACCTGCGCCAATGGCTGGCTGGTACCAATTATGGTATGCCCGAGCTGCTCTCAACCCAACTTGAAGATCAAACCGTCAACCTCAGTTGGAATGCTTACCTTGTTTCCCTATTAATTGACCAAAATGAACGCGAGCTGGCTTTCCAACTCTTCTCCCAACTTATGTCAGCACAAATCGCCCTACTTAAAGCTGATCACACCACCAGTGAACGCTGGCAGGCAACGACAGCCCGGGGGCAGGGCTATAAAAACGCGCTTGGTGGTCTTTTGCCAATTAATCTTTTCCTCGAATTGGCAGGAGTCGCGATCTATCATCAGAACAAGGTTCGTCTTTGGAGCGCCAACCCCTTCCCCTGGCAAGTTAAAATTCGCTACCGCGGGTTGGAAATCATCCGCGAAGGGAAAAACAGCACCGTGACCTTCCCAAATGGCACCGTTGAACACCACTTTGGCAGCAGCATGAAGACTTTTACTGCCAGTTCTGAACCAGACCTGCCGCAATGAAGTAAAATCAGTGCATGAAGGCGAAGAAACTATTTCGTATCCTGATTTCGTTGCTATTCGGACTCAGTTTATTTGCCTGTCGCCCTGCCGATCCAACCCCCATGTACCTGCCTACCACCGAATACCTCGACCTGATGAAAACATCCGAAGCGCTCGTCACGCAGTCCGCAAAGCTGACCCAAACCGCTCAACCCAGTCTTGCCGAGACGCCAACAGCAACGGCTTTGTCATTCCCAACGACCATTCCAACCATCGAACGCTCGCCAACCCCCGCTCCCAGCCCCACCACAAGCCTCAGCGATTGCAACCGCGCCAGCCCGGGCGAGCCATTTGATATCAGCATTCCTGACGATACAGCAATGTATGCCGGTCAGGAATTCGTGAAGACCTGGCGTTTGGTCAATACCGGCTCGTGCAAATGGACCCGTCTTTACAAACTGGTCTTTTTCTCACAAAACCCAATGGGAGCCATTCAGGAGCACTTTCTGCCAGGCGAGGTTTTGCCTGGTCAGGCCATTGATCTGAGCGTGACCTTCTTCGCGCCGATCGCTCCAGGCTCCTACCAAAGCAACTGGATGCTCAAGGACGCTGATGGGAATTTATTTGGCATTGGTTTCAACGCTGACGCGCCCTTTTACGTCCGCATACAGGTGACCGATCAGGCCACACCCACACCAACAGCTACTACCGAGCCCTAAACTATTTTGGATAAAAATAATAAACAGGAGAACTATGACAATACAAAACAGCATCAATGACCCTCAGGATATGGCCGGCTATATTCGCGCCCTGCCGGACGACCTCGAAGCAGCCTGGCAAAAAGGCTTTCTTTTCGATCTACCCACTTTCCCGGAAATTCGACAGATTTTGATCTGCGGGATGGGCGGTTCGGCAATTGGAGGGGATCTTCTCAGCGCCTATTGTTCTGAGATCATGCCTGTTCCGGTCTCTTCCTGGCGCAACTATGGTTTGCCAGCCTGGGCGCAAGGTGAAGACTGCCTCGTCATTTGTTCTTCCCATTCCGGCAACACCGAAGAAACTCTGAGCTCTTTCGAGACCGCCCTGACACGCAACTGTTCTCTGATCGGCATCTCAACAGGCGGAGCGCTTGAGCGCAAAGCAAAAGAAGCTGAAATTACCCACTGGCGCTTCGAACACGATGGACAACCCCGAACCGCGATCGCCTGGTCTTTCGGGCTTCTGCTGGCGCTTCTTTCCCGCATCGGGCTGGTGAGCGATCAGAACCCGCACATCCGCAATGCCATTCAGGAAATGCGCGAACAGGACCAGCTCCTCAGACCAGAGGTTGGTCTCGCTCACAATCCTGCCCGCCGCCTTGCTGGACAGCTTCTGAACCGTAATATCGTGATCTTTGGAGCCGGACAGCTGGAAGTCATCGCCCGACGTTGGAAAACACAGATCAACGAGCTGGCAAAAGCCTGGGCAAGTTTCGAGGGCATCCCCGAAATGAACCATAACACACTGGCGGGTTTGCTTTATCCTGAGTCTCTGTATGAGAAGACCACAGCCATCTTCCTGCGCGCGACGATGGACCACCCCCGCAACCAAAAGAGAATTGAGCACAGCAAACAGTTCTTTCTGCAGGCTGGCATAGCGGTTGAAGAGCTAAGAGCAAGCAGCGATGATCGCCTGTCGCAAATGTTCAGCCTTTTGCAGTTTGGCGATTACGTTTCCTATTACCTGGCGCTGGCCTATGGCGTCGACCCCACCCCGGTCGATATCCTGACGCAATTAAAGGAAGCTTTGAAGAAATAAAAACACAATATTATGTAGGTCGTGACAAGGTGCCCTTAGGGGTATTGAATGATTGTGCGCCTTGCGCGACATTCATTCAATCCGACGCTACAAACTTATCGTCAATTTGCCTTTTTTAATCATGTAATAGAAACATTATTCATTATTTCTTATCAATCGCATTCCTTGGACGTCGGATTGAAAGATAAACCGGAAGTTTATCTTTCAATCACGACCTACCCAACTTCGATAATTTAGTAGGTCGAGATTAAAAGAGAGGAACAAGGTGTTCCTCTCTTTTAATCCGACATCCGCTGATAGGGGTTTTATCAATGCTTATAAATGAGCGTTTGATTTGGGTGACCATTATCAATATGATCGAAACTTCGATATTGATTTGTCTTTACAAGGAGACTGCCAATACGACTACTGTGCCCGTATGGGTATGGCAATCAACAGTTATTTTTTTAGCTTCTTATACATTGGACTTTTCAAGGCAGATCGCCACGTCGCCTTGACAGGCTCCTCGCGATGACATATTAAATGCAGATATAAATTCACACAGATATAAATTCAACCTTGCAACTTCGCAAAGTCTGTTATAATATCGGATCACGCGGAGAGGTCGCATAGTTGGCCGAGTGCGCTCGCTTGGAAAGCGAGTATACCGAGAGGTATCGCGGGTTCGAATCCCGCCCTCTCCGCCTCAAGCAGACCCTTCCAGTCTGCTTTTTCTTTTAACTCATTTTATGTTCAAAAGTGGTCTCCCGACTATGCTTTTCTCTAGAACAACTACACGCATGGTCTTCTTACCATGCGTGATGAGAGAAACCCGTGTGTACAAGGTCGAGACCAGGTGCCCGTAGGGGTATTGAGATATGGACGTATCTACGCCCATATCTCAATCCGACGATTCAATCAATCAGACTTTGCCTGGAAAAATTGTGAGGAGCCATCCCCTCAAATCACTCTCTCATCCAGCCAATCCAGCATCCGCGCAATTACAACATCCTTCTCCGGCTCATTATGCGTCTCGTGGAACAAACCTTCCCAGCGCACAAAAGTGACTTTTTTCTCAAGCTCTTTGGCAAATTTCTCCACCCCTTCTATCGGGCAGATCGCGTCCGCGCTGCCGTGTGCCAGGTAAAGCGGTAATGACCAATCCTGCGCGTGTTCACGCACATAAGCCGCGGCGTCCGCCATAAAAGCCGCTAAGCCCACACTCGCTTTCGGATGCACGAGCGGATCATTGCGATAAGCGTCAACAACATCCGCATCCCGCGAAAGTGCCTCCACAGCCAATCCATTATCCACTGCCAGATTGGGCAGGATCTTCTTCAGTACGGAAACCAGCGCTCTCTGAGCCTTACTCATTGAGTTCTCATCCAAAGCAGGGCTGGTAGCCATGATCCCGGCAACAGCCTCTTTCCCCTTCAAACCGTAATACAAAACTTCCAGCGCGCCCATGCTGTGCCCATACAAGAAGACTGGCTTTCCAGGCGCCATCTGCTTTGCCAGCAAGACCGCCGCTTCGATATCCCGCAGAAGCGAATCGTTCGGAGCGATCACGCCCCGCTTGCCAGCGGTTTTGCCGTGCCCCTGTTGATCAAAGCCAAGCAGTAGGTAGCCCCGCTCCACAAACTTTGAAGCCACATGCTCGTAACGCCCAACATGCTCGCCCAAACCGTGCACCAACACGACAACGGCCTTTGCGGTCTGCGCGTCTCCCCAAAACCGACCCTGCAGCTGTTCTCCATTCACAGATTTCAACGTGATTTCCATATTGATCCTTCCTAAGCACTAAAAATGACATACTGTTTCAGGAATTGATCGATCGTTTCGTAAAAGTCGATCAGATTTTCCTTTTTGCGGAAGCCGTGACCTTCCCCTTCGTACAGTTTATAAACATGCGGAACGCGATTTGCTCTCAGCTGGCGCACGATCGCCTCGGATTGTTCAGGCGGCACAACGCCATCCTCAGCACCCTGAAAGACCGCCATCGCGTCGCGGATCTTTTCGGCATGGAAGACCGGCGACCAGTCCTGAAACTTCTCAGCTGCCTCTGGTAAAGTGCCGACCAGCGATTTGGTGTAGTGTGCCTCAAATTTATGAGTGTCCATATCCAGCAAAAAGAGGTTTGAAACCCCATAGGAGCAGATCCCTGCTTTGAAGAAGCCCGGATGATGCACCAATGCGTTCAAAACCGTGTAGCCACCAGCGCTGCCGCCTTTGATGATCAGTTTGCTTGGGTCTGCCAAACCGCGGTCGACCATCGCCTGGCAGCCTTCGATCGCGTCCTGCAGATCCAGATTGCCCCAATTGCCTTTGAGCGCGTCCCGATAGCTTCGGCCGTAACCGGTACTGCCGCGATAATTGACCGCAAAATATGCGTAGCCCCGACTGGTGAAGAAAGCTCCATCCATGTTGAAAGCGTTGTAGACCTGAGAAGTAGGTCCCCCGTGAATGGCTGTGACCATCGGCGGCGCGCCATCGTTGGTGAACCGCGTGTTGGTGGGCGGGTAATAGAGACCATGCACCTCAACACCGTCCGATGAGGTCCAGCTGACCCTCTCAGGTCGCGCAAATTCAGCCTGCCCGAGCGTGTCCGCCTGGCTGCGCATTACGACTTTTGTCTTAGTCCCTGATTTAACGATAATTCGCGGCGCCAGAGCTGGGGACTGCGCGATCATCGCGATCTCACCTTGCGGAGAAAGGCTCAGTTGCTCCAGGAGAGTGTAGGGTTGCGTGTCGATTTTTTCTTCCTGCTTACTGAAAACGTTAACCTTGTTTAGTGTAACTGTTCCAAACTCGTTTTCAAAGAAGAATATCTCAGACGAATCCGCGCTCCATGCCAAGACCCGACCGCCCTGCACCCAGGCTGGCGGCAAAAGATTGCGATCTTCCAACAACGCGTATCGCTCTCCGCTGCTCAGATCCATCACGATCAGATCATCAAACTCGCCTGTGTTTTGGAGCCAGGCTAATTTATTGCCATCGGGTGAGAATATCGGCTGAAAAACCGCTTGTGATTCGTTGCCTGCGATCTGCTTTGCTTGGAAATAATCCTGGTCTCCAGCCATTAATGACATCAACATCAGTCTGGCGCCATCCCAGGGCATGTTGGGGTGATCCCACTCGACCCAGGCAAGCAATTTTCCGTCGGGGTGAATTGCCGGGTGCAAATAAAAATCTGCGCCCTGCGCGAGAATCAGGGGCCACTCTCTGCCCTGGCTATCCACACCCGCCAGCACGTCTTTACCCTCATAAGTGTGCACATAAACCACAAAATCTCTCGCTGGGAGAGGCACAGGCGCGGCGCAACCGCCAAATTGCGGTGTGATAGGAACGGGCAAACCAGTCCCAAAGCTTTTGAAATATAACCTGCCATCGCGGTTGGCGAAATAAACGCCATCGTTGACCGCGACAAAGTCGCCACCACCATAGCCAACAGCACCGCTCGGATTGAACTCGCCGCTTAGATCCCAAGCGGCGTCATCGCCTTGTTTGGCAAACAAGGTCGTCTTGCCGTCCTGCGACTGCGACCAGACCAGCGTCTTGCCGTCGGGTGAAAACTGAACGTCGTTGATGCGGATCCCTCCGCCGATCATTGCTGGAGAGACCTGGCTATCCCATAGCCCATAAGGAAGTTTCGCTTTTTCCATCATTCACCTCGGTAGTTTGTTGGCTAATTATACCTATTGAATCCTGAGCGACACAGAATTGTTGCAATCCGACATTAGATATTTATCAGCATTTGTAAGTTATGTACAAGGGCGAGACGAAGTGCTCGTCAGGGTATTGACAGCGCCGTTTAATGCGTGTCAGTAGTTCAATGCGTTCCAATGGTGAATTATCCAGCTATTATCACTTTTCAACATTGAAATAAACCAACATTAATGCAATCGGTTGAAAAATCTGGACGTCGGATTGATAATTTGAGCCACATGGCCCAAATTATCAATCACGGTATCTACATGAGCTCCGAAATCGTTGGTTTTTTCTGAAAAAACATTTGACGCACCCGCAAGTGCGTGCTAAAATAGCATCTCGTCCACACGGGCGCGTAGCTCAATGGTAGAGCAGCGGCCTTTTAAGCCGTTTGTTGGGAGTTCGATCCTCCCCGCGCTCATTTTTTATTTTAAAGCCATAATCTTTTGTTTCGCGTTCCTGAAATTATAGGATATCCAACCTCAAAACCTTATGCCTGACTTGCCGATTTCAGTCCAACGGGTTATGCTTAATTGATTCTCTACGATCAAACGGAGCCGGTATGGACCTTACTATTCTCTCTTCCAAAAAATCAAACCGCGATGGTTGGCTGGACAAAGCTGTCTTCTCCTGGTGGCCAGCCCTCACTATCGAAAAACTGCTGATCATCCTCATTCTCGTCCTGACGATCTTCACGCGTTTCTACGATCTGGGCACGCGTACCATGTCGCATGACGAGATCAATCACGTTGTGCCGGCTTACACCTTTAACACATACGTCTACGATCCGATCACGCACGGTCCTTTCCAGTTCCACGCATTGGCTTTATCGTATTTTCTTTTTGGCGATTCCGACTTTTCTGCCCGAATCCCAGCCGCCCTCTTTGGCATCGCCATCGTAGCCTTCGCGCTATTTGCCTGGCGGCGCTATCTCGGCAGGGTCGGCGCCCTGGCAGCTGGCACGCTCTTTCTTATCTCGCCTTACATCCTTTTTTACAGCCGCTACACACGCAACGAGGTCTTTATCGTCTTTTGGGGTCTGGTGATGCTTTGGCTCTTCCTGTGCTATCTCGAAGACGGCAAGCACAAATGGCTCTACTGGCTGGTCTTCATCACCGCCATGCATTACGCCGACAAAGCCACCTCATTTATTTTCTCGGCAGAAGCCTTGATCTTCCTTGCCTTGCTCTTTATCGCGGATGTCCTTAGCAAACAATGGCGCAACCCCAAATTCAAATCGCTCTTTCGGCTGGCGGTGATCGCTACGCTCACACTTCTGCTCGTCACCCTGGTCGTTTACATGCTGCACCGCACACCTACAGCCAGTCAACCCGCTCTGACCGACCCAACAACAGGCGCGCCGATCGAAACCTTTATCATCAACAGTTCTATTCCTCTGATCGTCACGGTTGGTCTCACCGGACTGGCGGTGGTTTTTGCCCTTTACACACTTTTCAGCGGCTATGGTTGGGTGAATCTTTCTCATTTACGGAGTTTTGACCTGATCTGGCTGCAGCTGATCCTGATCCTGCCGCTTCTAAGTGCCATTTTCCTCAAAGTTTTCGGCTTCAACCCCACCGATTATGGACAAAGCGGCATTATCCGCTCGGGGATCGTTTTCTCCGTCCTGACACTTATTTCTTTGTTCCTGGGCATGCTCTGGAACCGCAAGGTCTTTTTACGCAGTATGGCGATCTTCTGGGGCATTTTCCTGCTTTTCTATACCAGCATCTTTACTCACGGAGAGGGCTTTTTTAAAGGCATTGTCGGTGCTCTGGGCTATTGGATGGATCAACAGGCTGTCGAACGCGGCACCCAACCCCTCTACTATTACGCTCTGGTGCAGGTGCCCGTATATGAGTTCCTGCCCGCTTTTGGCGTCATCGTCGCCTTTTTCATTGGCTTGAAGAAAAAACTCTTCTTCGCGAGTGTCGAAGATCCTTTTACGGTCGCGACAAAGCCAGAAACAGAAGCAACTCCCGATCCAGACAGCGAAATCGAACGCGAAAATCTTGAAAACGATGTGTTTGAAGATGAAGTCTCAACCGAACCACAGGCAACACTTACTCAAGCAGAAGAAGGCCTTTTCGAAGAAGACACAGACCTGGATGAATCCGAGACAGATCAAGCCGGTTTCTTCCAAAAGCTTTTCTATGATTTTCCTGAAGTGGGTGGTCAGGCAAAGGAATTGCCCACCTTACTATTGCTGGTCTACTGGTCGATCATGAGTCTGTTGGCTTTTTCCGTCGCTGGCGAACGCATGCCCTGGCTCACGACCCATATCACTATGCCAATGATCCTCACCGCAGGCTGGGCCTTGGGCTATCTAATTGAAAATCTCGACTGGGAACAATTGCGCGAGCGCTTCGGCTGGCTTGTGCCGGTTTTGATCCCCGTTTTCCTGCTTGCCTTTGGAAGCCTGCTTGGCTCTGTTTTAGGCAACAAGCCCCCCTTCCAGGGCAAAGAACTCCATCAACTGCAAGCCACCAGCACCTTTCTGTTGGCACTGATCGGCACGGTAGGCACTGGAATAGCCCTGATCCGTCTGATCAGAACCTGGTCCGGGCGCACTTTCGCCCATCTGCTTTTGCTCGGATTCTTCGCCTTGCTCGCGGTCCAAACCGCGCGTACTTCCTGGCGGGCGGCTTTCATCGACTTTGACAACGCGCGCGAATTGCTTGTCTACGCGCATGCCACCGAAGACATGAAGAGCACCGTCCACCAAATTGAGACCATTTCCAAACGCCTCTACGGCGATAAATCCATCAAGATCGCCTACGACAACGACGTGCGCTACCCCTATTGGTGGTATATGCGCGATTACCCCAATAAATACGATTTCAACACCGAGATCAGCAAAACCTTACAGGATTATCCTATCATCGTGGTTGGAACCTCGAATTACGCTCGCATCGATCCTGTCGTACGAGACAATTATTACCAATACGATTACAAACGCATGTGGTGGCCCAACGAGGAGCTCTACCGCAACTGGACCGTTAAACGGATCTGGGAGGATTTGAGCAATCCAGACAAACGCGCGGCTATTTGGAAGGTTTGGTTCAACCGTGATTACAGCGACTACGCCCGCGTTTTCAACAACAGTGGGCTCACGCTGGCGAACTGGTCTCCAGCGGACACCGCCCGAATGTTCATTCACAAGGACGTCGCTGCTAAGATCTGGGAGTTTGGCATCAGCCCAGAACCTGTTGAACCACGCGTTGATCCCTACGCCGAAGGCGTGCGCAGCTACGACCCGCAGCTTGTCATCAGCGTGGCAGGTGATCTGACCCTCAACGCCCCACGGGATATGGCAACCGCCTCCGACGGCAGCATCTATCTGGCAGATTCGCGTAATCACCGCATCGTCCACCTTGACGCTCAGGGGCTCTATCTGAACTCCTGGGGCAACTACGGCAACATTATGGACGGCGAAACGCCGGGCGGCAGGTTCAACGAACCCTGGGGCATCGCGGTCGGGCCGGACGGCAACGTTTATGTCGCCGATACCTGGAACCATCGCATTCAGGTCTTCAGTCCGGATGGACAATTCCTGAGGATGTGGGCAAGCTTTGATATTGCCGGAACCGTGGATGGTTTTTGGGGACCGCGCGGCATCGCTGTCGATAAGGACAACCACGTTTATGTGACTGATACTGGGAAACAACGGGTGGTGATCTTCGACGCCGAGGGTAATTATCTGACCCAGTTTGGCGGATTGGGGCTTGAAGTTGGCAAACTGGACGAGCCGGTCGGCATCGACGTTGCTTCCGATGGGAAAGTCTTTGTCGCTGACACCTGGAATAACCGGATTCAGGTTTTTGAACCCGATGTTAGTGGGCTTCAATACACCCCTGTCTTTTTCTGGGAGGTGGATGCCTGGCAGAGTCAGTCGCTCGACAACAAGCCTTTCCTCGCTCTGGATGGCGAAGGGAATATCCTGATTACCGACCCCGATCGCGGCAGAGTCCTTGTTTTTGATCTACAGGGCAACTTTCAATATCTCTGGGGCGGTTTCGATAACAGCTATATGATGACCACCATCAGCGGCATCACCATCGGTCGCGACGGAGAAATTTGGGTCAGCGACGCAAGCAACAGCAGTTTGCTGAAGTTCGTGATCGAATAAAAATGAATACGCCCAAGAGCAAGCTCTGGGAAACAGTAAATCTTTGTCTATAGCTATATAACCCCCTCCTGGGAGGGGGCACGGGGGTGGGTCTTTATCATTATAAATTTAAACGAAATGTACGGACAGGGCTAAGTGTCCTTTGGGTATGTCCCCGTCCGCCACTAATACATAATTAAAGTCTTAGCCTTCTCACCAACATATTGATAATAGATGTAGGTCGTGACCAGGTGCCCGTAGGGGTATTGAATGAATGGACGCCTGGCGCCATTCATTCAATCCGACGTTGTACATATAGACCTAAATGAAATTGTCTGTTTTCACTCAACAATTTTTTCATCCCGTCGGATTGAAAATGCCCCAGGAAATGGGGCATTTTCAATCTCGACCTACTACTGACCTACTATTGTCAGCGTTATTGTAGGGGAGGTCTTCCACGACCTCCCGTCAAAATATATCCTGGTCCTTCGGACGGGCATAACACCCGAGCCTTGTATTTCATGTTTCCGACACAAACTCTTCTATGTCGGGTTGAATTACGCAACCCGACCTACCTAAAGAAACACCTACTCAATATCCGTATTAATGATTTCCTGATGTAGTTCCCGCAGATGATCCGCGTCCATCTTCTCAACCTTACGATCATAGGTCAAATAGCCATTGATCTCAGTTTCGATATCAGTCGTTTGGGTATAAATCGCGACGCTTAGACCCTTCGGAATGAGGGGCTGCACCTGTTCCCTGAGCAGTTTCGTGTAAGCTCTGGTCAGTGATTCCTTAGTTTTGTGATGCCCATATCCAAAACGTCTTTTCTCAGTGTAGATATGCCCATCGACCTGCATCGTGTAACCGCCGAACTCTGCGACTGCCATGATACGGTGATCCGGCACGCGCGCACTCAGGCGTTTCACATAAACATGCCGGCTCTGGAAGTCGCCACCGCCCTGGTCAAACCACCCCGAAGCGTGATCGACCAGGCGGGTCGGATCAAGCGTTTTGACCCAATCGGCAATTTGAATAGCCTGGAACTGACCCCAGCTCTCATTGAATGGCACCCAAACCGCGATGCAGGGAAAATTGTACAATTGCTCGATCATATCCTGCAATTCCACCTTGAATTCCTCACGGTTTTCCGCGTCCTCACGCCCAAAGCGCTTGAAGCGATGTTGGTCATTGCGATGGATGCCTGAAGTAAAGGTAAACAGGACGATCGCGTCCTTGGTCGTCCGACCCCCATTCGGAAAATCCTGCCAAACGATCATGCCTAGCCTATCGCAGGCATAATACCAGCGGGCTGGTTCAACTTTGACATGCTTGCGGATCATATTGCAGCCGATCTTTTTGGCATACTCAATATCGAAGAGCATGGCTTCTTCACTCGGTGGGGTATACAAGCCTTCCGGAAAGTAGCCCTGGTCCAAGGGTCCATATTGGAAAATGATCTCGTTATTCAAAGCAAAACGCCAGTAGCCATTTTTATCCTTGACTTTGCTAAACTTCCGCATAGCGAAATAGCTGTCAACCCGATCCACCACTTCGCCGCCGTGTAGCAATTTGACTTCCAGATCGTACAGGGTCGGGGTATCAGGATGCCAAAGGCTCGGATTGGGGATGTTGAGAACAATGGCGCTTTCTGGTGAGCCTTTCGCTTCAGCGACTTTTTCGCCATCCAAAGCAGCCGCAGCTTCGATCTGACAACCAGCCTGCAGCGCCTCATCGCTCACCCGCACGATCAACTCAAGCGTCTCCGTATCAATTGAGGGCGTAATTTTCAAAGACCTGATATATCGCTTCGGGACAACTTCCAGCCAAACGGTCTGCCAGATCCCAGAAACGGACGTGTACCAGATCCCGCCTGGCTGCAGCCTTTGTTTACCTTTTTGGTTCAAATCAGCTTCAGTGGGATCCATCACCATGACAACGATCTCGTTTTCCCCTGATCTCAAAGCCTGGCTGATGTCGAAATTAAAGGGCAGGTAACCGCCCCAATGGTCGCCAACCAAGACGTCGTTCACCCAGACCTGACATTCAAAATCAACCGCCCCAAAATGGAGTAAAACACTTTCATTCGGGTCAAAATCGACTTCAAATTTCCTTCGATACCAAAGCTTCTGATCCGGCTGCAAAACTTTTTCAACACCCGATAAGCGCGATTCAGGCGGATAGGGCACCAAAATATTGCCCTGATAAACATCAGGTTTGGCTTCATTCTGATCCAGAATACTGTATTCCCAGTTTCCGTTCAGATTCTGCCACCGCTCGCGCCGCATTTGCGGTCGGGGATATTCGGGCAAGGGGATCGGCAGATCAGGCTGCCAGGGAGTTGTCAAAGTGTGATAAGTCAATTTACTCATAGCTTCCCACTTCTACGCTTTTTTGCTTTTCGCCTTCAGGAAGGGCAAGGGGATCAAGCCCAACAAACCAACCAAGGCGCCGATCTGGAAGATCAAAGGCACTGCCAAAAAGCCTTCTTTCCCTTCGATCATCCCCGGGATGCCAAAATTGCGGATGAGGAAAGAGCCGATCCCCGGACCGATCAACATCGGGAGCATGACCCAAAAGATCATGCGCATGCCCAAAAATCGTCCCCGGCTTTCTTCCGGCAGCAGCTCCTTCAACCAGGCTGTTGACGCAATTGTGGCTGACATATTAGACGCCTGCCAGATCAAACCTCCAAGCGCCAACATCGGAATGGATTGAGCTAGAGAAAAGAAGAAACATCCCAGACTGGTCAAAACGATCGAGACCGCCAGCATGAGTTTTTTATTGACCTTGTCCGCGAGAACTCCCAGAGGGATCGCCAGAATTGCGCTTCCAACGATCACCGCGCCGCCAACAATGGCAAACTCCGATTTGCTCACCCCAATGGTGTGGTTGATATAGATCAACATATAGGGGAAACCGACCTGGAAACCCACCCCCAGCAGCATGACGCTCACCAGTAACAAGAACAATCCCTTGTTCTCAACGACCGTTTTAATATCGAAAAGATTGAGGATATCTTCCCAATAGCTCGTTGTCGGCGCGGCTTCTTCCAGATTTGGAGCTTCATCAATAGCGCCGCCTGCCAAAAAGCCCACCACCATCACGATTCCACCCAAAAGGTAGAAGAAAGTGAAATAACCCAGGTTTTCGATGAAAATACCTGCCGCGACCAGTGAGATCAGCTGGGCAATAAAAAGGCTCAGGCTCAAAACGCCTTCAACCCGCCCACGGTTATCGCTGGGCGCGACATCCGCCGTCCAGGCATTAAAAGCAGCGTCATTGGCGGTTGAGCCAAAAAAGGTCATGACGCAGTCCACCAGCACAACCATGACCACCGCTAAACTGATGTTTTTGATATAAGATGTCAGCGGAAAAATAGCCGTCATCAGCCCCCAAAAAACATAGCCGATCAGAATATATGGTTTACGCTTGCCCCATTTGGATCGCGTGCGGTCGCTGAGCGTACCCATGAAAATGGTCGTCAGCGTTGCCACGATCGCGCTTGCTGCCACCATCCAGGAGACTGGTCTTGGATCTGGCGTGATCGTCTCGTAAACAAAAGAGTTGAACCAGGTGTTTTCAACCGCCCAGGCGATTTGACCTGTGATGGCAAGCGCCGCCAGCACGATCCATGTTTTAAATTTGATCTTCGGTTTTGTTTCTTGGTCAGGAAGCATAAATTACCTCTCTTAGTGTTTTCTTCATTTTAAAGGAAAGCAGCTTTTTTGGGCTTACTCGTTGCGATAAAGCGCTTCCGAAAGCATTTCAGAAATTGCCCAGTTATTGGGCATCAAGACCATCGCGCCCTCATAGGTGATCCAGTTCGTCACCATCTCGGGACCAACCGCGAATCTGCGAATGTTTTCAGGATTCATCAATGGTTTTGCCATCGGCAGCAAGGGCAGGATCTGGCTTAGTGGAATATTCGTATCCACATATTCGCGATACAAACCATACAATTCAGGAACTTTGGAAAGCATATTAAGGTTGACAGCTTTTTTGAAGATCGCCATCACAACTTCCTGAGCGCGGCGGTTGCGGTCAAAATCACTGGTAGTCAGACGCGAACGCGAATACCAAAGCGCCGTGCCGCCATTCATGTGAGTTAGCCCCGGTTCCATGATGCACCAGCCGCTTGGATCAAGTTTGCAGCTGTCCTGAAGCTCCTCGCTGACTTCCACATCGATCCCACCGATACTATCGACGACGTCCTTGAAGCCATTGTAATTAACCATCATGTAGTATTCAGGTCGGATGCCAAAATTGACCTGAAAAGTATCCTGCAGCAAAGTAAAGCCGCCCAATTGCCAGGCAGTGTTGATGCGATTTGACCAATACCCCGGGATCGTTACGTACAGATCGCGTGGGAAAGAAATAATGCTTGCTGTTTTATATTTTGGATTGAGGGAAAGCAGCATGATCACATCAGTACGAAAATTGTTCTCTCCAAAATCATCCACCCCCAGCATCAGAATGTTGACCTGATTTTCAGGCAGTTCCCCCGCCGGGATCACAGGCACAGGCGTCGGTGTGAACATCGGCTGCGGAATAAGTTCAATGCTGCCGTCTTCCAGAATGTTGGCAAAAGAGTTGGGCTGGAATGCGGTTGGCGTGCGCTGCATACCCTCAAGGCTGATGTACCAGGGCGAGCTTTCGGAATTGGCAAGCGCGGTAATGAAGACCGAACCTAATATGACGCCAATAAAAGACATTGCCAGAATAAAAATGACTGTGATGGTAAGGGATTGATGTTTGTTTAATCGCATATTATTGACCTAAGCTGTCACTTTCTTTCTTACTGACGTCGTTCAATTCTTCTTCGTTCCCGATCGGATCAAGCGGACTTGTGGGCACATTGGCGAGGAATGACAGTTTGTTCAGAACCGCGCCAGCCTGATCAAGCGCTTCTCTAAGCTGATCCGCTTGCCGGGCATTTTCCTGGATGGTTTCTTCCAGTTGTTTTTTCTGCAAACGCAGCTTGTCCGCCTGTTCCACATTCTCTCGATTTGCTTCGATCGTGTTCTTCAATTGCTCCAACTCGTGCTCAAGCTTTTTCTGACGATCGATCCACAACGCCACTTCTTCTGTCCAGATGGACTGGGTTTGCGCGAGATCGTCTTTCGCCTGAGCCAGTTTGCTTTGGCTCTGATTGTAATCGCGATTGAGCACCTGGATTTGCTGAGTTTTCTCAACCAGTTCTTCCCGCAGATTATTCAATCGTCGGGCATCTTCTTCCAGCGCAATCGCCTTTTCCAACAGTTTTCCGATCGTTTCCTTAAGTGGCTCCAACCTTTCCAGTTCTTCCTGCCCCCAGACTTTCCCTGTATAGGGGCTTAGCGCAAAGATCGCCCGTTTACTGGCGGGATCAGTAGATGGCAAGGGATAGAGCATCAGATTTCCGACACGGTTATAACCGCTCAAGGGCATCAGGGCTTCCTTTTCGGCGCGATACTGTCCATCACGATTGGAAAGTAGTGTCAAATCAGAATTCATAGCCTCCAAAAAGCTTGCGAATTGCGCGATCGGCAAACCGACCTTGCTGATGTGGTCTTCCCGGATCAGATCATAGGTGCTTGAAAGCTTAAGTTGATCCGCTCCATCTTCATAGCTCAAAAAACCGAGCAGATCAGCCATGAGATATAAACTCAAACCGTGCGAAAGCGTCTTTTCGAGCGCGCCGCGGTTGGATTGCAGACTTGTTTCCAGAAAAGTCTTCGCGATATTTGTCCTTAAGGTCATCGCTTGAGAAGATCCATTGTCCGGGTCAGATAGATTGAAATTTGGTTTGCCTGCCTGGTTAGCCAGACTAATCAGGAGTGGATAGTAGAGCATCTGGCTCATCATTACTACCGCCGGCAAATTACCAGCCTGAGGTAGCAGCAAATAAACAATAAATCCAACAACGGAAATACCCAGGATTAATAAGGCTTCGACAACACCTTGTCGAAAGCGTAGATAGTAAAAAATGCCTGCCAGTAAGGTCAGCAAAAGCGTAATTACGATCCAGATATGATCAAAAACAGAAAAATTGAAGCTTTCTGTCTTTGAGAGGGGCAGCCACCACAAGGAAAGCACAATTGCCGCTAAGAACACCAAAACAGTGCCCAATACCGGTGCCCAATCAGGAAAGACATTGTCCCGAATTTCAAAAATAACCCAGATAAGCCAAATCAGATTGATCAGATTCAACCCCCGGTGCCAGATCGGGAGCAAGGCTTCCATCCCCGACAGTCCCTGATAGGCGAAGAGATTGATCGTCAACAAAAGCAACTGGGAGATCAAAATAACGATCAAACTGATCTGTAGGGGTCGGCTTTTGTTCGCGGATCGAAAACTAGTAAGCAAAGCCAGCCCCGCGGACGCGATCAGGAGACCATAATAAAGCAAGGCATACGGAAAAACCGTCAGCACCGGGCTTAATTCAAGCAGTTTAATCATCTTTTGCAATCCCTGGCATTAACTGTGCAAGAATTGTACCCCCTGAAAGCTAAAGATCATCAGGGAAATTGCCAGGGCAATTGCATATAAATTACCTAAATAAAGCTTCTCTCATAAGTTTTAGGCAAGTTATTTGCAAATTTCACTTCGGCAAATATGGTATCAACGTTACTGATGCCTGGTTGTCATCGCGAGGAGCCCTTTAGGCGACGTGGCGATCTGCCTTAAAGTTTTTATTCCACAAAAATGGAAATGGTAAATGACTAACTGCAGATTGCCAAGTCCCACAATTATGCTTCATCAGCAACAGTGGTAGTTTGCGCGTTTTCACATGCCCACGCGCAGATCACCACATGGTCGGGAGACCTTGTTGGAACCAGGCCCATCTTCATTCACACTCTCCATTTCCATCCCCCGTTCAAACTCTTTCTTCTATTTCCTTATTTATCCGTTATAATTCCGTGGCTTGCACACTAAAATATAGAGAACCTACATGTTTGAAAACTTACATCCTATTGTCAACATTTTTTTGCTCAGCCTGATGGCGAGTCTGGGTACTGGTTTGGGCGGTCTCATCGCCGTTATTCGAAAACCCGGCAGACGCTCCTACGGCTTTTTGATGGGCATCACCGCCGGTGTCATGATCTGTCTGGCTTTCTTGGAATTAGTTCAGGAATCGATCGAGATGTCCGATTGGATCACGGCAACGATTGGCTTCGGTTTAGGCGCGATCTTTATGTTCCTGCTCGATTTCTTCATGCCCCACATCCGCTTTGGTGTTCGCGAAGATCGGCAGGAATCCACCCCTATAGACGGTCAAAACAATGAAAATGGTGTTGAGGAATGTCAACAGCAAAGGCGTTTTCACTTCCTTAGAAAAGATGAGGATCAGGTTGACCACTCCCTGGTTAGCACCGGACTCTTACTGGCGATTGGCATTTCTCTGCACAATTTGCCGGAGGGTTTCGCTGTCGGTGCGGGATATCTGCATAACCCTCAGTTTGGTCTTTTTGTAGCCGTCGCGATCCTCCTGCACAACATCCCGGAAGGCATCGCCACCGCCTTACCCCTTTGCAAGGGCGGCATCTGCAAAAAGGATGCCTTCAAAGTGGCATTTTTATCTGGTTTGGCAGAACCCATCGGCGCTTTGATCGCCAGCCTCTTCCTGGTTCGTTTTACCGCGCTCTTGCCGGGCGCACTGGCTTTTGCTGGCGGTGTGATGGTCTTTATCACCCTGGACGAGCTGATCCCCACCGCGCGTAAATACGGTAATGAAAATTGGACCGCCCTCGGCATCATCGTCGGCTCAATGTTTGTATTTATTCTTACCGGAATATTTGGGGTTTAGATCCTTTTTTCAATTAGATCTTTGTTGTAATCTGGTGCCTTACGGGTATTAAACATGCGGTTAATTAGCGAAGATTTCTCTCATAGACAAAGTTGAAAAACCATAAACATGCATGGTTAAACATTAATTCTTAATAATTTGACCTTCTCGGAGAACAATTCAACATCGTTTGGCAGACATGCATCATGCAAGCCGATTGATTGATCAAATAATGAAAAGATTTGCGCACAGGTTTAGGTTCGATTCGTTTTTGGGACTTTTAATTCTTGAACACGCTAATTAGGTATTGACTTAATCAAAACAGCAGACTACAATTTAATTAGGCTAACACCTAATTGAATAACAGGAGAATTATCATGGATAAGAATAAGATTTTGAAAGCCATTGCCGATGAAACACGTATGAATATTCTGAAATTATTGCTTCAGCACAATTACTGTGTCAGAGCACTGGCGAACGAGCTGAACCTAACTGAAGCAACCATATCTCAGCATCTAAAAGTATTGCGAGAAGCAGACCTGCTCGTTGGAGAAAAGCGTGGATATTACATGCACTATACCGTGAAACGACCGGTTTTACACGAACTGGCAGAGGAAATAAAAGCTTTCGCAGACACTGAACAGGAAACTTGCCAGCCAGAAAAACGCGATGACTGTCCTGCCATTGAGAAGAAAGATTGCTCCAAGAAAGGCAAGTGCAGTGAAGAAGTTAAGGAGTTTTGCCACGGTGTAGATCACAGCAAGGAATAATAAGATCATGAAAATGGTCAGTGTCTCAAACCTAAAAAAGACATATGACAACTTCACCGCAGTGGATGATATCTCTTTCGACATTGAGAAGGGCGAGATATTCGGTTTTTTGGGACCAAACGGAGCAGGGAAAACCTCCACCATCAATATGATCATCGGTCTATCCCGACCAACAGCTGGAGAAATTACAGTTAATGGAATCGATGTAAGAAGGCAGACGAAAAAAGCCCAGGCTGTTATGGGAATCGTCCCGGATGAAAGTAATCTTTACAACGAGATGGACGGGTTTGACAATCTTTGTTTTTGTGCAGCGCTTTATGGGATGCGCAAGAAGGAAAGAGAGTCAAAAGCTTGTCAACTTTTAGAGCTCTTCAGGTTGAAAGATGCAGGCAAACGCCCCTTTAGAGCCTATTCCAAAGGAATGCGTCGCAAGCTCACAATTGCGGCTGCGCTTATCCACTCGCCACAAGTTTTGTTTCTGGACGAACCAACCACAGGAATTGATGTAGAGAGTTCCAGGCAAATTCGCAATATGATCGTGGACTTGAAAAAGAACGGGACCACGATCTTCCTCACTACTCACTATATTGAGGAGGCTGAGCGAATCTGTGACAGGATTGCTTTTATAACAGAGGGTCAAATTGTTGCATCAGGCACCGTTCCTCAACTGATGGATAGCGTTTCTCATGGTCATGCTATCCAATTTGTTACGGATAAAGATTCCGGAGACGTTAGCATAGAACTGGAAAACCATTTTATAGGAAGTAAAGTTGAAATTCGTTCTAATCATTCTCTTGTGATGCTATCAGAGCAGCGAATTCCGCTATTCCCGGTCATGAACTTTTTCCATGATAGAAAGATTGAAGTATATGAGGCACGAGAACTGCGCCCTTCCCTGGAAGATGTCTTTGTCAAGCTGACCGGCATTGAGTCTTCTGTGTTGAAAAAAGACAAGGAAAAGGCAGGATTCTAATGAAAAGCTGGATTGCTTTTTGGAATATCTTAAAGAAAGATATTAGAAACTATTATTTGAAACCGCCAAACATTAGTTGGGGTATCATCTTCCCTCTTTCGTGGTCACTGATGCAGCTCATTCGTTCTCCAGACGGTAATATTCTGGAGTTACTGCCCGGTCTTATTTCCATGAGTGTTCTCTTTGGCACAACCTCCATGCTTGCTGTTACTATAACCTTTGAACGAAGTGGAAGATCGTTTGAGCGGTTGCTGCTGGCACCAATAAGCTTAAACCTTATGGTGCTGGCGAAAATAGCGGGAACAATTCTGTTTGGAATTTTCAATGCGTTTGTTCCAGTCATTTTCGCAAGTTTTTTTATCGATTTGAGTGCAATAAACTGGGAACTGCTTTTGCTCGCAGTTTTGCTGATTGCCATAACGTCGTCATTAACTGGACTATTAATTGCGGTATCGGCTAAACAGGTCTTTGAAGCGCAGACATTTTCAAACTTCTTCCGTTTTCCAATGCTTTTTCTCTGCGGACTCTTTATACCAATTTCAAGCTTGCCTCTCTTTCTGCGACCCGTCTCATTTTGTCTGCCGCTCACTTACGGGACCGATATCCTGAAAGGCGTAATCATGGGAGCCAACATTCTTCCTCCCTTACTATCTTTCGGAGCCTTACTTGTCTTTGCGGTGTTGCTATTCTTGATCTGTCGATACAACATCAACCGTAAGTGGATTTTATGAAGAGTGGTTTCAGATCTAAATTGGAACAAAAGCTTGCACGGAGCAATTCCGTTTAGCATTGCTATGTTTAAACAGGCTTTGTACCTACCGCCCACTATCATCCTACTAAGAAGGTCTATGTATAACTTTGATCTTCGCCCTGAATAAACAAATGGCTGATCAAGCCCTAAAAATAGAATCCCAAATAACTGGTAAAATGTTTTTAGCATGAAAATTACCAAACGCATTATTCTTCTCATCATGATCCTTCTCTTGCTGGCGGCTTGTGGCAAGCCGGAAGCGAACCCCACGCCGGAACCAACTGCCACGAATACCCCTGAATTACCAACCCCAACGCCCGAATCGATCTTGCCGGAACCGGTTGCCCTGCAATTGCCGTCCCCACCCGAGCATCCCACGCTCTATAAATTAGACCTTATTTTGAATTATTACTCGCATTTTGCTTCGGTCACCCAACAAATTATCTACACAAATAAATCCCAGCAGGCTATGAGCGAGATCCTGCTTCTGGTGCCTCCCCGCAACTTCGAGAACAGCTATGACCAATACAGTCTGACTGGTGATCGTGTTGAAAGCTTCCGGGAAGATGGCATCTTCACCTGGGTTACGCTCACTTCTCCCTTACAGCCACTCGAGCTGACCCATATCAACCTCAGTTTCCGCCTCTATTTGCCTGAACATCAGGGCATCTACGGCTACACCAACCAACAAGCCAATCTCTCTGACTGGTATCCCTTCATTCCGCCCTTTGATGAAGAGGACGGCTGGCTTGCCTATCCGCGCGTGGTCGATCAGGACAACATTATCGTGGGCGAATCGATCGTCAACGAGTTTTCCAATTTCGAGGTCAATCTGACCCTCACAAGTCACGCCGAACTGATCGAAGTGGCTGCCAGCGCCCCCGCTCAGGGAGCCGACGGCAAGTATTCTTACCGTCTTGAAAACGCCCGTGCCTTCTCATTTTCGATCAGTGACAGTTATTTTGAACACGAGGTCGTCCAGGATGGCGTTACGATCCGCTCTTACGTCTTTATGAACCAGATCGAGCAGGGAAAACAGGTTGTGGATATCGGTGCCCAGGCAATGAAACTTTTTGGCGAACTTTGGTACCCTTACCCACGCGAGCTTGTTTCCATCATCGTCGGCGATTTTCTCCATAATATGGAAATGGATGGGCTGATCATGATCAGTTATGGCATTTTCGATTTTTACAACGGCAATCCGGATACCGATCTCACCATCATGACCCCACATGAGCTTGCCCACATGTGGTTCTATGGCTTTATTGGCAACAATCACGCTCTCGAACCCTGGTTGGATGAGGCTCTGGCGACTTATTCTGAATACCTCTATTACGAGCGTTACCACCCTGATTTTCTTGACTGGTGGTGGCATGTGCGCATTTCCAAACCAGCCCCGGTAGGCTACGTTGATTCCGATATTTGGATCGAAGGCGGATACATCCCCTATCGCGACGCGGTCTATCTTCAGGGCGTAAAATTCCTGCACGAAATCCGTCAAACAGTCGGTGATGGCGCCTTCTTCGATGCGCTCAAAGATTATGCCTACGCCAACACCTACCGAATCGCCACAAGGGCTGATTTTGAGTCGGCTTTTGCCCGGCATAGCAATGCTGACCTTAGCCCGATTTTTGCTAAATATTTCCAAAACTAAACTTTAGTGCGAATCCGGAAGGCATCCAAACTTGACAGCCTCAAAATTGTTGATTATTATGCCGAAATGGAGTAACTATGACTGAACAAAATAATAACAACTTGGAAGTTCCTGAAGAACTTGAATCGATCAACCATCAACCCGAAACTGAAAGCCCTTCAAAAGCAACACCTCCAGTATATAAACAAAGCGGCATGATCGCTGCGATCGTCATGGTCGTGCTGGCACTGGTTTTGTTTCTGATCTGGTTCATCCAAGGCAAAAAAACGGCTGATATTGAGCCAGAACCAAGTGAAGAGGTCCAAATTACACTGGGGAACCCTCAGGTAATTCATGATTTCGATAAAATACCCACATTGGTGCCAATGCAAACCGTCGAAGCCGTCCTCGCAACCCAGCCTGCCACGCCTGAACCAAGGAGCGAAGTGATCACGCACGTGATCCAGGAGGGCGAAACCGTCTCAACGATCGCCGCCCGCTATGGTCTCTGGCCCGAAACCATCCTTTGGGCAAACCGCTATGAGCTTGAGGACGACATCCGCAACTACATCCCCGGCATCACGATCTATATTTTGCCAGTCGATGGCGTTTATCACGTCTGGTCGGCTGGAGAAGGACTGGGCGCCGTTTCCAAATATTACGGCGTAACACCGGAAGATATCGTCAACTACCCAGGCAACAAGCTCGACCCGGCGACAATTGGTTCCTACGCGGCGCCAAACATCCAGCCCGGCACGCGCCTGGTGGTTCCAGGCGGCACCATGCCCAACTATTTTGCCAGCGACACCTTGCTCTATTATGCCGCTGTCGAAAAGATGAACAGTCTGCCCCTTGGCACAGCCGAAAGCTACCCTGCTCCCCGCAGCGAGATCATTGCTTACGAGGTCGCTGAAAAAGACACTCTTTTCACCATCGCTGAAAGCTTCGGTCTCGAGCCAGAAACTATTCTTTGGACCAACCGCTATCTGATCGGTGATACGCCTGACGGCATTTATCCTGGTCAGAAACTGATCATCCTGCCTGAAGACGGCGTCTATCACGCCTGGCTTTATGGTGAAGGACTCAATACCGTTTCACGCATCTATGGTGTCACGCCGGAAGATATTCTCAATGAGCCGCTTAATAATATCGATGCCAGCACGATTGGCGAATACAGCCTGCCGAAGATCAAGACAGGTACTTTCTTTTATGTCCCTGGCGGCAGAGGCTCGATCCCGACCTGGGTGGGCGCTGTCTCTGATCCCAGTGATCCTACCGGCAAACATCCCAACGTTTCCTATCTTGGAGCATTTGCCTGCAATACCACTGCCTGGCGTGTCGGAAGTGGACTCTTCCAGTTACCGACCAACACCCGCGAGATCAGTGGCTACGAATACAACCCGCCGGTACATAATGGGCTCGATTACGCTGGACGGACTGGAGACAATATTTACGCGGTAGACGCAGGCGTCGTGATCTATGCCGGCTGGTCCGACCGTGGTTATGGGAACACCATTGTCATCAACCATGGCAACGGTTACCTGAGTTTGTACGCCCACCTGATGGACGGCGGCATCAATGTTGGCTGCGGCACCATCGTATCAGGAGGACAAACCATTGGTTACATGGGCTCGACCGGAAACTCAACCGGCTCCCATCTCCATTTTGAATTGCGCTACAACGGTTCCCCCGTCAACCCGCATAATTATGGTCTGTAAAGCAAACGAGATGGGGTTTATCCATTTTAGCTAGAATATTGTAGATTAGAAAGCGGTCGAAAATTCGACCGCTTTTTTTCTTCCCATTCGTTTTTCAGGTGTAGGGGCGGATTTCCACGTCTGCCCGCAATTTAACCTTCTCATCCGTTTTGCAGGTGTAGGGGCGGACTTCCATGTCCGCCCGCATACGGGAGGCTAAGAAATACCCTGACAGGCCATGCCCACTCGCGCAATACCAAAGGCTATGGTAGGTCGAAATTGAAATTGCCCATTTTGGAGCAATTTCAATTCGACAGGATTGACCTCGCAATACGGAACGTCGGATTGAAGACATTGGATAATAAAGTCCAATTTCTTCAATTTCGACCTACTACTTCCACGTCTGCCCACGTTTTAGCCTTCTCCCGGGTGAGAAGGGGCTTTCACTTGTAGACACGCCAGGTCGATAATGAGAATTGCCAGGGCAAACGTATCTAAATTTACCTAAATTAAACTTCTGTGAAGCTTTTTCTGTATGAATCATGCCTATCTGACTGTAGTAAATACGGTGTATGTAGTGCAGTTGCTTGGTTGTCATCGCGAGGAGCCGTTTAGGGCGACGCCTGTGACCGTTTGCTAAGTGCAGTTTTGATTTTCAAAGCTATTTTTTCTTAGCTGGGCTAATAAGATTGAGCTAATATTGGTATGTGCGCTTGATGTTAATAAAAACCATCTTTATTTAGATGCATTAACCCTGAAAAATTCTTGGTCAAAACCACAAGTTCACCGCATTACTGGTAAAATCCAAACTATGAAAACAAGGTCGATCTTCCTCATTCTGACAATCTCCCTCCTGCTCACTTCCTGCGGGAAGCAAAGCGAAGCAACGCTCACCCCAGAGCTGCCCACCCCTCAAAGCCAGGTCCTCAGCGTTACGGAAGAAGCACTGCCAGAGCCGACCAACACAGCAACGCCGGAACCTGTCCAGGAAAAAAACTCCCAATACCACTTCGACCTTCTTTTCGACTACGCGCAGCACACCCTACAGGTCGAGCAAGAGATCGTCTTTCTCAACAAGTCTGACTACCCCCTGAATGAGATCCTGCTTGTAATTCCTCCCAGATTTTTCCCTGGGGTCTACACTCAAACCAGCCTTCAGGGTGATCTGATCGCCTCGAGCTCAGAAGATGGTATCAAAACCACCCTCACGCTCTCCCAGCCATTGTCGGCAAACGAAAGCCTGACAATTCACCTGAGCTACAGCCTGAACCTGCCCAACCGTGAGGGAACGCTCGGTTTCACCGATCGCCAGACCAATCTGAGCAACTGGTACCCATACATCCCGCCGCGCGACCAAAACGGGAACTGGCTCGCCCACGAGCCCTTCATCGACGCCAGCAACATGGTCGTAGGCGAATACATCGTTAATGAGATCGCCGACTTCACCGTCAACTTCCAGTTGGTCGGGAACACGCCCGATCTCCTGATCGCGACCGGCGCCAGCCCGATCCCCATGGAAAACGGCACCCGCTACGAGCTGCCCAAAGCGCGCGCGATCGCCTTCTCAATTTCAAATCAATACCACCTCGAAGAGATCCAGCACAATGATCTCCTAATCCAGGCTTACGTCTTCTCCAACCAGAAACAAAATGCCAGCGCCATCACTCGGATCGCGGCGCAAGCCATGGATCTTTTCTCAGAACTTTATGGCGAATATCCGCGCGAGCGCGTCGTCATCGTTTCAGCAGATTTCCTTCACAACATGGAAATGGACGGCATGGTACTGCTCTCCAATAAGATCATCGACTTTTACGACGGCACGCCGCTCAACAACCTCACCATCCTGATTCCCCACGAGCTTTCGCACCAGTGGTTTTACAGCCTGGTTGGAAACGATCAGGCGCTTGAGCCCTGGCTGGATGAAGCCATCGCCACTTACAGCGAATCGCTGTTCTATGAACGCTACCACCCCGAATACCTCCAATGGTGGTGGGACAATCGCGTTTACGCGCACGAACACAACGGCTACGTCAACAACAGCATTTACGAAGTCGGCAGCTACGAAAACTACCGCGCCTCGGTCTACCTCAATGGCGCGATCTTCATGCAGGATTTATCGGAAAACCTTGGCAAAGAAGCCTTCTTATCCGCGCTAAAGTATTATGTCGAAAACAATCAATATGCCATCGCGACACAAAAAGATTTCTTTGATGCGCTCCAACAGGTCAATCCAATAGACCTGAACCTTCTTCTTTTGAAGTATTTCAGGCAATAAAGCCTATTGCTGAGCAGGGATCAAACTTTGCGAATCTGAAAAGACGCTTGCTCGCACGACCTGATTGCCTTTGACCAAGGTGCCCTCGTAAGCATTAGTGCCATCAACCGGCACCCATCCGTTCATGACAAAAGGCAAAACGCTCGACGCAGCCGGGATCCACTGCCCGTTGTACTTGCGCGCGATATGCAGGTGCGTACCCGTTGATCGACCACCTTCACAGGAAGGGTGCCCGATATTATCGCCCTTCTTGACCACATCCCCGAGTTTCACCCGCCCTTCTTCCGCCACATGCAGGTAAAGGATCACCCATCCGGTGCGTTCGTCCCCATCGCCGTCCAGATCGAGCATGACCGTGCCTGGATCAATACGCGCGACGACCCCATCCGCTACCGCGACCGCGAATTGTTCCGTCTCAAAACAGCCCTGGGTCTTGCTCGGAGGGGCAAAATCGACCGCTGCCCAGGGTTTGCGCGTGCCCCAGCCAGTGTGCGGACCTCCCGTATATGCCCAGACGGTTCCCGCGCTAAAGGGCAAAATAAAATCGGGCTGGTTTAGGCTTCCGGGCAATACCGTCAGGTTTCTACTCCAGGGATCACCGAAAAGCTCCTTAAAGGTTTTGGCATAACCCTCGGGCCCGATCGCATAAGCGTATTCGTCCTGATCCATTTGCAGTGAGAAATAGACCTGCAAAGCCACCGTGGCAGAATTCTGCCAAGGGTCAATATTTTCAATTCTGCCGTCGCGATGTTCTATGCTGGTCAATTCGCCATTGAAATATCGGTAAAACCCGTCATTGAGAAGATCAGAAGCATAAGAGATCTGCAAATGCACACCGCGGTGATAGTTGTCGAAACCCAAAAATGTGTCTTCCAGCGAGCTGTCACGCTGCGGATTAGACAAAGCACCCGTCTGGAACTCGATCAAAGCCAGCAGCATTTTTGGATTGAGACTGTAATTCTCGGCATAATACTTGATCACCCCAGCGGCATCGCGATTTTTTTCCTGAATGGTTGCCTGATAGGTCTTGAACCATCCTGGCGTTGAACCCAAAAAAGCCTGCAGGTCAAAATCCAACAGATCTGGCCCATAAACAAAAGCGGCATCGGGAATGATCTGAAAGTCCGTCCCCCAGAGCGGTTTATAGTAGATCGGCATCTTCATTGGAAAACCAGGCGGCAAGGTAGTAACGTCTTCAGGGATTTCGGGATTTGCCCTCAAGATTTCCTGCGGCGAGGCGCCAAAACGAACCGAGAGCAGATCAAGGCTATCGCCACTTTGAGCGACATAATCAACCAAGGTACCAGGCGCATAGACTGGTCTGTTGGAAAGCGGCGTTTCCGTCGCATCTGGAATTGGGCTGGGTTCAGGAGATCCTGACACAATATAGCCAGCTTTGGGCTGCGGGCTGCAGCCAGCAAAGAAAACGGTAATTACCGTCAATACGATCAGGAACTTGAAAGATTTCAGCTTATTTTTCATGCTTTGCCCACCACTTCGGGGCCAAATGAAATATAACACAAAGTCTTTTTTACGTTTTAGCGGTGGATGTGCGCGGAACTGGGGCCCAATGTGTTGGCCTTGACGACCTCATCGCCCTTGACCAGCCATCCGCTCAAATATTGTGAGCCCGATTTGGCTTTCCAGCCGCTCATCACAAAGGAAAGCGGGCCCTCCGCGGGAACCCATTCGCCGTTGTATTTGCGCGCAATATGCAAATGCGTGCCTGTCGAGATGCCGCCTTCGCAGGAAGGATGCCCGATCCGATCGCCAGCCTCGACCCAGGTGCCAACAGGGACGCGATGCGCCGTGGCAATGTGCAGGTAAATGATATTCCAACCCGTTTGCTCATGCCCGTCGCCGTCCATGTCCACTACCACTGTACCAGCTTCAGAGCGCACGACCAAACCCGAGCCAGCCGCGGTCACCCAGCTCCAGTTCTCGCCGCAGCCTGGTTCAGCGCTGGGAGGAGAGAAATCGAGCGCGGCGCGCACATCAGCAGCGCCCCAGGCGGCATGTGGACCCACCGTATAGGTCCATGTGACCCCTTCTTCGAAAGGCAGGATCAGTTCCGGTTGCAAAACGTTGGGGGTGAAAATTGGTTCGTAATATTGTGCGATGATCCACGGGTCGCCAAACATCTTTTCGTAAGTTGCCAAAAAGCCGTTTTCTGTATATAAGTTCTTCGACCAATCCTCAAACTGATTGAGAGAGGAGAAGAAGCTCATCAATCCGACCGTACCGCAGTTCAACTCCGCCGCTAACCTCAGTTCCCAGCCATCTTTGAAGTTGACCGTAACTACCGTACCTTCCCGCCAGCCGTAATAACCGCTTTCAATGATCCCAGCAGCTTTCACAAGTTGATGATAGAGACCAGGGGTATCGGGCAATTCAATGCCGAGCGGATAAGACCTGGTAAATCTGGAGATCGGATCACCATAGACCCAGCCGCTCTGATATTCGAGCAGTGCCAGTAACAGCCGCGGGTGTATGGCAAATTCCCTCGCGACCTTATCGACGATCTCCGAACCGGGCATGCGCCCAAAGGCATAAACGGTCTCAGAATAGCCTGCCAGATAACCGTCAGCCTCATCAAGAAAATCCTGTATGTCAAAACCGATTGAGGAAGGGGAATTGACCACCTCACTGTCAGGGAATAGTTTTAGATTTGAGCTGGTCTGCCCAAGCCGATTCGGGATCAGCAATAACTGACCTTCTGGAATAAAACCTTCTTCTGGCAATGGCGAAGTGGAGGTAATTTCAGCAGCCTCAACGCCAAAGCGAACCGCCAGCACGCCGATGCTGTCCCCGCTTTGCGCGTAATACAAAATAGGCGCGTTTTCCTCGTACCGTATCAGGTGAGCCTGGGTTGGCAAGCTTTGCATCAGCTCTTCGTTGGGTGGTTTTGCTGCCAGGAGTGGCTCTACGGGCTCTTCAGCCAGTTCACTTTCGGCAATTTCTTCAGGGATTACCAGCGTTACTGGATTTGTTTCCTGGCTTGGTGGAAAGTTTGAGCTTGGTTCGAAGGGGTCTCTTCTTTCTATATCTTCTGATATGCTTGCCTGTGCCTCAGCGACACCAGAGCCAAGGTTCAACAAACCAGTGATCTTCAATCCGATCGCAACAACGATCAAGGTCAAGACAAAAGCAATGCCAAGCGTGAGTTGTTGACGCTTGCGCCGCAATTTTCCCAAACGCTTATCGCGCGGGTCATGGATTGCTGATCTCGTTGATCGTTGAGCGACCATTATAGGCTTCAACTGTGTTTCCTTCCTTCGTCAAACTACCGTCATAAACGGTTCCATAACTTTCTGCTATCCACCCCCCTAAATTGAAGGGGATCGCACCGCCTGCTTCGATCCAGACACCGTTGAAACGCCTTGCCAGATGGAAGTGCGTTCCATTGCTGATGCCGCCTTCGCAGGATGAAATGCCAATTACATCTCCTGTTGCAACATACGTGCCGACTGGCACAGCGCTATTCTCTGCGATATGGAAATAGTTCAAAGTCCAGCCAGTTTGTTCGTAGCCGTCGCCATCCAGGTCGATCACCACTGCCGACCCTTCTGACCTGACCACCAGACCGGAAGCTGCCGCCAGAACAGGCGCGTCGCTCTCATAGCAGCCGTAGTCATCCTCCTCGCCTGGAGGAGCAAAGTCCAGAGCCGCCCAGGGGCTGCCCGTTCCCCATGCCCAGTGCGGTCCAGAAGTCAACAGCCAAACATCGCCTTTGGCTAAAGGTAGAATGAGTTCTGGTTGGGTCAATCCTACAGGGATCAGGGGTTCATAAGAAAACGCAAAAGGATAGCCAAAAAGCTCGTTATAGGTTTTATAAAAACCGTTTTCTGAAATGCTTTGCTTAAAACTTTCCTTATCTTGAAGTAGGCTGAAAAAATTCTGCAGCCCAGCTGTCGCGGGGTTGATCGAAGCATTGATCCGCATCACCTCGCCGTCCCCAAGCGTCCAAACGGCAAGAAGCGACTTTTCCCAGAGATGAAACCCGCGCAAAAGCTCATTGGCAGCCCAGCTGAGCTGTTTATATAAGCCTATATGATTGCTGCTCATCAAACCAAGCGGGTATTTTTCAAGGTCACAATCCTTATCGCGCGAAAGCAAGCAGCCCGATTGGTGCTGAAGCAGTGCCAGCAATAAACGTGGGTTGACCGAATTCTCATTCGACACCAATTCGACGATCTCCGCGCCGCTTAGCTCCCTGCCGTCAGGCAGTTCCTCCCGATAGACGCTAAGTTTGCCGTTGTATTGTCTGACTATCGACTCTATATCAAAATCCTTTACCGAAGGTCCATAGACAACTTCAGAGTCAGGAATGATGCGGAAACCGCTTGCCAATTCATTGGCGCTGGCGGGTGGGATTAAAAGGATCTGTCCTGGTGAGATCAGGTTTGGGTCCTTGATCTCGTTCATATCCAGAATTTGCCGAACCGAAACCTGGTGCCGCAGCGCGATCCCAGCCAAAGTATCGCCTTTAACGATCGTGTATTGCTCTTCGTTGGCGCGCAAGGTGGGCAGGATCTTATCGGGAATCGCTGTCGGTTCAAGCCCTCTGGGCGCCAGTGTCATGGTCAATTGCGGTTGCGGCGACAGGTCAGTCGAAGCCGTCAAGGTCTTCTGGGCTTGCCAGTGAGGGTCTGGAGTTTTGAAAGCCAGATTCCCAGAGTTGGTCGGGACGATATACGGAATAAAATCCTTAACTCTTCTTCGGCAACCTGCCAGCAGCAGTGACAGAAACAGGACGATGATCAATACAGAAGTAAGCCAGATATGAGCTTTCTTTTGAGCATTGGTGTTATTTTTCATTAATGAAAAATGTTACAGTTTTCATGCCAGAGCAGGAAAGCCCATTAGTTCTGTTTCCTGATTAAAGAATGGGTCGGGCGAAGAAAAGTTTGCCCGTGGTCTCCCAACCATGGTGCTCCCGATTCTTTTGTTGTCCTGAGGTTCTTCGCCTCTGTTTTTAACACAAATTCCTCAAATCCCGCTTTTAATTTGACAAATCACGCCTTTACGATAAAATAAAAACTCGCTAGCCGAAGTGGCGGAACTGGCAGACGCGCTACGTTCAGGGCGTAGTGGGCAACGAGCTCGTGAGAGTTCAAATCTCTCCTTCGGCACAAAACCTCCAGACTTGGAGGTTTTTTTGTTAGTAGTAGGTCGTGATTGAAATTGTCCTGTTTTGGGACAATTTCAATCCGACGGTCTTCCTATCAGGTTTCAAATTTGGAGTGTTTCAGGTTCAAACGTGGTTAGGAGACCACGCTTTGCAAACTTCATACCCTTCCGCATGGTCGGGAGACCCTGCTGAAACAGTATATTAGTAGGTCGAGATTGAGATATGGGCGTTTCAACGCCCATATCTCAATCCGACGTAACAATTTCATTATACAAGGTCGGAAAACCATGTGGATCAGTTTGTTTTAATATCATAGATATAAAAGTGAAATTGTTTCCGCAATGTCAATGTCGGATTAGGAGGCTGACCTACGATAAAATGATCTCAAGCGCAATTTCACTCCCATTTTTCAAGCTTAAAAATGGTACAATTGTTGCACGTAAACTGGTATCATTTATCTGGACTTGCCGTATGAAAGACTTGTGGGAAAAAATAAAGAAAATCAACTGGCTTAATCGTCGGGTCATTACGATCATCGTCATCGTCATTTTGGTCTTCCTGATGATGGATTTCAATAACCGCATGACCACCATGATCCGCCTCAACAACGAGGAAGCCGCTCTCAAGACGCGCATCGCCCAGGTTCAGGCGACCCAGGTCAAGCTGGAAGACGAGATCGCCTATGCCAATTCAGATCTCGCCCTCGAAGAATGGGCGCGTGAGAGCAATCGCATGATCAAGGAAGGCGATCATCCCATCATCCTCCTGCAACCAGGCGATTACGTTCCCCAGCCAACGCCCATCCCTCCGCGTGAAGTCATCATCCGCACCAGGCTCGAGATCTGGAAGGAACTTCTCTTCGGAGACTCTCTTCCAACTCCATAAACAAAGTTCCAGAACAAAAGCTGTTTCAATGCCTAATCAGGGTATAATCATCGGGTTATGGACATCAAAGAACTAACTGCCAAAATGAACCAATTGGTTGACCATCATGGTTGGTATGATCCCGACTCCCCCAAAGCCCAGTTGCCCCGCAACCTGGCAATTTCCTTATGCCTGGAAGCGGCAGAGGTTTTGGAGCATTTCCAATGGTCCGAAAACACTGCTGATGAAGAGGCTTTTGCAGGGGAATTAGCCGATGTCGCCCTTTATCTGCTGCAACTGGCAAGTGTCAGCGGCATCGACCTTGAGCAAGCTATTCTGGACAAGATCGACCAAAACTGGGATCGGATTTGGCCCAATGAGCAGAAAGAAACGGAGCAAAACGCATGATCATTTCAGTCTTTGGGTCCGCTTCCCCTACCCCTGAGCAAAAACTCTATCAGGACGCCCTCGAACTGGGGCGACTGCTCGGTCAATCCGGTTTTGATGTCATGACCGGCGGCTATTGCGGCACAATGGAAGCTGTTTCCCGCGGTGCCAGCGAAGCTGACGTGGACGTGATCGGGGTCGCCTGCCGACAAATTGAGGATTATCGCCCGGTCGGGCCCAACAAATGGGTCAAGACCTTGCATTCCACCGATACGCTTTCCGAACGCATTGAATACCTGACCACCCATGCCGATGCCTATCTCGCCCTGCCTGGCGGAATTGGAACCCTGGCTGAGATCGCGATGGTCTTCAACAAAATGGTCATCAACGCCATCCCTTCCCAAACCCTGATCCTGATCGGCGAGGGTTGGAAAGAAACCATCGAAGCTTTCATCGATGGGCAGGCTGACAATGTCAATGAGCGCACCCGAACGCTCCCCCAATACGCAAAAGATCCGCAGGAAGCGGTTAAACTACTTATTAAATCACTCGAGGAGAAGCAAAATGGATGAGAAGAAACTCCCTTCACAAGCAGAAAATTTTTCAGACTGGTACAACCAGCTGGTTCTAAGAGCCGAACTGGCGGACTATTCGCCGGTACGCGGCTGCATGGTCGTTCGCCCATACGGCTGGGCGCTCTGGGAAAATATCCAAAAAGCGCTCGACAAACGCTTTAAGGAAACCGGACACGTCAACGCCGCTTTCCCGCTCTTCATACCCCAAAGCTTTATGACCAAAGAAAAAGAGCACGTCGAGGGCTTTTCACCCGAATTAGCCGTCGTCACCCACGGTGGCGGTCAGGAGCTGGAAGAACCGCTGGTGGTTCGCCCGACCTCCGAGACCATCATCGGCACGATGTATGCCAAATGGATCCAAAGCTATCGCGACCTGCCCATCCTGATCAACCAATGGGCAAATGTCGTTCGCTGGGAAATGCGCACCAGACTATTCCTACGCACGCTGGAATTCTACTGGCAGGAAGGTCACACCGCTCATGCCACCTCTGAGGAAGCCGAAGAACACACCAAGCGAATGCTCGACGTCTATACCGATTTCGCCATGAACGAAGCCGCCATTCCCGTCATCCCTGGTCAGAAGTCCGAGTCAGAAAAATTTGCCGGAGCCAGCGCGACCTATTCCATCGAAGCCATGATGGGCGATACCAAAGCCCTGCAATCTGGTACCTCCCACTTTTTAGGGCAAAATTTCGCCCAGGCTTTCGATATCAAGTATCTGGATGAGAACAATCAGCTCCAGTATTGCTGGACGACCTCATTTGGCGTTTCAACCCGCTTTATCGGCGCCATTATCATGACTCACGGCGACGATCAGGGTCTGATCCTGCCCCCCAACCTTGCGCCCTACCAGGTTGTGATCGTGCCCATCTACCGCAAGGATGCAGAAAAAGCGAAGGTGATGGAAGTTGTCAACCAGATCGAAAAAGGTCTAAAAGACTTCCGTGTTAAGGTCGATGATCGCGACGGTCTTACCCCTGGTTTCAAGTTCAATGACTGGGAAATGAAAGGCGTTCCTTTACGCATCGAGATCGGCCCCAAAGATGTCGAAAAAGGTTCGATGGTACTGGCTCGACGTGACATTCTGGGCAAGGCTGGCAAGAGCTTTATCCCCATGGATGGTTACGTACAGGCAGTCAGCGATATGCTCGATGCCATTCAAGCCAATTTATTGGTCAAAGCCACCAAATTCCGCGATGAGCACATCTTCGAGGTTGAAGATTATGAGACCTTCAAGGATGTGGTCGAGAATAAAGGCTGGGCTTTGGGCTGGTGGTATGATGACGCCGAGAACGAAGCCAAGGTCAAGGAAGACACCCGCGCCACGCTGCGTGTCTTCGCGCCTTCCGAAGGCGAAGGCACCTGCTTCTTCAGCGGAAAGAAGACCAACAAAAAAGCCTACTTCGCCAAAGCTTACTAATATTCTTAGTTCCGAATACAAACAGGCATGGTTGCTGACCATGCCTGTTTTTTTAAACCTTTACCAAACCAATCATTTCCGTAGGTCGTGATTAAAAATTGCCCCTTTTGGGGGCAATTTTTAATCCGACGTCCAATAATATTTAATCATTGATCACATATTTGTTTCGACTTCAAGGATCAATAAAAATCATAAATAAAAGTACGATAGATAAAAATGAAACGTCGGATTGAAGAGCACGGGTTAAACCGCCTCTTCAATCGCGACCTTACATATTAGGAAAGTCCACTCCTGGAGGAAGGAATTACCCCTGCGATAAACAACCAAGGGTGGATCTTTGACATCTGAAACAATTACCTCATTCCGCTTATAATTCAACCATGACAGCGATCGATCTTACCAGGCTCGAAAAACAAATCGAAGACTTACTCCCCCTTGCTGATGATCCCAAAGCCTTTCACGCCCAATTTCACAGCATCCTGGGGTTCTACCATCGTTATTCGCATCGCAAGCACAAAGACAGCCTGCCAAAGAGCTTTATGCGCCAGTACAATCTGCCCGAGAAGGTCCTGCCATTCCTGCAAAACAGACTAAAAAAAATAGAGCCCAAACTAATTCTGCCGCTCGCTCGCCAGCTCTGGCAGGACAACTATTTTGAAGCCAAAGACACAGCCGTGACCCTGCTGGGCTTTCTGCCAGCTGAGTATCAGGATCAGGTGCTTGAACAAGTCCTTCAATGGCTGGACGAGCCGCTCGACCGTGCCATTATCGAGTCGATTTTCACTAAAGGCATCAAAACGCTGAGCCAAAACGCTCCCCAACTTTGGAGAGACGAGGTCAACAAGCTCTTGTTGAGTGCAAGAGCTCAGCGGCGCAAAATGGGACTGTTTGCTCTGGCAAAGATCATCCCCGATTGCCAGTCGGACAGTTTGCCTGCTTATTTCAGTTGGATGCGACCTTTCCTGATCAGCCCTGACCAAAGCCTGGATAACAACCTAAAACCCGTTGTCGCCGCACTGGCAGAGCGCTCCAATCAGGAAACCGCCTATCTTTTGCGAGAAATTCTGACCGACAGCAACGACATCGAGGTCGGACGACGCTTCAGGCACTATCTCGAGTTTTTTGAAGGAGATAGTTATGACAGATTATTGGACGCAATCAAAAACCAGGTCATCCTTCCTCGAACCAACAAGAATTGAAATGAAAACACGATCAAAACACCTTCTCATTGTTCTCATCTTCTTGCTCGCTTTTATAAATGGCTGTGGCTGCAAACCTGAAAGCGGGATGGAAACACCACTTCCGAGCGAACCCGTCCCAACTTCAACCGCGACTGCTCTCCCAAGCCTAACGCCCGAACCCAGTCCAACAATCCCACCAACACAAACGCCGGAGGTTCTTCCGACCACAAGCACTCCTCTCCCAACAGCGACAACCAGCTATCCAGAAATCCACTTCATCCCTCACATGACCGGTCACAGACAGGTTTATGAGTTAGGTTGCGAAGCCAGCGCTAGTGTCGATTGGGCAAATTACTTCGGCGTCACGATCTACGAGTCCACCTTTCAGGCCTCTTTGCCGCTTTCAGACAACCCGGATTACGGCTATGTTGGCGTCGTTACCACCGATGCCTGGGGGCAGATCCCGCCCTATGCTTACGGCGTCCATGCCGAACCCATCGCTGAGGCTTTGCGTGCCAACGGGCTGCCCGCGCTGGCAGTACGCGGCTACACGCTTGAGGAGGTCAGGCAAAAACTCTCCGAAAACAAGCCTATCATCGTTTGGGTGATCGGCAATATGGTCTACAGCGAGCCGGTCGAGTATGTGGACGAACAGGGACGCGTCGCCATCGTCGCTCCCTACCAACATGTGGTCATTCTTACAGGTTACGACAAAACCCACATCCGTTACATGAACAATGGTAAATATTACGACACCCCCACCGAAGTTTTTCTAACCTCCTGGGGCGTTCTTGGCAACATGGCAGTGATCCATGAATAAAAACTAAGTTTCTTACTTTTGAAAAAATGCGTTTTCATCAAGGTAAATTTCCCGTTCGCTCGTGGTCTCCCGACCACGAGCCATATGGTTTTGTCATGCTGAGCATTGTTGATTATTAGCTTGTACTTATTTGATTACTTCGCATTATAAAGATGAGAAACTTTTGGCGCCCTTTCCAGGGGAATGGTCAGGAGACCATTTCCGAACAAATAGAGGAAAATACGCCAGTTTTTCGTTTTATTAAGAAAAACTGCCTGGGAACATCCAGGCAGTTTTCAAGTCATTCCAAAATAATTATTATTTGAACAAGTGGAAGACGGCAATGATCGGGGCAAAGAGCGAGGATACCAGACTCATGACCGTGATCAGGGTGTTCAGCGAAGGTCCGGCAGTATCCTTGAAGGGATCGCCAACCGTATCGCCAACCACCGCAGCCTTGTGCGCTTCTGACCCAGGTCCGCCAAATTTCCCGGTTTCTATGTACTTTTTGGCATTGTCCCACAATCCACCGGCATTGCTCATCAACAAAGCAAAAATCACGCCGGTAAAGATTGCGCCACCCAGAAAACCGCCAAGGGCATCAGGACCAAGGATGAAGCCGACCAATAATGGCAGACCCACCGCCAGAAAAGCCGGCAAGATCAGGGAAGACAACGCGCCTTCCGCTGCCAGACTGACACAACGGGCGTAATCTGGTTTGTGCGTCCCAGCCAAAATGCCCGGTTCTTCGCGGAATTGTCGCCGGATCTCTTCGATCATGTCGAAGGCATTATGCGTAACCGAAAGCATCGTCAACGCGCTGAATAGTGGCGGTGTCATCGCGCCAAGGAAAACACCGGCAACCACCAAAGGTTCGCGCAAACTGATCGCAATATCCACACCAGCCGCTTCAACGACCTCGGCATAAGCCGCGAACAAAGCGATCACGGTCAATGCCGCGGCGCTGATCGAAAAGCCCTTGGTAATAGCCTTGGCGGTGTTTCCTGCTGAATCAAGTTCATCCGCGCGAACGATCACTTCCTGATCCATCCCTGCCATTTCCGCGATACCGCGGGCATTATCCACGATCGGACCATAAGCATCGGCTGAAACGATCATTCCGCTGATGGATAGCATGCCGACCGCGCTGATGCCGATCCCGTAAATACCACTCATGCCAAAATGTTCCGCCACATGGAAAGAGATCAAGGTCGCGGCTGCGATACCAATCACCGAAGGAACGATCGAGATCAAACCATAGCTATAACCGGTAATGATGTTGATCGCTGAACCAGAAGTGGAAACCTTACTGGTCTCCTGGACAGGCTTTTGCTCGTCATTGGTGAAATAGTCAGAGGTAAAGCCGATGATCACCCCGGTGATCAAGCCGGTTAATGCCGCCCAGAAAACGCCTGGGTTTACATTGGTGAAGCGGACAAAAACAAAAAGGAATAGCGCGAAAAGAATCGTCGTTATGATCGTCCCACGATTCAAGGCTGGTCCAGGTTTTTGTCCCTCTTTGACCTCGACCAGGAAAATTCCGATCAAAGATGCAAAGATACCCAGAAGGCAAAGCACCAAAGGCACAACCGTGTATTTCACGTGATCTGCCTGGCTGAGCCCCATCGAGGCGCCCAGGAGCATGACCGCCACCGTACTGGCAACATAACTGTCAAAAATATCGGCGCCCATGCCAGCCACATCGCCAACGTTGTCACCAACATTATCAGCCACGACAGCTGGGTTACGCGGGTCGTCTTCAGGAATACCGACTTCAACCTTCCCCACAAGGTCAGCCGCGATATCAGCCGTCTTGGTATAAATACCGCCGCCAGCTTTCGCGAGCAAAGCCAGCGTCGAAGCTCCGAAACTGAAGCCCAAAACGTATTCCGCGGATTTAGTCCACAGTAAAATGAGGCTCATTCCGATGACAGCCATTCCAACCATCGCCAGACCGAGAACCGCGCCGGCGTTGAAGGATAGTTTGAAAGCCCGCGAGAGGCTGTGGTTTGCAGCAGTAGCGGTGCGCACATTCGCCTCAACCGCTACACGCATACCCATGAAACCGGCAATACCCGAACAAAGCGCGCCACCAACAAAGGCAAGCGCCATGACCAGGCCTTCCTTCCAGATAATTGTGACCGCGCCGCCGCCAGCTGTTTCGGGTTGAATGCTGAAAACAACGGCAATGATCGCGCCAATGATCAGCGACAAAATGCCCAGAGAACGATACAGTTTGAGCAAATACGCATTTGCGCCTTCTTTGATCCAGGAGGCGACTTCCTGAGCGCGTTCTGTTCCAGGGTCTTGTTTCACAACCCAGAAATAAAGATAAAGTGCCACCGCCATTGAAGCGACACCGGAAACAATTGCAATATAAATCCAAGTCAAGTGATTACTCATAAATCAGAACCTTTTCCTTTTACATATTTGCTGAACGGAACCAGCGGTAATTGTCTTTTCGAATTTCTTCTGGAGTAGGCATTGGGAAGTAGCGCAATTGCTTACTGTTGCCGATAAAGAAACCATTCTTAATTGTTCTGTATTGCACATTCGGTGAATGCGTGCGATCGACCATCTTGGTAGAAACGAATTTCGTTTTCACGTCGGTCAGACACTGACGCAGATGATCGTGATTGGTATAGGGAAGATGTTCGATCAAACCCATCTCTGGATCTTCCGCTAATTCACCCAATTGCAATTCAGTGAAAACAATTGCAGGAACGGTTATCAGAGAAACGGGATTGCGCACGATCTGATCGAGGAATTCGATTGGCCCCAGGCGACTAACCACCAGCGGGGTCACCGGCGCGAGCTCCTGATAAAGGTGCAACTGACCGGTTCCGTTGGGAATATTGTCGTCCGGAGTCAATTCGAGCGTGCGACCATCCATCGTCGTCAGATAGAGCCTCATCAGAGCGTTCAGATCGATATGCTCCAGAACCCGGTAAACTGAAATATAGACCGAAGATTTCAGGCTGCCGTCTTCGTGCGGAACGCAGCGCGCGTAAGCCTCCTCGGTTCGGAAATAAGGATCACGATAATTTGGATCAACTTCGAAAAACATTGCCTGACCCCGAGACTTTTTGGCAGAACCTACCGCATAATAGGTGCCGAATTCTTCGGGGCTGAGCATCGACGCTATCAATGCTTCAGGCATCAAGGATAAATAGAGATGTATTGCCATATTCTTACTCCTTCTTTGAATAATATGGAGTGGCGAACAGACCATTTTCGCCTTCATAATTCTACCCCTAAAATGCAACGAAATGCATGTGACTTTTTAAGTTGTTTTTGTCAAATCGTCCGCCGATCTATTTTTTCGCCCTTCGCGATGCAAAAAGAGCGCATTGGGCAAGTCGGCTCCACCCCACGCATAACAATTTTGATCAGAAGAAGAGGAGTTTAGAAACAACCCAGAGCAATTGTATAAAAACTCACATTAATTAAACTTCTGCAAAGCTTTTTTGGCATAAAACATGTCTATCTGAGTTCGGTGAATAAGGTACATGTGGTGGTGTCTGGTTGTCATCGCGAGGAGCCCATTAGGGCGACGTGGCGATCTGCCTTAAAGCTTTTGTTGCCAAAGAATGAAATGAAAAATAATTAACTGCAGATTACCCGTTGTGACTATCCGCTAAGTGCCGTTTTGTTTTTTAAGGCCTTTTTTCTAAACTTGGCTAAAAAACGAACTAATGTTCGTCTTTACGCTTGATTCAAATAATAGTCTTCTTTATTTAGATGCGTTTGCCTTGAACAACCGCCCCTTCTATAAAGATTCCTCGAGTCTTTTGATCGCCTTTTTCATCCACTTGATCGTTGCCTCGTTTTCCACGATCCCATATTCCAGGACAAGGTCAAACGAAAGGTTATCTGGAATGGTCGAGATCATTTCCCGCATTTCGTAATAGACTTCTTGTCGCGCTTCCAGGTCCGCGAGAACATTTTTCAGATCGATCAATATAGACGGATGATCATCGCTCTTGCTGACAAACAATTTCAGCAGGAGCTCATCCCGATAAATTATCGTATATTCGTGATTTGACAACCATTCTGACAGCGCTTGTCGTCCGAGATCAGTGATCTCAAAAAGGTTCTTGTTTCTGCTTCCTTTTTCTGGCAGTTTTTCGATCAGCTTTTCATCAACAAGAACATTTAATGTGCGGTGAACGTTGCTGTAAGACTCATTCCAAAAATACCCGATGGACTCTTTCGCAAATTTCGCCAGCTCATAAGCCGACATTTTCCTGATATTCAGTAGTCCCAATAAGGCAAATTTGGTTGACATAACAGCCTCCTTTAGCTGTATAGAATTTGTATTATTTTAATCAATAATTTAAAGCTTGCTGGAATATCTTTCGTATCGCCAACATTTTAAACAATTGCAATGTAAAAAACCACTGGTAGCGTTTTTGCATAAGCTTTCTGTCTTGCGCTTATTTGAATTGCATACCCTGGATTAGATATAATCCGATCTCGATGAAAAAATAGTTGAAACATTTACTACATTTAACCAGAAAGCAAAACAACAGTTTTTTGGAAATTCAAATGAGTGTCCGGAAACTGACCTAGCAGCGTGGCTGGAAGCCAGCCAGCAGAACCTGGTTGATAACAGTAAAAGAGGAGATTATGACAAAGAAAAAGAATAACAGAAATGTATTGAAGAACATGCTTTTGTTCGTCTTAGCCATAGTTTTCCTGCTGCTTCTAACAGCAGGTTTTATTTGGAAAAATGAGATCAGGAGCTTGCTAAGCATCAAAGAGATCATGCCAGGGAACGATGATTTGGACGGCTATATCTATGAGATGACCATCTACGGGGATTACTATCTTGATGAGTTCCTGCAGGCAGGCGGCGTAAAAAGCGATATCGAATTGATCAAATTTTTGACTGGAAAGATAACGAAAGGGTTATTCAATTTATCAATTGAGGAGTCGGACATAGTAGGTTGTTCTTCTTTCTCTACCAGGGCGAAAAATGGCGATAAGGTGTTTGCGAGAAACTACGACATGTACAAAACCAACATAGCCGTTGTTCATACAGCTCCAAAAGGCAGATACCAATCCATAACCAGTGTTGACCTTGGTTTTTTAGGTATCGACCCGAATAAGAAAATGGAGGGTCTGGAGGCAATGATCAATACCCTGGCAGCTGCCTATGCTCCGCTTGACGGAATGAATGAAAAAGGTCTTGTGGTAGGCGTCTATATGACCCATCAGGGCCCAACCAAAAAGAATGTTCCCACTGATCAAAACACAGACAAACCGGACATTACTTCAACCGTTCTTCTCAGACTTATGCTTGATCAGGCAGCCACAGTTGAAGAAGCGGTCGCAATTGCAGAAAATTACGACATGCACGACTCTGCAAACTCATCCTTCCATTATATGGTATCTGACGCAAATGGAAGCTCTGCGATCCTGGAATACATCGCTGGTACGGACTCAACCGACCTGGATGGACAAAAGAGAGAATTGCAGGTCATCTACAATGATGACCCCACAAGCCTGTCAGGAACAGATAAATTCCAAATAGCGACGAACTTCATCGTTTTTCCAGGCTATTATGAAGCGGGCGACCAACAGCATGGTTTGGACAGATATCAACGAATTAAAAAAGAGTTAGAGAAAAGGGATGGCTTTGTAGATAGTGATGAAGATGCCATGTCCATTTTAGAAACAGTCGCTTTGAGAGACCTGAACAACGAAATTTACTCTGTTACGATGCATAGTGTGATCTACAATCAAAGCAACCAGACCGTTTATTGGGTAGGCAATCGGAATTTTGGAGAAGAAGCCTACATTTATAGATTCAATTTTAGGAAATAGGATAATAAAGATCGTGTAGCAAGAAATCTTATCTTAGATATGAAAAATAAGTTTATGGAGATCGATGTTTTATGAAAAAATACAGAGCAGCAGCTATTTTAATGATAATACACGGTGGAGTGATGGAGCTCGCAGGGGTCTTCTTCATCTTTCTTCCTTTGCTTTTTGGCAGCAGCACCGTTGAAATGGGGAAATATTTCTCGTTCAAGCTCCCATATTTTCAGGAAAATCTTTATATGATGATCATTATGGGGGTGATCTATGGCGTAATGCGAATTATTGGCGCGATCGGACTGCTGAAAAACAGGATGTGGGGATTGGCATTATCCATCATTAACTCCGTTACAACAATAATACTGATGATGTTCATGTTGCCTGCTGGAATTATGGATGGGATTCTCGCCGGCAGTGCCTTGATATTGATCTTGATGCAGTATTTTGGGGATAAAAAAATAATAGCAGAGATGGAATAAATATCAGTTTCGCAAAGAAACCGAACATTTCATTCTCTTGAATGAAATAGAACAGCGGGACGACTAAACTATCCCGCTGTTCCTTCTGTTCGAACGTTAGCTTAGATGTCGATCCATGGGAGACATCGGTTCCAGGAGTAATTATTCACAAGCGTCTTTTACTTTCGTTCTGATTCAAGTACTATTTACACGGTTTCATCAATTTTTCGCTCTCGTGCAAAACCTTGCAAACGGCGATCAAAGACGAAGGCAAAGCCCGCCAGCAAGACAAAGATCAATACTTTGGTAACGATAACGGGTATGGTCAGCGCATAGCCCGACAGCAACTGAAAGACCGACTGCACAGGCAGCATGATCCCAACCCCAATACAAACCATGAAACTCATTCGCGAGAGAACATATCCGATAAAGCTTTTCTGCCTGATCAGGAAATAGGTCAGGAACATCAGCGGACTGATGAGACCCATATCAAGCACGTAGGTTATTTCCGTCGTATAAACTTCGATCAGCTCCAATGGCGTTCCTTTCACCAGAGAGCTGAGAATATCCGGCAGCCAGGCAACGACCAGCGCTATTCCCGATATCAACAGAAAGGCTTTCATTCCAGAAGTGACCTGATATGAGAAATCCCCAAACCTTTGAATACCCAGAGAGAATAGTTTTGCCAGCAATATTCCCGCACTGAAGAAACACAGACCGAACAAGGCTATGTATATTAGATGCATTTCGTTATAAGTGACCCCAAAAGCTACACTCGCGGAGTAATAAAGGAGCAAAACGATAACGCTAAAACTGCGGATGAGGTATTCAACGCTTTCTTTCTGAATTGTTTTCCAAAACGTAAAGATCGCGAAAGGGATCACAAACACCAATATTGTCAGATCAGAGCCCACAAAAATAGGCACCTTGAAGTATGAATCGTGCTTATATATCCCAGATCCCCAGATCTGAATACTCTCCCCGTATTGATTTGTGGCGTAATAGGACTGCGACATATCGAACGAACACACACCAAAGATCGTTACAACCAAAGCCAGTAGAATGATCAGGATGCCTGAAACCTGAAAAAATCGTTTTGGATCATTCATTGTTCTCTTTCTCCTTTTGATAAGCGTCAAAAGCGCCGAGCAATTTTTCGAGAGCCTTAGCAAGGTTTGCAATTTCTCCCTCAGAAAAAGCGGAAAAGAGCTTGTTCATTTCACTTGCCAGTGGTTTATCATTTTCGGAGAAATATTGATAAGCTTTCTGGTTTAGCCTTACATTCAAAGCCCGGGTATCGCTGCTTGATTTTTCAATAATGACGTAGCCCTTTTTTGCCAATGAATCAAGCATTCTCTTAACATTTTGCCTTGTCGAGCCCACAAATTCAGCAATGCTATTGATCGTTTTTTCCTGCTGGTCCATCCTGGAGATCATCAGCAGCAAAAACCATTGACGGAAAGTAATATCCGGCATTATCAGATCCCCAAACTGGATGATTTTATTCGAAATCAGCGAAATATACCCAATGATATATTCTTCATTTTCCCTTCTGCTCAAATCAACACCTCCAATATAGGCAATATATTGCCAATATTATACGCAACACATTGCATATAATCAAGGGTGAGATCGGTATTTGAAGCATAGAAAACATTTAATGGATTAGAAATTAACTCCTGCCCTTGTCAGTTTTCTTCCTCCAGGTACTTCATAAGGGTATAATGGTTCTTGTAAGTCAGTAGTATCTCCGTAAATTTGTCATGAACTCAAAGGTACTATTGCCTTACACTTCCGCTGTAGTTCAACAAGTCATGTTTACGAAAGACTTGCGATACTTGTTAACAATTAGTGATAAAGAGGTGAACCGATGGCAAAAGGAATAATATATTTGATGACAACAGTAGTTCCTGGTCTTATAAAACTTGGTAAAACGGGTAGCGATAATTTTGAAGCACGTATGTATCATCTAGAAAGAAATGGCTATTCGAATGTAGCAGGTTTAAAACGAAAGTTTGCAATAGAAGTAGATGATTATGACGAGAAAGAAAAACTGCTCGATGAGATTTTCAGTAAAAGCAAAGTGCCAAATACTGAATTATTTGCGTTGGATATAGATTTGGTAATCCAGTTATTATCATCTTTTGAAGGAAAGCAGATTTATCCAGAAGAAAAGACAAAAGAAGAAGTATTTGATGAGGCTGTAAAAGAATTTGAAGTAAAGTCAGATTATGGATTCATTCCTGATGGTACTTATTACTTAGAACGTGCAGTAAAAGGGTTTGGAAGAACCCAAGGTAAAGCCATTGTCGAAGATGGTGTATTTAAAGTTCTAAAAGGTAGCATCTGTGCTCCTACACGAAATACTGGTTTTATCCCGGAAATTAGAAAAAATGCCAATATAGAAAACAATAAATTACAGGAAGATGTAATCTGTAGTTCTCCATCAACCGCTGGCTGGATCGTTATAGGAAGAGCCAATAATGGATGGAAAGAGTGGAAAACAAAGAATGGACAACCTATAGATATATTCAGAGATACAAATTAACTTTAATATTCCTTATAATAAGTAAAACTAAAAAATAAAAACGGAGATATCCTATGACAGACAATAAGAATCAAATGCCTCCATTAGTCGAGGTACCCAACTATCATGATGTGCCGAATCCTTCGGCGGCTCAGCCCCAACAAGACGGTTTTACAGCCGCGCCCACGGCATCAACCGTCTACCCGTCCCAGCCCAGCCAGGCAAACGCCGACCTTGGGCGTATCATTCAGCGTATTCACAGTGGTGCCGGCTGGTTCTCAGCAGTAGGTCTCTTTTCTTTCCTCAATACGCTTCTGGGTCTTTTCAAAACAAGCAGGCGTTTTGTGGTCGGGCTCGGTGCCACCCAGATCATCGACTATATCGCAATGCTGCTCTCTCAAAACAGCAACAACCACACCCTCTTCATCGCGATGAACCTCGGTCTCAACCTGCTGATATCCGCCATTTTCGTCATTTTAGGTTGGTTTGCCAAACGCGAACACGGCTGGGCATGGCTGGTAGGCATGGCGCTTTACCTGATCGATACGGGCATCATGGTCTGGATCAAGTACTGGCCTGGACTGATCTTCCATATCATCGCCCTTGTTTCAATGCTCCTGGGCTATATTGCCATGCTCAGAAAACGAAAACTGCTTAATAACTCCCCCATCGTGTAAACCTTAGCGTAGATAAGCTTACTGATTGCGGGTATCATAGTAATGATCAAATATTAAAGGAGACCAAGATAATGAAATTAGTACTAATACGCCACGGCGAAAGTGAATGGAACAAGCTCAACCTCTTCACTGGCTGGACCGACGTTGAACTGACCGAAAAAGGTCGTGAGGAAGCCGCTCAGGGCGGTCGTTTGCTCAAAGAACAGGGCTTCGATTTCGATGTTTGCTACACCTCTTACCTGAAACGCGCGATCCATACCCTCGATATCGTTCTGGATCAGATGGATCGCACCTGGCTGCCAGTGATCAAGTCCTGGAAGCTCAATGAACGCCATTATGGCGCCCTGCAAGGATTAAACAAAGCCGAAACAGCCGCCAAATACGGCGAAGAACAGGTTCTGATCTGGCGCCGTTCCTACGCCACCCCACCTCCTGAATTAGATGAGAAGGACGAGCGCAGCCCGCGTGTTCAGGCGCAATATCGCGACGTCAGTGACAAATCCGAGCTGCCCCTCACCGAAAGCCTTGCCATCACAGTCGAGCGTGCCATGCCCTACTTTGAAGAAGTGATCAAACCCGATATGCTGGCTGGTAAACGCGTTATGGTCGTTGCTCACGGCAATTCCCTGCGAGCAATGGTCAAAACCTTCGATAACATGAGCGAAGAAGAGATCGTCGGCGTTAATATCCCGACAGGCGTGCCCCTGGTCTACGAATTTGATGAGAATTTCAACGTGCTCAACAAATATTATCTTGGTGATCAGGAAGCCATCAAAGCGCAAATGCAGGCAGTCGCCAACCAGGGCAAGGCAAAATAGCTCCTGATTTGAAAATATAAAAATAATAGAAGACCTGGTCCGTAACTGGACCAGGTCAGGTGAAAAATGCTTAAAAACAAAGTAATCTTTCTTGATCTGGATGGCACATTCATCGATCATCAATTAATAGCACCCGATTCAGCCATTGAAGCTTTTAAAGCTGCCAAAGCCAATGGGCATAAGATCTATATGAATACCGGTCGCAGTGCCTGCCAGGTTTATGACTATCTCTGGGAACTAGGTTTCGATGGTTTTATCGGCGGTAACGGTATTTACATTGAGGAGAATGGAAAAGAACTTTTCCATCAGCCTCTTCCCCAGGATCTACTGGTCAAAGTTTACGATTATCTGGTAGAACACGGCATCGGCTTTTTTGAAGAGAGCAACCACAGCCTCTTTGCGCATGCCAACTACCTGCCCGCTCTCAGCCGCATGCTGAAAATCAGCATAGAAGAGGCGATCGAGAAAAATGACACCCTCTTCCCAATTATTGAATACGACTGCACCCATCCCCATCAGAATATCAACAAGTTTTCCATCGTTCTGAATGATGAAGTTGATCTGGATGTCTTATCCGAATTTATCCAGCCAAAACTCACCGTCAGAGGATGGACAATGTTCGGAAATGAACGCGAATTCGCAGACATTTATCAAAAAGATGTTAGTAAAGGAAGTGCCGTCAGATTTTTGATGAATCATCTCGGAAAACCCCTGTCCGATGCATATAGTTTTGGTGACGGTAATAACGATCTCGAGATGATCCAAACCTCCGGTACAGGCATCGCCATGGGCAACGCTATTCCTGAGCTTAAATCAGTTGCTGACCATGTAACCAAACCAATTGACCAGGACGGACTGTGGAAAGCTTTCCGTCATTTTGGTCTTATCGATTAAGAAAAATCAATTAAAATTTAGATAAGCCCGCCTCTTAATGATTCAAGAGAGGTAAGAAGGACTCATGTTTACTCTTCGAGAAAACCTACGCAGACGAATCAGGCTATTCAGCATCCTGCTGGCATTATTGCACGCTGTCCTTCCTTTTAACAACATTGGCTACGCGCAAGCCCCTGAACCAGCCCTGCGGATCACCGGAACAGACATACGCAACTTCCCGACCATCCAACTTGATTTCAAAGGAAGAAACCTGCCTTCTAATCTGCCTGCCTCCAGCTCCAGGTTTACGATCATCGAAAATGGTGAACGGGTCATCCCCGATAGTCTTGAGACGAGCTACGCGGGCATTCATTTCTCGCTTGCCATCAATCCGGGATATTCCCTGACCCTTAGCGGGGTCAGCGGACAACAGTATTACGCTGAAATGATAAAGGCGATCAAGACGATCGGCCCGGACCGCGACCACCCGGAAGCGAACCAATACAGCCTGCACATCAACCCCGATATTAGCAAAACTGAGCTGACCAATTACGACGCCTGGGTCAAGGAGATCGATGCCTATCAGGAGAATCAACGCAATCTTGTTCCTTCGCTTGACAGCCTCAACCTGGCGATCACCGCGCTTGAGAACAGCCAGTCCGAACTCGACACGGTTCTCCTTTATATAACGCCCTACCTGCATCCCTCGATCCTGCCTGGCTTTTTCAGCCTGGTTGAGCGCGCCGCTGCCATCCAAATTCCCATGCACGTCTGGATCGTGATGGACAGGGGCATGCTCGGCACCGCCTACGAAACCAATCTGCGTGATGCGCTCCAGACCACCGGCGGCAGTCTCAGTACTTTCACCGGACAGGAAGAGCTCCCCGACCCAAAAGCTTATCTGGAAGGCAAAGGCAACCGCTATAGCCTGACCTATCGATCTCAGCTGCGCCAAAGTGGGAAAGTAGATATAGCGCTTGAAGTTGAAATGTCTGATGGTGTCGTCCTGCGCTCTGACACTTCTACCATTGATTTACAAGTCGAACCAGCGCGGTTGACCTTTATCAACCCACCGGAAAAGCTTGAATTGATCCAAAACGCGGATGGCTTCCTTAGCCCTGGCAGTCTGCCAGTCGAAACCCTGATCGAATTCCCCGATGGCTACCCACGCTGCATTGTCAGTTCAAGCCTTTTCGTTAACGGCAAAGAAGTGCAAACCAACACTGTGGCTCCCTACGGAAGTTTTGTTATTGACCTGCATGATTTTATGGAAGCAGAAGAGCTGCGATTGGAAGTTCGCCTTATGGATGAGCTGGGTTTGCAGGCAAGATCAAGCCCTCAAACCATCCGATTGGACATTTTCCAACCTGCCAACCCCTATAAAGATGCCTGGTATGCCAATTACTGGTTATGGTTGGGCTTGCTTGGTCTGGCAGGCTTGATCGCCTTCCTGATCTTCCGCAAACCCACCAAAAGAGAGTCTGTTGAGAAAAGCGCTACGGAAAGAAAAGAAGAAAAGGGAGAACAAGCTCTGACCGCTCCTACTTTTATGACCATAAAAAGCTACGGCAGCCTCATCAAGCTTGACCCTGACCAAACCCCTTCAGCAGAGAAACCTCATCTTCTGGTTCATGAAGTGACCCTGATCGGGCGCGACGCTACCAAGGCAGATCTGGTCCTGGACCATCCTTCTCTGGAGCCTTTGCACGCCGAGATCCACTTTTTCAGCGACGGGCGCATCCGCATCACCGACTTCAACTCGACTTCGGGCACCTACGTCAATTTCGAGCCCGTGACTACCCACGGCAAAAACCTGCAGCACGCCGACCTGATCCACTTCGGCAGCCTTTTTTTCCGCTTCAACAGCAGCACCCGCACACAAAGTGGAATAACAAATCAGAAAAAGTAGTCGTAGTCGAGATTGACAGAGGTGCGCATGATGCGCACCTCTGTCAATCCGAAGTTCAGTCGTAGGTCGAAATTGAAATTTATGCACGTTTTGTGCATAAATTTCAATTCGACATCGATTGATTCACTTTATCCACAATATATAAACAAACAGCCAAACGATTGACGATTTACCTTGAAGCCAAAGCCTTTTCGTGTTAGAATTTTGGCTCTATGGAGGGATGGCCGAGCGGCCGAAGGCGCCTGTCTTGAAAACAGGTATAGGGAAACCTATCGTGGGTTCGAATCCCACTTCCTCCGCTGGCCATAGCGCTTTTACAATTGGGGAGGTGCCAGAGTGGACGATTGGGGCCGCCTGCTAAGTGGTTGTCGGGTTAAACCGACCCAGGGTTCGAATCCCTGCCTCTCCGCCTGATTGAGGCTGTCACCTTATTGGGACAGCCTCAAATCTTTAATATCTCAAACGATTTCCACCCCACCGCCTAAAAACGGATACAATCAAGGCACGACTAACAATCCGCTCCGCAGCAAACCATTCGCGAGATATAAAAAGGAGCAATGACTCTGAGGTTTTTATGGCAAAAGAACACTTACTGGCAATCGATGTTGGCACCCAATCTACCCGGGCTTTGATCTTTGACCTGCAAGGCAATTTGATCGCGAAAGGGCAGGTTCCCATCCCAAAATACCACGTACCCAAACCTGGCTGGGCAGAGATGGAGCCGCAGGTGTTCTGGCAGTGCGTTTGTGACGCCTGCCACGATCTCTGGAACCAGCCCGGCGTTGACCGCCAGCAGATCACTGGTGTCGCGCTCACGACCCAACGCAACGTCATCATCAGCCTTGACCGCGATGGCGAACCGCTGCGTCCCGCCATCCATTGGTCAGACCAGCGCCGAACGCCCGGCTTGCCCAATGTGGGCGGCATTTGGGGACTCTTGTTCGCAATCTCCGGCATGAACAAAACCATCCGCTATCTCCAGGGCGAAGCCAAAACCAATTGGATCCGCACTCAGGAACCTGAGATTTGGGCGAAAACCCATAAGATCGTGCTTCTTTCGGGCTACATCACCCATAAACTGGTTGGGAAATTTGTCGATTCCGTTAGCTGCCAGGTAACGCATCTGCCCTTTGATTACAAGAACCATCGTTGGGCAGGCGATTTTGACTGGAAGTGGCAGGCTGTTCCGGTTGAACGGGAGAAGTTGGTCGATCTGGTTCCCCCCACTGGTTTATTGGGCGAAATTTCCGCTCAGGCGGCAGAAGAAACCGGCATCCCTGCCGGACTGCCATTGATCGCGGCCGCGGCTGACAAAGCCTGCGAGGTGCTTGGCTCCGGCACGCTGGCGCCGCACATTTGCTGCCTCTCTTTTGGTACCGCCTCAACCATCAACACGATCCACCAAAAATATGTCGAAGTGATCCCCCTCATCCCGCCCTATCCAGCTGCCGTTCCCGGCTCCTATTCCCTTGAAATTCAGCTTTTCCGCGGCTACTGGATGGTTTCCTGGTTCCTGAGAGAGTTTGGTCAAAATGAGCAACGTCTGGCAAAAGAGCACGGCGTTCCACCGGAGTCTTTGTTTGACGATCTGGTCAATTCTGTCCCAGCTGGTTCAATGGGGCTGACCTTGCAGCCCTATTGGGCGCCCGGACTGAAATCGCCCGGACCAGACGCGAAAGGTGCCATCATTGGCTTCGGCGGCGTGCACACCCGGGCGCATATCTATCGCGCCATCCTGGAGGGTCTGGCATACGCGCTGCGCGAAGGCGCCGAACGCACCAGCAAACGCAGCGGCGTTCCGATCACCGAGGTACGCGTCGCTGGCGGCGGCTCGCAAAGTGAGGCTGCCCTTCAGCTGACAGCGGACGTTTTTGGCATGCCGGTGAGCAGACCGCATGTCTACGAAGCCAGTGGTCTCGGCGCCGCCATCGACCTGGCGGTCGGACTGAAGCTTCAGCCCGATTTCCCAACCGCGGTTGAGCGGATGACGCATATCAGGGATACTTTCACGCCAAATCTGAAGAACCACGATCTTTACAGTGAGCTTTATGAGCGGGTCTACCTGAAAATGTACAAAAAGCTGGCTCCGCTTTATAAAGAAATACAGGAAATAACCGGCTATCCTGCCAGGGATTAGCCGGTCAATTTATTTGAGTATTTTAGGATTGGTCTTTTGACCGAACCACGATCGTCGATTTTCCGGTCAACTTTTTGATGTCAAAATGCGTTTTTCGGGCACGAATCAACGGGGCTAATTGTTTGGCGCCATACGTGCGCGGGTCAAATCCAGGGTCAATACGACGTAAGGCAGTGCCGACCTCCGAGAGACGCGCCCAGCCGTCATCATCCGTTCCTGCCATTTCAATGGCGTCTTCGATATTGTCGATCAGGCTTTGTTCTTCCTTGCTCATCTTCTGACGTGCAGCCGCCTGCCGCTTCTGGCGTTCGCGCATTTCAAGATTTTCAGTGTAAATGAATACATCACAGGCGGAAACAAAAGCGCGCGGTGTCGAATTCTTGCCGATCCCAACCACCAATTTCCCGCTTTCCCGCAAGCGGGTTGCCAGACGGGTGTAATCGCTGTCACTGGAAACCAGGCAAAAACCATCCGTCTGGTTGTCATGGAGAATATCCATCGCGTCGATGATCATGGCTGAATCGGTCGAGTTTTTACCGACCGAATAACTGAATTGTTGGAAAGGCTGAAAGGCGTAGGAGTTGAGCGTATCCTTCCAGGATTTCATGCTGCTCGAGGTCCAGTCGCCGTAAATTCGGCGGATGGTAGCGTTGCCGTAGCGGCTGGATTCGACCACGATCTGTTCAATAAGGGAGGCTTGCGCGTTGTCGCCGTCGATCAGGATCGCGATGCGCTTTTCCCTCAGGTTATTTTGGGTTTCATTTGTTGTCATACGGAAATTATAACTGTTAAATACGATTTGCTTGTATTAGCAATGGTTTTCATCTGAAATTGTCAGATTATGTTTCTTATAATAATCCTGATGATATTTTTCAGCCTCATAAAAAATGCTGGCTGGTCTGATGGCAGTGACGATCCTGCATTCGGATCTGTTTTCCTGCTTGGCTTTATAGAGCACGCTTTCAGCGATCTGCTGCTGCTCTTCATCCAGCGGAAAGATCACCGAACGATACTGTGAGCTTTGGGAACGGCAGTTGTCTTTGCACAAAGTTGCGTCATGAAAGCTGAAGAAAGCTTCCAGGATCTGACGATAGCTGATCTGTGCCGGGTCAAACTCGATCTTTACAGCCTCAACATGCCCGGTATCGTCCTGGCATACATCACGATAGGTCGGGTCTTCCAAATGTCCACCCGTATAACCTACCTTAGTATCCAGCACGCCAGGCAAGGTCTGGTATCTCGCTTCCATACCCCAGAAACAACCACCTGCTACAATCGCTGTTTGACTCATTAGATAATATCTCCTGCTCGTTTCACCAACAATTTTTTCCTTTTTTAGATCCCGAAACATGTCGGTGTTTTGTCCAATTATAAGAGAGTGAACAGCTTAGTTTGTCGTTTGTTTAAGGTTTGATGAAATTAAGTGTTCTTTCCACTCTATGAGAGGTATTTATTCGTTAAAGATTCTTAATGAAACGTGAATATAGGGCAATTAAAAGAAAAATGGGCCCGGATGGATTCGAACCATCAACCAAGCGGTTATGAGCCGCCTGCTCCGCCATTGAGCTACAGGCCCGTACAGGCACTATTTTACCAGACATGCAAATTTTCGTTGCTTTTTTATGAGAAATGTATTTAACTTTGATCATACATGTCTGGACGTCGGATTGAAAGATGAACTCTAGGTTCATCTTTCAATCACGACATACTAACTCTCAGTTTTAGAGTCAGTTCTTTCATATTCAAATTATTTACCCTTTCCGCATTTTTGCCCAGCTGTCCACCAGACCAAGCGCGCGGTTGAAGACCAAATGCCCGTCCTTACAATCCTCGCTGTCGAGGGTGAAGTAACCGTTGCGCACAAACTGCCAGGGCTCGCCGGCCTTGGTATTCGCCAATGAAGGCTCAAGTTTGGCTTCGAGAACCTTGATCGAGTCCTTATTGAAATTCTCCACAAAGGTCTCGCCTTCCGGCAGGTCTTCCGGACGTTCATTCTCAAACATCTGGTCATACAAGCGCACGGTCGCATCAATAGCCGAGTGGGCTGCCACCCAATGAATCGTGCCCTTCACCTTGCGTCCGTCTTCCGACATGCCGCCCTTGGTAGCCGGATCGTAGCTGACACGCACTTCCACAACCTCTCCCTCTTCATCCTTGATGACATCCGTACAGGTAACATAATATGCGTTCATCAGGCGCACTTCTCTGCCCGGGGAAAGGCGGAAATACTTGGGAGGAGGCGTCTCTTTGAAGTCTGAGCGTTCAATATAGAGCTCTCGACCGAAAGGCACCTTTCTGATATTGCTGTTTTCAGGGTCCTGCGGAAAGTCCGGCACTTCAAATTCTTCCGTCTGACCTTCCGGATAGTTCTCAATGACCACCTTGAGCGGTTCCAGGACTGCCATCCTGCGCGGCGCGATGAGGTTGAGCTCATCACGGACAACGTGTTCAAGCAACTCAACATCAACAAAACTATCCGCCTTTGAGACGCCAATTATTTCAATAAAATCACGGATCGCTTTGGGTGGATAACCGCGGCGCCGCATTGCCGCCAGCGTGGGCATGCGCGGATCGGTCCAACCGCTGACATAACCTTCCTCGACCAATCGGCGCAGTTTGCGCTTGCTCATAACGGTATGGGTCAGGTTGAGCCTGGCAAACTCGATCTGCTGCGGGTGGAAGATCTCCAGCTCGTCCAGGAACCAGTCATACAAAGGTCTGTGGTTCTCATATTCCAGAGAGCAGAGGGAATGGGTGATGCCTTCCAGCGAATCAGACTGACCATGTGCAAAGTCGTACATCGGGTAAATGCACCAGTCGTCGCCCGTGCGGTGGTGATGGGCATGCAAAATGCGATACATGACCGGATCACGCATGTTCAGGTTTGGCGATGACATGTCAATTTTAGCCCGCAAAGTCAGGCTGCCGTCCGGGAATTCGCCCGCCCGCATGCGCTTGAACAAGTCCAAACTCTCTTCGATCGGTCGGTCGCGCCAGGGGCTGTTCTTTCCGGGTTCGGTCAAGGTGCCGCGATAGTCGCGCATCTCGTCAAAGCTCAACTCATCGACATAAGCCTTGCCTTTTTCGATCAGCTTGATCGCCATTTCATAGAGGTCTTCAAAATAATCGGAAGCATAATACTCCCGGTCTCCCCAATCAAAACCCAACCAACGGATGTCTTCTTTGATGGCATCAACGAATTCCACGTCCTCTTTGACCGGATTGGTGTCATCGTAGCGCAAATTGGTCAGACCGCCGTAATCTTCCGCGATGCCAAAATCGAGGCAGAGCGCCTTGGCATGACCAATATGCAGGTAGCCGTTGGGCTCGGGTGGAAAACGCGTATGCACGCGACCGCCAAAGCGACCGGTGCGGTTGTGTTCGTCAATTATGTCACGAATAAAATTTGATTTTTTCGGGCTATCTTCTGTCATTTTCTGCTCCTTCACTCGGATTTCAAAATTATACCTTAGGGGCTACTTCCGTATTCAAAAATGAGCTTTGCGTTTCGGCAAAGCTCATCTTGTGTTCAAAAACGGACAGGCTTATGCCTTCAGGAATTCTCGCACCGATTGCAACTGACCCGCGCTACCCAGATATTCGTTCTTTTCAGCGATAAATTTGGCGTATTCGCTCATAAAGACCTTTCCGGGATCGCGCAAGTCAAACTTGGCGGGGAATTCTTTGAAGAATTCGCGATGGACGCGCGTCCAGACCAGGCGACCGTCGGTATCGATGTTGATCTTGGTCACGCCCAGCTTGGCTGCGGGCTTGAATTGGGTCGGGTCCACGCCCTTGGCGCCGGAGATCTGACCACCAGCGGCATTGATGCGTGCCACCTCTTCCTGCGGTACCGAGCTGGAGCCGTGCATAACCAGGGGGAAACCGGGTAAGCGCTTTTGGATCTCTGCCAGAACGTCAAAGTGCAATGCCTGGGTCCCAGAGAACTTGAAGGCGCCATGACTGGTTCCGATGGCAACTGCCAGGGAATCCACACCAGTACGCTCAACAAATTCCTTAGCCTGGTCAGGGTCGGTCAATTTTGCGTCCGCCTCATCAACCTTCACGTGTTCTTCCACACCGCCCAACATGCCAAGTTCGGCTTCAACCACGATGCCTTTGGCATGGGCAGCGTCAACCACGCGCTTGGTGATGGCGACATTATCTTCAAAAGGTTCACTGCTGGCGTCGATCATGACGGAACTGTAAAAGCCGGATTCGATACAGTCATAACAGGTGGCTTCATCGCCGTGATCGAGATGGACAGCAAAAATGGCTTCAGGGAAGACCTCATCAGCGGCACGGATCAAGCCCTCGAGGAAGGCTTTGTTGGTATAGGATCGGGCGCCTTTGCTGATTTGGATGATGAAGGGAGCCTGAGAATCCAGATTTCCGCGGAAGAGTCCAACAACTTGTTCAAGATTATTGATATTGTATGCGCCAATAGCGTATTTTCCATAGGCGTGTTCAAAAAGTTTTTTGGTAGTAACGATCATAATTCGCTCCTTATGGGAATTTTATCTACATTAATTATACCTGAATATCTCGTTAATTCAGGGCTTGCAACACCTATAATCATCCAGTTATCTGATAGCATCCGTGTAGATTCGGCGCAATTTTTCCGCGTATTCCTCCGGATCATGAAATTTGCGGATGCGTTCGATCGAAGCGTTTCCTTTCGTCTCGATCACGCTCGGGTCTGCCACAATTCCACGAATGATCGCTTCGAGCCCCGCCTGGACCTGTTGAGAGAGTTTTGCCCTTTCGTCTGGCGTTGAATACAACGCCTCTCCCAGGTCATTTTTCGGCACCCGGATCAACCAGCCGCATTCGGTATTGTTGATCTCAGGCAAAGCGCGTATGTCCGTGCTGATCACCGGGCAGCCATGTGCCTGACACTCCAGCATCGAAAGCCCATAGCTATCCGCCCAGGTTGGCAGCAAGCCCACATCACAGGAACCAATCAGTTTTAAGACATCCTTGTGGGGCAATTGCTCATAATACTCGATCCAATCTGGATTTTGCGCGATCTTTTCCTTTGCCCAGATCAGATCAGCTTCCGTTTCAGCTGCCGCGTAGGGTTCCAGCCGAAGCGAACTCACCAAAACCAACTTGATTGGTAAACCCTCGTTGATCAGGCTTTCAAATGCCTGCAAGATCTCTCTGCCACCTTTGCGGAAAAATGCCGCCCCAACCAGAATAAAGCGAATTGGGTTTTCGGCATCGTATTCACGATCAGGAGCCTTTTCGGAAAGGACTTCTTGAGGAGGATGGATAACGACTAATTTTTCAAGGATCGTGTCCCTCATGTTCGCTGGCAGTTCCGCCAATAGGTCACGTTCCATCTCAGCAGCACACTCCGACCAGGCAATGATCCGTTTGCAGGAACTGGATTGAAGCGCGTCAAAGCCTTTTCGAATTAATGGGCTAAGCTCAAGCGTTTGTTTTTCTTTCCCATGATAGCGGTTCATCAACCCGGAAAACCGGGGAAGGATTGTCTCAAAATGGGAGACCCAGGGCGTTCTGCCATAGCTGATACCATTCGAAAAATGGAGAACATCAACTTTATTGAGCTCAAAATCATCAAACTGATTGTTCAGATCAAAGGTGGGAAAAAGAGATTTCCCCAGGCGATTGTTGCTAAAAAGAGCCACCCGACGTACAAAGCTGTACCAGTCCTTTACTGGTATATATTCAGCTTCGGGAAGCTTGTAGAGGATATTGCGCAAATTTGTATAGTAGTTAAACCGATATTTAAGTACACCAATTTTCATAAAGAAATTATACCCTTGAATAAAAATGTCTCATTTCATCCTTATAAGGCTAAGTCAGGCTTTTTTAGAAGGTTTCCAGAAGATCATCCCCACTGAAGCAAGTAAAGCCATAATCGCCCCAAAATAGAAGGGAGCTGAAGGTCCGAAGCCAGCCCAGCTACCGAAACCACTCCAAAGCAAACCAGCAATTAAGGAAGCCGGGAAGTCCAGAATACCCAAAATCGCGTTGTAGGTGCCGTAGGCTGTTCCGCGCAAATGATCAGGCACCAGATCACCAACCATTGCTTTGGCTGTGCCATAAGTCAACCCATAATAAAGCCCATACATCAGATAGAGCAGACTGACATGCACAGAATTCTTCGCCAGCGCGAAACCAAGATAGATCAGGGCGTAAACGAGCCAGCCGATCACGATCATACGTTTTCGACCCACTTTGTCCGAAAGGATACCTGCAGGGGTTGAAACGAGAGCGTAAACCAAATTAAAAGCTGCCAACAAGAGCAGAATTTGCAAGACGCTCATGCCGCGCTCCTGCGCGCGCAAGACCAGAAATGCGTCAGAGGAGTTCCCCAGATCAAAGATGCCAACAATAAAAAGGAAGATCAGGAAGTCTTTCCCTAATCCTTTGAAAGTTATTTTTGGTCGCTGAACCGCGCTTGTTTTTTTAGCTTCTTCAGCTCCGACCGCCAGGGCGATGACCGCAAGAAATGCTGGCACAATGCTAATTAGAACGATCGTTTTAAAAGTTTGGTTCTGAAAAAGCTGGTTACTGCCTTGCAGGCGCCAGACCAAAAAGGCAGAGGTCAACAATCCGATCATCGCCCCGGCAGTATCAGCGGCGCGGTGCAAACCGAAAGCCAGTCCACGATGAGGACCCTGAACGTTATCAGCAATTAAAGCGTCGCGAGGCGCAGTGCGAATACCTTTCCCTACCCTGTCAGCCCAACGGATCCCTGCCACAAACTTCCAGGAGTTCGCGAACCAAAAGAAGGGTTTTGATAAGGCGGACAAACCATATCCAAAAACCGCCAGCCACTTGCGGCTGCCGATTCGGTCGGAGATCCATCCGGAAAAGACTTTCAGCACGCTTGCGGTCGCCTCAGCAATTCCTTCTATCAGTCCAATGATATTGGTCCTGACCCCAAGCACGTTGGATAGAAACAGGGGCAATACGTTAACAACCATCTCACTGGAAATATCCATCAGGAAGCTGGTCAGACTAACCGCCCAAACCGTGCGCGGCAATGATTTTATGGCAGAGGAAGTGTCTGTTTTTTTCTGTGTAGAAACCTCTTCTGATAGAGAGGCATCATTGGTGTTTTGTTCTGGATCATTACTTACTTCTTCGTTCATAAATACCAATTTTACTACCAGGAAACAAAAGCAGACGAAATATCAATCCTCATTTTACACCTGAGGATGGTCAGGAGACCATCTCCGAACAAGAAAAAGATTTGGTTCCCTCATGGTCTCCCGACCACGAACCATGTTTTTTGTCATGCTGAGAATTGTTACAGATAAGAGTTCTTTTTTAGTCAGGTTTACCCCTTGATTAGCAATGGGAAATCTGTGCAACCCGTCCAACAATTGTTCGCGCGTGGCCTCCTGTCCACGCGCCTAACGTTCGCACACCACTTACCGGACCTTTCTAATTAATAATCTGAATGTCGGGTTGCGCTTCTCAACCCGACCTACTCAATTTAGGGAATCCTTTCCCATAAGAAAGGGTTAATTAAATAGTGAGCTTATGATCGATTCAGGAATTACCCATGGAAAAGTATCCAAATTTATCCGGAAAAACAGTCCTCATCACGGGCGCGACCGATGGGATCGGTAAAGAATTAGGGAAGATCTTCGCTCATTCAGGCGCGAAGCTGCTTTTGCATGGTCGTAACCCTCAGCGCCTTTCCGCAGCAGTTGAGGAGATCGCAAAAGATTCAGGGAACAAGGATATCACGCCGGTCTTGGCTGATTTCAGTTCGCTCAGCCAGGTACGTGCCATGGCAGAGCAGGTTTCCGGGATCACAAATAAACTGGATCTTTTGATCAACAACGCCGGGCTCTATCCCGATCGCAAGATCATAACCGAAGATGGTTTTGAACAGACGCTCCAGGTCAATTATCTCGCCCCCTTCCTGTTGACCATCTCCCTGATTCCTGTTCTGACAGGCAAAACTCCGTCGCGCGTTGTTAATCTGTCCTCAATCGGTCATCGTCTGGTCTGGAGCAATATCAGGGACCCGAAAATGAAGTTTTTCTGGCGTTGGGTGGCTTATTGCCGCAGCAAATTGTTGATCATCCCCGCCACCCGTGAGCTAGCGGAACAACTCGCTGACACCAATATCACCGTCAACTGCATCCATCCTGGCATCATCCGCACCAAGCTAATCCGCATGTTGCCTCTCAGTTGGGGAAGCTCTGTTCATGAGGGCGCCAAAACAGTTTTCAACCTGGCGATCAATCCGGAATTCGACCAAATTTCAGGCGAATACCTGGAGAAAGAAAAGATCGTGCAAGCATCTGCAATTGCACGATCTCATAGACTTCAAAAATCTTTGTGGCGGGTTTCTTTGCGCTGGGCTGGTCTAACCATCCCAAAAGCCGTCATCAAGCCCAAATAATATTAGCCAAAGCGACCAGTAATGTAATCTTCTGTTCGCTGATCCGAAGGATTGGTGAAGATCGTCTTGGTTTCGTCAAATTCGACCAATCGTCCTGTTCGGGTTTCATCCGTATAGAAGAAAGCCGTATAGTCCGAAACACGACCTGCCTGCTGCATGTTGTGGGTCACGATCACGATCGTATAATTTGCTGAAAGCTCATGGATCAGATCTTCAATCTTCAAGGTCGCGATCGGGTCCAGCGAAGCTGCCGGTTCGTCCATCAAAATAACGCTCGGCTGCACTGCCAAAGCTCGCGCGATGCAAAGGCGTTGCTGCTGACCACCGGAAAGCGCCAGACCTGATTTGTTCAGATCGTCCTTGACCTCATCCCACAAAGCGGCTGATTTCAAGCTGGATTCTACGATCTCTTCCAGCTTTTTATGGTCTTTCAGCCCATTTACTCTCGGTCCGTAAGCGATATTGTCAAAAATAGTTTTAGGGAAGGGATTCGGCTTCTGGAAAACCATTCCCACGTTCTGACGCAACCTTACTGGATCAATTTCGAGCAAATCATGATCATCGATCAGAACGTCTCCGGTCATGCTCGCGCCAGGAATGAGGTCATTCATTCGATTAAATGTCCGCAAAAATGAGCTTTTTCCACAACCGGAAGGGCCGATCAGCGCCGTAACTTTCTTTTCAGGGATCTTAATATTGATATCCCTGAGCGCATGGAATTTTCCGTAAAAAAGATTGTAGTTAATTGTTTCGAGTTTTGTTTTATTCATTATCTGCCCTTCAGTCCAGCAGTTAGTTTTCGAGAGACAAAGTCAATGATCAAATTGATCAGGATGATCATTACAACCAAAACAGCACCAGTACCCATTGCCTTATCAAAAGCGCGGGTGTCCATGGCGAGATAGTAAAGGTGTAATGCCAGGGTACGACCACCATCCATAATAGAAGTCGGCAAACGATGGCTGCCGCCCAAAGTCACGAAGAACACTGCTGTTTCGCTAATAACACGACCAACGCTAAGGATAATCCCTGTGATGATGCCGGGCAAACCTGCTGGCAAAACAACTTTATAAAGTGTTTGCCATTTTGTTGCCCCTAATGCCAGACTGCCACGCCGATAATCATCGGGCACAGCCAACAAAGCCTCTTCAGTTGTGCGGATGATCGTCGGCAAGACCAAACAAGCCCCTGCCAGCGATGCTGAAAGCAAAGACCAGCCAAAGCGCATTGCCGAAACAAACAAGGCATAACCAAACAAGCCGTAAATGATCGAGGGGATACCTGCCAGGGTCTCAACCGCGAAATTTGCTATTTCAATCAGGACTTTCAAAACTGGTGAAGTCAGACTTTGTTCACCAGCATATTCAATCAAATAAATTGCCGCTCCAACGCCTAAAGGAGTGGAGATCCCAATCGTCAACAAAACGAGGTAAAGCGTGGTTCCGAGCGTGGTCGAAATACCGCCTTCACCTGAGAGACCACCTTTTGGAGCAGTGGTTAAAAATTCCCAATCAACCGCTTTTCCACCCTGAATGATGACGTAACCAATCACCAATAAAAGGATGGCAAGGGTCATTGCGCCAAAAATCCATGTAGCCGCAAACCAGAATTTCTGAGAATTACTACGCATTTTCAGATTGCGATCTAATGCTTCTTCAGATATTAAGGCTGGCATTTTAGTTTCTTCAATCATCTTATCCCTGCCTTGTGGTCTGAACATCGCTTTGGCGGCTAATCAGCCATCTCGCGCTAGCATTAACAATGATGATCAGCACAAACAACACCACACCAGTGGCAAAAAGTGCGCTCTCATGCACACCGGTCGCGTAACTGATCTCAACTGCAATATTACCGGTCAAAGTACGCGCCTGGGAAAGGAAAAAAGTGAGCGGGTTCTTGGTAAGAGGTTTTGGGAAAACAACCGAATTACCAATCACCATGATCATCGCCATGGTCTCACCCAGGGCTCTTCCAACACCCAAAATAATTGCGGCGATAATTCCAGATCGACCGGCAGGCAGAACAACTTTGGTAATTGTTTGCCATCTTGTGGCTCCTAACGCCAGGGATCCGGAGCGATAGCTGTCCGGTACTGCCCTGATCGCGTCTTCAGCAATACTTGTGATCGTCGGCAGGATCATTACCGCCAGAACGATCGAGGCAGCCAACAAACCGTAACCAGAGTTGCCAGGAACATTGATCTGACGGATCAGCGGAACCAACACCACCATACCAAAGAGACCATAAACCACAGAAGGAATACCGGCTAACAACTGTACAGCGGGTCGTAAGATCGCTCTGACACCAACTGGAGCTATTTCGCCAAGGAAAATTGCCGTTCCCAGTGCTAAAGGAACACCCAGGACGATCGCGCCAAATGTGACCGCAACGGACCCAAAAATCATAGCCAGAATACCGTATTGATCTTGCCCGGGGCGCCAGACACGTTTGAAGATCAGATCTCCAACCCCAATCTCTCTCCATGCCTGGATACTTTCCTGAAAAATGAAAAAGGCGATCGCCAATACGATGATGATTGAAAGAATAGCACTAATAAAGAGGATGTACTTTACCGCTTTATCCACGATCATTCGTGTGCTCATAGTGCTTCTTTGACCTCCGGGTTCTTTCTTAATTTTGGCATCTCTGCCAATTATTGGCAGAGATGCGGGACTATTATATTCGTAAATTCCTTGACTCACGTTTATTTTACCGCGATGTATCCTTCTTCAGATACGATCGCCTGACCGTCAGCACTCAGGATGAAGTTGAGGAATGCTTTCACGACACCTTTGGGAGCGCCATTGGTGATCATGTTCAAAGGACGCACGATTGCGTATGTTCCGTTGGCAGCATTTTCTTCTGTTGGTGCAACGCCTTCAACCATGAGGGCTTTGACTGATTCATCCAGGTAACCAAAGCTCAGGTAACCGATTGAATTCGGGGTAGTTGAAACAGTGGTGCGGACAGAACCATTGGAGGGCTGGAGAATTGCGGTGTCGGTGATCAAAACGTCTTCGCCGAGAACCATTTCTTCGAAAGCTGCGCGGGTTCCGGAGCCTTCTTCACGGGAAACGACGATGATTGCTGCATCAGCGCCGCCAACTTCTTTCCAGTTGGTGATCGTGCCGCCGAAGATGCCTTTGATCTGGTCGATCGTCAGGTCGTCAACAGCCAGGTCAGGGGAGGCAACAATTGCGATGCCATCACGAGCGATAACGAAAACATTCAGCTCGGGGAATTCGGTCATTTCGCTGTCTTTGACTTCGCGGGAAGCCATACCGATATCAGCAGTTCCACCAGCAGCGGCTTTGACGCCGACACTGGAGCCACCACCCTGAACGGTGATAACAACATCAGGATTTGCAGCCATGAAAGCTTCAGCGAACATTTCAGCCAGGGGCTGAACAGTGGTCGAGCCAGCCAGGGTCACGGTACCGCTCAAGGGTTTTTCAAGAACGGAAATGTAGCCTTCTTCAGAGACAATTGCTTGTCCTTCTTCGCTCAGAATGTAATCGAGGAATGCTTTTACAACGCCTTCAGGAGCGCCCTTGGTGATCATGTTCAAAGGACGAACGATGGGGTAAGAACCGTCGGAAGCATTTTCTTCGGTCGGTTCAACGCCCTCGACTGCGACTGCTTTGGTGGTCTCATCCAGATAACCGAAGCTCAGGTAGCCGATGGAATCGGGGGTAGTGGAAACGGTGGTGCGGACTGAACCATTGGAGGGCTGAAGAATCGCGGTATCGGTGATCAGAACATCATCACCCAGAACCATTTCTTCGAAAGCTGCGCGGGTTCCGGAGCCTTCTTCGCGGGAAACAACGATAATGGCTTTGTCTTCGCCGCCAACTTCTTTCCAGTTGGTGATCGTGCCGCCAAAGATGCCTTTGATCTGATCAATGGTCAGGTCGGCAACTGTGACATCTTCATTCACAACGATCGCGATACCATCACGGGCGATCACGAAAACGTTGAGATCGGGGAATTCGGTCATTTCGCTGTCTTTGACATCGCGGGATGCCATACCGATATTGGCAGTGCCATCAGCAGCAGCTTTGACGCCAACGCTTGAGCCGCCACCCTGAACGGTGATTTCGACCTTTGCGTTTGCGGTCATGAAAGCTTCGGCGAATTTTTCAGCCAGAGGCTGAACAGTGGTGGAACCAGCCAGGGTCACGGTACCGCTCAAACCTTCTTCAACTTCTTCAGCTGCTTCAGCAACTGGAAGTACGGAAATGTAGCCTTCTTCAACAACAATAGCCTGTCCGGCTTCGCTCAGCATGAAATCGAGGAATGATTTGACCTCACCGGTGGGTTCACCATAGGTGATCATGTTCAATGGGCGAACAACAGGATAGGAACCATCAGCGGCATTGGGTTCTGTGGGTGCAACACCTTCAACCTTGACTGCTTTGACGGTGTCATCCAGATAACCAAAGCTCAGGTAGCCGATGGAATGGGGGGTTGTGGAAACGGTGGTGCGAATTGAACCATTGGAAGGTTGCAGGATCGCAGTATCAGCGATCAGGACGTCTTCGCCGAGAACCATTTCTTCGAAAGCTGCGCGGGTTCCGGAGCCTTCTTCACGGGAAACGACGATAATGCCAGCATCAGCGCCGCCAACTTCTTTCCAGTTGGTAATGGTGCCGCCGAAGATGCCTTTGATCTGTTCGATGGTCAGATCGTCAACTGCGACGTCTTCATGAGCGACCAGGGCGATACCATCACGGGCGATAACGAAAACTTTGATTTCGGGGAAATCGGTGAATTCGCTGTCTTTCACATCGCGGGATGCCATACCGATATTAGCAGTTTGCTCACCAGCTGCTTTCACGCCAACGCTTGAGCCGCCGCCCTGAACGTCGATGCGGATGCCAGTGTGTTCAGCCATATAAGCTTCGGCAAATTTTTCAGCCAGGGGCTGAACAGTGGTTGAACCAGCCAGAGTAATTGTGCCAGTAGCGGGTTCGTCAACAACTTCTGTTGAAGGGCCCTCGGTGGGTTCGGCTGGTTTAGTACAGCCAACGACCAGAGCAAGGACCATAATCAAGGCAAAGCCAAGAGTCAGGAACTTTTTAATACTTTTCATTTTTTCTCCTCTAAATACTTTTATATTGGTATTACCAGCTAATGTTAACAAATCAAGGTTAAGACATTCTTAAATCAGAATTAAGAGCTATTTAGAGTATTGCTATTAATCGTATTCTCAGCATTAATTCTCAGTATGAAATAGCTCATTTTTCTCTGAATATAGACGAATCTAATAAATTCCTGACCAAAACCCGACCGATAGGGACGGGGCTCGTCCCCGTCCGCTGGGTATGCATATCAAAGCCCAGGTCTTCATTGCGAAGTTCTCGTGCTACATCAAAAAAACGTCCAAACAGTTGGAGTTTTGGGTAAAAAATTATTTAGGTTTGCTTTAAGTTAAGAGAATACGAGATATATAAAATTCCATGCTGAGAATTGCTGGAATTACTGTATTCTCAGTGTTTTTTCTACATGATAAAATCATTCTGATGGCTAAAAAATTCCTTTTTTCCAGAAAAATCTTCCCCGCCTGCCTTGCTCTCGCATTGGTTCTGGGCATTGCTTTATTGCCTGGCTGTCAAAGCCAATTACGCCCGCCAAAGATCACACCAGTTGTCACAATGGCTCAAACGCAGGCTCCCCTTAGTCCGGAACAAAAAGAAACACAACTTGCCATCCATGCCACTGCGACACCGATCCCAAGCCCAAGTCCTTTTCCAATCGCCTCGCCCACGCCTATGGCAACCCAAACCCCAAAGGTTTTTGACAATATCAATCCCTTTACCGGTTTAAGCCTTCACGACCCAATCGAATTGCTCAATCGTCCTGTGATGGTAAAACTCGCCAACTGGCCGCGCAGCCTGCGCCCTTTCAATCAGATCAATCAGGCTGATCTCGTTTTCGAATACTATAACGGACACCAAACCAACCATCTCCTTGCACTTTTCTACACCAGTGATGCTTCTGCCGTCGGTCCCCTCGCTCCCGGTCGCCTGCTGGACGCCAGGCTTGCCCGACATTATCAGGCGGACCTGGTCGTTGCCAGCGCGCCCGAAGTTGTTGAAGGCGTCTTTGCCAACACGCTCCCCGACCGTGTCTTTTATCGCGGCTATGCCCCCTGCCCAGGCATTTGCACCGAAACCGAAGCTCAAGGCGGCAACACAGTTGTTGATACAAGTGCTATCAGGGATTTTTCCATTAAAGACCGTCCACCTCGCACCACCAGACGGATCGAAAGCCTGCTCTTTTCGCCCAAAATTGAGGATTGGGACGAGGACGCGAGCCGATTCAGCTATCTCTACGCTGATTTTTCCGTCATGGACTGGCGCTACAACCCCGAAACCGGCAAATATCACCTTTGGCAGGAAGTTGAAGATGAAAACGGAGAATTGAGCCTCCAGCCCAGCTATGACCGCGACAGCGGCGAGCCGATCGCCTTTGAAAATATCGTCTTTATGATGAGTAATTACATTGAATACAACAGCGTCACCTATGACATTAACCTACGCGAAGCTGACCCAAACCAGGTCGCCATCTTCCTGCGTGACGGGAAAATGACCTATGGAACCTGGTTCTCAAGCAACCAGACCGAGTCATTCACCTTTTTTTCCGGCGGGCAAGCCTATGCTTTCAAACCCGGTCGCTCCTGGTATGTCTTCACCACAACCATGTCTCGCCCGGAATCAACGCTTGAGGGCGAATGGGATCTGGTTTTTAAGTTGAAATAGCCTCTACGTATATCTCAAAGCCCGCGTGCCATTCAAAGTTACCAACAATGAGATCCCGATATCAGCCATGACAGCCACCCAAAACGGCGTCAAACCCGCCAGAGCGATCAGAGCGATCAGGAATTTGACACCCAGGCTGATCACTACGTTCTGCTTGATCAGTTTATTAACAAACTCGGATAAGCGGATCGCAAAAGGCAGTTTTCCCAGGACATCATCCAACAAAACTACATCGGCGGTTTCCAAAACCTGAGCGTTGCCAGCTCCACCCATTCCAATCCCCACATCTGCACGCGCCAAAGCCGGCGAATCGTTGATGCCGTCACCCGCCATGACGACAATTCCGTATTCCTCGCGCAATTTGCTGATCCACGCCAGTTTTTCCTCCGGCAAAAGGCCGGCGTGAACCTCATCGATGCCAAGATGATCTCCCACCTTACGCGCGACCTGAGCGTTATCTCCTGTCAACATTACCGTATGAATGCCTTTGGCTTTGAGCGCCTGAATCACATCCCCGACCTCATCGCGGACAGCGTCTTCAACGCTCAAAAATCCGCGCACGCGTTCTCCATCACAAACCAACATGGTCGTCTCACCAAGGTCTTCAGCCTGGCGTACCTGGCTTACAAGCGTTTCTGGCGTATTATGCTCTTCTAAAAATAGCGCCAGGCTGCCAACCGTTCCGGTCTTTCCGTTAATGACCCCAGCCTGCCCGCGACCTTCCAGCACCAGCAGATCCTTAGCCGGAGGATAAAGCGAGTCAACACCGCGGCGTCTGGCTTCTTCAATAACAGCAGAGCTTAAGGGATGACTGCTGTGCGCCTCCAGCGCGTTGGTATAGCCCACCAGATCGTTACAGCGCACACAATCCTGTGAACCAAGGCAATCCACTGCCCTAACCTGAGCCACAACCGGTTCGCCCTTGGTCAGCGTGCCGGTCTTGTCAAAAGCGATCACACGTGCCTTTGCCAGGGCTTCAAGAAAAACACCTCCTTTGAAGACCACGCCTGCCTTGGCTCCTCTGGTCAGACCACTGATCATCGTGATCGGGGTGCTGATCACCAGCGCGCAAGGGCAGCCTACCATTAATAAGGAAAGGGAACGGTGCAGCCAGCCGTAAGTTGCGCCTGTGTTCCAGAAAGGCTGCCTGAAAACCAACACCGGAATGACAGCGACCAGAACCGCGACCACAAAAACGATTGGCGTGTAAACAGCCGCGAAACGGTCAATAAACTTCACTTGTTCGGCTTTGTTTTCCTGAGCTTCCGTCACCAACCGGATGATCCTTTGAATGGTGTTATCCTGCGCGAGCTTGCTCACCCGAACCTGGAGCGCTCCCTGCCCATTGATGCTGCCGGAGAGAACTTCATCACCAGGCTTCTTCTCGATCAGTTTGCTTTCGCCTGTGATCGGTGCTTGATTAACAGAACTGTTTCCACCCAAAACGACCCCATCCATCGGGATGCGATCAGCAGGTCGCACGAGGATGACATCGCCCGGCTCGAGGCCCTGTACCGAAACCGATTCCTCACCCTCATCGCTGATCCTGATGGCGGTGGAGGGTGCCAGATCGGCAAATTCGGTCAGGATCGCGCGGGCATTATCATTGATATAGTCTTCCAGACTTTCAGAGACTGTAAAGAGCAAAAGCATAAAGATGGCTTCGTGCGTTTCGCCCAAAACAACTGCCCCAATGGCAGCCACCGACATGAGCGCGTTCATATTCAGCCGTCGGTTTTTAAATAAAGTAATTGCACCATCCCTAAAAACCGGCCACCCCGCCATCGGGAGCAGAACCAATTGCAGGATCATGATCCAGGGTTGTTTCAAACCAAGTCGATCCACAAAGAGGGTCAAAACCAATAGTCCCAGACCCACCAGGACGATCAACAAGTCTGGTGTCTGCCAGAAATGTGCAAGAAATCCGGAAAAATTGTTGCTGTGCTGTCTGCGCTGCTTTTGATCGGGGTCAATTCTTATGGGTTGTGAACACCCGCAACCGCAGGAATTGTCACTAGGATTCGCGTTCAGCTCATAGCTTTGTGAATGGTTGGAATTAATAACATCGCTCATTGATCCCTCGGATCATGGAGGTGGTAGCTGTGCTCAAGTGCGAGCTTAAAGAGTCCTTCGATATGTTCATCATCGATATGGTAAAAAATCTGCTTTCCTTCGCGGCGTGTCGAGACAAAACGCAGATTTCGCAGCACCCGCAGCTGATGAGAGACAGCGCTTTGGCTGATGCCGGTCATCTCTGCCAGGTCAGAAACACAGGTCTCCCCTTGCAAAAGTATCGCCAGGAGTCTTAGTCGGGTATTGTCGCCCAGACCTTTGAAGGTCGAGGACATCAGATCAGCAGTATTTAGGTCGAGTATCTTTGTCATATAAATCACCGTTTATACATGAACACATTATCATATGTTCATATTATCACGGATAGATCTTCATGACAAGACTTTTTATCACACTTTGTACGCGCCTGATCGCCTGTTTCAGCATTGGCTTATCAGACAAGAAATCCGACTATACATCTCTTCATTTTTATTAATAAGATAGATTCCGATGTTGGACATATGATCGAACGAAATGTTATTGATCTCGAAAAAACACCAACATTGGACGTCGGATCGAAAAGGGAGCTTTGTACTATTCCTTTTTCTGATAATTTGCCAGATACTGCATCAATGCCGCGGTCAGCTTGGCATCATCCAATGCCTTATGACTGTTTGGCAGGTCGATATTACAAAATTGTCCGGCGAACTCCAGCTTTTGCGATTTAAAATCACTATGCCTTTTATTCCACTCTCCATACCAGGCCGCGAACAGTTTCATCATACAAAAAGCCTGATTCTCTGAGATAGTCCACGGCAAACCTGCCAACAAGACCGATTGCTTCAAAAGGCGCATATCAAATTCAGCATTGTAGATCCCGATGGCACGGTTTTTCAGTACCGCCTCGATCTCGGGCCAGATCTGACGCATCGTTGGCGCGTCCTTGACCATTTCATCTGTGATGCCATGGACCTTGCTTGATTCGTCTGGGATAGGTCTTTCGGGATTGATCAAGCCGTTAAACAACATTTCTCCGTTGGAATCAACCACCGCGACCTCGATAACGACATCGCTAAGACCAATACCGGTCGTTTCGGTATCTAAAAAGACAGGGTTCAGCCGCAAAACTTCACCCGCTCTTTCCATTACTTTGGGGTGCGCGATTGGATAAGCCATTTTTCCTCGCCCCCTATTATACCGTTCTCCTGATAGACCAATGAGACCAATATCAGGTTGAGCAAATTGGTTGTTTTTGCAACAAGTTCGAGACCAAGTGCCTATAGGAGTTTTGAAGACATTGGGCGGTGTTGTCCAATATCTTCAATCCAACGTTTCAATTCTATAATCATTGTTTTTGTCCATGAATTGAAAACGATCTCCCCGACCAAAATTAATTGATTTTACTTTTTTACGTCAGTACATAACCTGATGCCGGATTGAACTACACAATCCGGCCTACCTTTGCTTCCATAATGCAGGTCGAATTCCAGACCTTCGCGTAGGTCGGGTTCCAGAGAACCCGACATCCAGAGCGCGCGTACACAAAAAGCACGATTCATTAAGCGCGTTATGTGGCAATCCGCTCCTATTTCCCATACATGCCGGATTGAACTACACAATCCGGCCTCCATTTGCTGATTTCACAACTTTTCGGTTTCATTCATGCTCTCCCAACCTCAAACAAAGTATCCCCCCTAAATCAGAAATTCTCTGAATAATACAACTTGTGGTATATCTTAACCATCAATCAAGAGGTATACAAAAGTGAAAAATGACAATCAAGATGCTGTCATTAAACCCGTAAACGACAGTATCATCCACAAAATCAGTGACTATCTGACCAAAAATTCTCCAGGCATGCGCGTGATAAAAACAGCACTGGCGGTAATTATCTGCCTGCTGATCGAAAACCTGCGCGGCGCTGACATGCCCACGCACGCCTGCATCGCCACCGTCGTCTGTATGCAGCCGACCCTGCGAACCACTTTTCAAGCATCGATAGACCGCACCCTCGGCACGATCATCGCCGGTGCTTTTTCCTACCTGATGGCTGTCCTTTTGATCACCAAAATTGGAATGGATCCCCACAGTCTCCTGTTCTACCTTGTCGTTGGCATCCTGTCTTTTCCGCTCATGGCAATCCTGATCACGATCAAAAAACCATCTTCAATTGCCATCACCGTGATCGTCTATTTGATCATTATGCTCAACGCTGGCGAGACCGATCCTCTCAGCTATGCTGTCGGCAGGGTCGTTGCCACCATGATCGGTCTCTCAGTCACCTTATTCGTCAATTGGCTCCCACCGCTCAATAAGATCGGTGAAAAGATCGCTTCTTCCAATGGCGAAGGGTCTGAAACGGAGCATTTGGGAACCAATAACTGTTAAAAGGAGGAAAAATGAAAAACCAAAGCCAAATTCTTGCGGAATTGATCGACAAATCACATTCAATCGTCTTTTTCGGTGGAGCCGGCGTCTCGACCGCTTCGGGCATCCCTGATTTCAGATCCGCTACCGGGCTCTATAACCGCGAGAATAAGACCAACTATTCCCCGGAAACAATGCTTAGCTACCCCTTTATGCTCAGCCACCCGCAGGAGTTTTACACCTACAAACGGGAAAACCTCCATTATCCGGATGCCAAACCCAACCTGGCTCATCTCGCCCTTGCCCGTCTGGAGGCTCAAAAGCCAAACACGACCATCATCACCCAGAATATCGATGGGCTGCACCAGGCAGCCGGGTCAAAAAACGTTCTGGAATTGCACGGCAGCATGCAGCGTTTCTACTGTATGAAATGTGGGCGCGATTACCCTGCCGCTCTGGTTTGGGAAGGCAAAGGCGTTCCGCATTGCCCGGCTTGCCAGGGCATGATCAGACCCGACGTTGTGCTTTATGGCGAACCGCTCAACACCAAAGTGATCCGCCAGGCTGAAAGCGCCGTTCGTGGAGCAGACCTGATGATCGTCGGTGGCACTTCACTGGTCGTTTACCCCGCAGCTGGTCTGCTGCATTACTTCAGAGGTGATCATCTCGTTCTAATCAATCGCGATGAAACCCCTTACGACGATTACGCAACCTATGTTTTCCATAATGATCTGGGAGAAATTCTCGATCAGGCGATCAAATAATTTATCAGCTTAAACTAAAGCAGCCGCCTCACCTGCGGCTGCTTTAGTTTTGATCTAATATTGTTCTTTTCACAATCCGATCCTATTCGTGCGCTTTGAAAGGAGAGAAACAATGGTTGCACGAACGGTTGATATATTAACCCGCTTTAGTTAAATCTACATCAAAGATATGTTATCGTTTTGTTAATTCTTCTTTTCGCTTTTGTTAACTCTTATTGGGGCGAAACCAGTATTTCTGAGTAGCCTATGGATATTGTCAGGAGACCATGTCGGGTAAAGAACCCGAAACACAAGTAGTGTTCAAACATTAAACAAAAGAAGTAAATATCGGTTCGCTCGCGGTCTTCTGCCCAAGCCCACCTTTTTTATCGAGTTTTTTCATCCAATCAATCCTCGTTTTTTTGCAAATTTATTGAATCAGAGCCTACCTAACCACCACAGGGAGAGGGTCGGCGAAGCCGGGGAGTGGGTCTTTGCTTGTCACACGGTCCATCCAACCCGCTAATCAGCGGATCCTCGGGCGGACGTGGAAGTCCGCCCCTACAACTCTAACATTTGTTTGCGCATGGCATCCTGTTTACGCGCACATGCCCAGTTCACCCGAAGATCATCCTTCAAGTGTATACAGTTAAAAAAGGTTAAACCCGAAGATCTCGTGCCAGGCGTCCTTATTAAACTCTCGCTTATTTTTGAGCCATTTTTATGCTATGATTATGCTGATCATCATGAAATCTTGGAAGAAAAATCTCCCTTTTCTCCTGCTGAATGTGCTTGTCTCCGCGGCAACAATTCTGGCAGTCTTATGGCTTTGGCAAAAGCATAATTCTTCGCCGAAGCCCCTTGCAACCCTGCCGCCTGCCATAACACAGGCAGTCCCAGACCAGCCGATCCAGACAACGAAGCCAACGGAATATGCCGATACTGAAGCCCAAGGTCTGCTTATCATTGAAGGTGTTTTTGGCGCGGGAGATCTGAACGTCGAATACATCCTGATCCGCAACCAAAGTGAATCAAGTGTCAACCTAAGCGGTTGGTCAGTTGTCTCTGACAACGGGAAAAGCTCGCATCTTCCAAATTTGATCCTCAACAAGGATGGAGCTGTTCGGCTCTATTCCAAACATGGAACCAACAACGTTATCGAACTCTACTGGAATTCGGACCAGGCGCTTTGGAGCTCCGGAGACAAAATCATGCTGATCGACGCCTCCGGTCAACAACATGCCACCTGGCAGGTTCCATAATTTTTGTAAGGAATTTTTATGTCACAAGCTTACTATCGTGTTTGGCGCCCTGCCCTTTGGGAAGAAGTAGTTGGACAAGACCACATCGTCCAGACCTTGCGCAATGCCATCATTACCAACCGTGTCGCGCATGCCTACCTTTTTGCCGGTCCCAAAGGCACCGGCAAGACAACCAGCGCGCGCTTGCTGGCGAAAGCGGTCAACTGCCTGAATGAGGATAAGGAAAAACAACCCTGCAATCAGTGCGAAAACTGCCTGGCGGTCAACGAAGGTCGTTTTCTTGATCTGATCGAGATCGACGCCGCCTCCAACACTAGCGTCGATGACGTTCGTGACCTGCGCGACAAGATCAACTTTGCTCCCTCGCAGGGAAAGTTCAAGGTCTACATTGTCGATGAAGTTCACATGCTCTCTACATCAGCTTTCAACGCGCTGTTGAAAACACTGGAAGAACCGCCCGCACATGTGATGTTCATCCTTTGTACGACCGAAATTCATAAAATTCCCGCCACCGTGCTTTCGCGCTGTCAAAGACATGAATTCCGTCGTATTCCGGTGCCGACCATTGTTCAGAAACTCACTGAGTTGACCCAAAAAGAAGGGATCAAGATCGATCCGGACGCGCTCAGCCTGATCGCCCGCCAGGCGACCGGCGCGATGCGCGACGCTATTTCGATGGTTGACCAACTCAGCTCGATGTCCAATCATGTCACGCTCGGGATTGCGCAGGAAGTCCTCGGAACAGCAACCAGCCAGGCTGTGATCGACCTGATCGAGGCGATCCAGGCTGAAAACAGCGGGCTTGGACTGGAGATCATCCACAGAGCACTTGACAGCGGTACGGATCCCCGTCAATTTGCGCGCCAGATCGTCGATTATTTGCGCGATCTGCTCGTGATCCGCATGAAAGCGGGACAAAATCTGGAGCTTACCCCTGAAATGCGCGAAAAGATGGAAAAGCAAGCCGAAAATTTCGCTATCGATCATCTCGTCGCCATCATTACCGCTTTCAGCGAAGCCTCAACAGACCTGAAAGCCAACTGGCATCCTGGTCTCGGATTGGAACTCGCCCTGGCAAGCTCGATGCATCCTCCCCAGCCGGTGATCGTCCAGGCTGAACCCAGAGGACGGGATCGGGACCCAGACCAGAGCTCCGAAAGCCCCCGCTCCAGCCAGACTCCAGAGGAAACAGCGCCTGCCAGAAGCGCTCGTACCAGACCCAGTCAGCCCGACATTAATCTCAATGATAATGTAACTGATTTCGTCCCCGGCACTCCCCTCACCTTGGAGCTCGCGAAATCCCAATGGGATCGCGTGAAACGTTATGTCGGCTCAAAAAACCGCATCACTGCGGCGGTAGTGAATTCCGGGAAATTGGATAAAGCCTTTGGGAATACAATTGTGCTCAATTTTGAAGGTGAAATTCTTCGCGAACGCATGATGGAAGAAAAAGCGAAAAAACTGGTCGCGACTGTGCTCAAAACCGTTTATGGGCAGGAGATCAATCTGATTTGTACTGTTGGCGATCAAAAGGTGATCCTGCCAAATGAAAGCGAACCGACTGATAACGATCTGGTTGATTACGCGATCAAGCATTTAGATGGAAAATTACTCGAAGGTGACCCCTTCGCAGAAGGAAAGGATAATTAACATGGCAAAAGGATATCGTGGACCCTCCGGCGGAGGAAGAGGACAAAGCAATATGATGGCGCAAATCGCCAAATTGCAGGAACAAATGCAGCAGGCACAGGCGGAACTGGCTGATGAAACCGTCACCGAAACGGTGGGTGGCGGCGCTGTTTCCGTTACCATGACCGGCGCTCAGGTTTGTAAAGCGGTTGAGATCGCTCCTGATCTGCTCGAAGATGCCGATGTAGACATGCTGCAGGACCTCGTCCTGACAGCGATCAACAAGGCTTTGGACAGCTCACGCCAGCTTTCAGAAGATAAAATGGCGCCCTTTACCAGCATGCTGGGCGGATTCGGTTTCTAAAGCTTTATGCGCGCGATTCCCGATCCGGTACAAAACCTGATTGACGCTTTTTCGCACTTGCCGGGGATCGGTCCAAAGACCGCTTCCCGGTTGACCTTCCACTTGCTCAAAGCGCCGGAAGCGCTCTCGCTGGAACTGGCTGAGGCGCTGGAAAATCTGAAAAGCGGCACCTCCCACTGCCAGCAGTGCTTTAATATCACGCTGGCAGGCGAAGATATTTGCGACATCTGCGCCTCCTCCAACCGCAGCGATGAAACCATCTGCGTGGTCGAAGAGCCGCTGGACGTCATCGCCATCGAACGCACCGGTGTCTATCAGGGCAAATATCACGTCCTCATGGGTGTGCTCTCCCCTATTGAGGGCATTGGTCCGGATCAGATCAAGATCTTTCCGCTGCTGGAACGACTCAAACAGGAGCCCGTCAAGGAAGTCATCATCGCCACCAACCCATCCATGGAAGGCGACGCCACCGCACTCTATCTGCAACAGCGCATCCAACCGCTGGGGATCAAAGTCTCACGCCTGGCGCGCGGCTTGCCCGTCGGTGGAGATATCGAATACGCCGACCAAAACACCCTCCAACGCGCCCTGGCTTACCGGCAGACAATGGAATAACAACGATTGTCAATATGACCAAAAACATGCTTTGCCCTAACGGGGTCAGGAAGCAATCCTACCAAGTTTTTCACTCTTACCCAAAGACCCACTCTTGCGAAAAGAACACAGGACGCAGGCAGTCCCTTCGCTTCGCAGAAGTAGGTTAAGCCTCCCTTTTGCCAATAACAGTTTTCATGAATGTAAACATTTTTTGCTAAAAGTAAGAATCTGAGTTCCAAACCCCCTCGAGGGAGGGGGTCGGCGCAGCCGGGGGGTGGGTCTTTTGGCAATATGTGTACTACTTTTAATTCTCTCTATATTAATGTCCTGATTTTTCCCTTCAATGCAAACGTGTTTTTTGGCAAAAGAGAGAAACTCAGGTGTTGTCTTTTCATACTGAGAATTACTGGCACTGACCCCTCAATTTGTATAAACATGTATAATCGTTGAAGCAAACGATTAGTAAAATCAGAGAAAGGTCTGTGCAATAAGACAATTAAAGTCCCAATCAAAAAGATAGCTAAAACAAAAATCGTTATCATAAAGGAGAGTAATGGCTGACGAAAAGAAAATAGGCGATCTAAAATATTTATACAAGAGTCTTTCCTGGCAACTGCTGGAAGTGACCGAAAACGCGGCGATCGCTGCCGCCAGAGCGGCAGGACATGGTGACAAAAATCTCGCCGACAAGGCCGCGGTAGATGCGATGCGCACCGCTCTTAACCAAATCCCTGGTGTATCAAGCCTGATCAAGATCGGCGAAGGCGAACGCGACGACGCCCCTATGCTGTTCATTGGTGAAAAACTTGGCAAGGGCGACATCAATATCGATATCGCTGTTGATCCCCTCGAAAACACAAACGCGACCGCGAACCTCAACTCAGGCGCTGTTTGCGTCCTGGCGGCTGCACCCAGGGGCGGATTGATCAACGCCTCTGATTCCTACGTCGATAAACTTTGCGTAGGACGTCAAGCCGCCAGCTATGTAGACATTCGTCTCGGACCAGAAGAAAATGTCAAGCGTCTGGCAAAGGCATACAAACGCCGGAGCAATAGTGAGCTCACCATCACGGTATTGGATCGACCTCGTAACGAAGAATTGATCCGTCGATTGCGCTCAACCGGCGCCCGCGTTCGTCTGATCCTGGACGGCGACCTGATGCCCTGTGTTTTCAGCTGCTTCAGAGGTGTTGGCGCGCATGCCGTGATGGGAATCGGAGCCGCGCCAGAAGGCGTCATTGCCGCTGCCGCCGTCAAACTCCTGAGTGGCAAGATGCAAGCCATCTGGAAGCCAAGAGATGAGAAAGACGCCGAACGGCTCACAAATATGGGCATAGACTTAGAAAAAGTCTATACCCAGGACGATCTGGCACCCGCTGATGATCTGATCTTCTGCGTGACCGCGGTAACCCCTGTCATGACCACTGCCAAGGTCGTTCTGGAAGGCGTGAGCTTCTTCCCTGGCGGCGCGAAGACCAGCAGCATGGTCATCACCCGGAATTTCATGAATTACGTCCCCACCACCCACGTCCTCGACCGCACCGTTTTCGACGAACAAGAAAGCGAATTCCGACTTTACTGATTAAAACCCCACCATCCCCAGGCCCGCAGAAAATTGTGGGCTTGTTTTTTTATGCCATTCACAAAAGTGTAATTTTCAGGGGCACCTGTGCTCTTTTGGTATGCCAGCCCAAAATTTGGGCGGAAATGCAGGTTGCGGGAGACCGTGGGATACCCTGACGGGCATAGTGGTCTTCCGTACAAGGGGCGAGGCCTGTGCGTGACACGAAGTGTCAGGTATCCCACGCCCGCCCGCAATTCAAAACGGTATACATGTCGTCGAGATACCATGACATACCTGACACTGTGTGTAACCTCTACTACAACTGCGTGCTCAATCAATAAGGGGCCACTTGTGTTACAGGGCAAACGCATCTAAATAGCCTAAATCAAGCTTCCTTGAGGATTTTTAGGCAGGTCTCATGCCGAGTTCCCTATGTTAAATTGATATATGTGGTGCAGTTGCCTAGTTGTCATCGCGAGGAGCCCTTTAGGGCGACGTGGCGATCTGCCTTAAAGCTTTTGCTGTCCAAGAATGGAATTAATAACTGATTAACTGCAGATTGCCACGCCCCTGACGGGGCTCGCATTGACTGTTCGCTAAGTGAAGTTTTGCTTTTTAGAGCCATGATTTTTAAGCTTGGCTAAAAAGATTGAGATAATGTTCGTATTTACACTTGATTCGAATAAAACTGATCTATATTTAGATGCGTTTGCCCTACTTGTGTTACACGAAACTCTCGTTAAACCACCCCATCAGGTATAATTTGAAAGTTAACTAAGAAATAAATTGGAGTGTCCTATGTACCTAACTGGAAACCAGGTTCGTCAATCTTTTATCGATTTCTTCGCCCAGCGGGGGCATACGGTCGTGCCGTCTGCCTCGCTTGTGCCCGGCGGAGATAGCACCTTGCTATTCACCAACGCCGGCATGGTCCAGTTTAAAGACGTCTTCTTGGGCACCGAGACCCGCCCCTACACCCGCGCAGTCGATTCGCAAAAATGCCTGCGCGTCTCCGGCAAGCACAACGACCTCGACACCGTCGGGCGCGACAACACCCACCACACTTTCTTTGAGATGCTCGGCAACTGGTCTTTTGGCGACTATTACAAAAAAGAAGCCATCGCCTGGAGCTGGGAACTTTTGACCAAGGTATGGGGGCTTGACCCGGCGCGTCTGCACGCCAGCTATTTTGTCGATGACCAGGGCGACCTGCCTTCCGACGACGAAGCCCGTCAATGCTGGCTGGCTCAGCCCGGTTTCAACCCTGACCACCTGATCCAGGGCGGTCGCGACGATAACTTCTGGGAAATGGCAGAAACCGGACCCTGCGGACCCTGCACCGAGATCCATTATGACTTTGGACCAGAGTTCTGTGACATGCAGGACGTCCCTGGTCACGTTTGCGCTGTCAACGGCGACTGCGCCCGCATTGTTGAGATCTGGAATAACGTTTTCATCCAATACAACCGCACCTCTCCCACCGAATTTCAGCCTCTGCCCAAGCGCCATGTCGATACCGGCATGGGTTTCGAACGCATCGTTTCCATCATCCAGGGCGTCAATGGTAATTACGAAACTGACCTGCTGAAACCGCTCCTTGACGAAACACAGCGCCTTTCCGGGCAAAGCATGGCGGAACGTGAAGCCGACTTCACCTCCTACCGCGTGATCGCTGACCATGTCCGCGCGGCTACTTTTTTGATCGCTGACGGCGTTATCCCCGGCAATATCGGACGTGGCTACGTTTGCCGCATGATCATTCGCCGCGCTGCCCGTTTCGCCCGCAAGATCGGACTCAACGAGCCATTTATGGCCAAAATTGCTGATATCGTCATCGAAAATTACCACGTAGCTTATCCGGAAGTGCTGGAGAACAAGGAGCTGATCCAGGAAACCTTCACTGCTGAAGAAAAACGCTTTGCTGAAACGCTCGACAGCGGTTTTGAGCAATTGCAAAGCTATATCGATGAGCTCAAAGCCAGTCAGCAAAGTACCCTTGATGGCAAGCGTGCCTTCAACCTCTACGCGACGCTCGGTTTCCCGGTCGAGATCACGCGCGATATCCTGTCTGAATCCGGTCTGGAAGTTGACGAAGAAGGTTTTTATGAAGCCATGGAAGCCCATCGTCTGGCATCCGGCAAGGGTTCCGCTTTTGCTGAAATGAATAATCTTGACACTGAACTTTATCAGAACGAGTTTGCGCGCCTGGTCGAATCCGGCACTTTGCCAGCCTCCGGCGTTGAGCAAGATCCCTACGGCAGTTTCTCCATGCCAGCCAGATTTATCAGCCTGATTGCTGATGGCGAAAACATCGGGAAAGCCAATCCCGAGCAGGAAGTAAGCCTGATCCTAAACCAAACGCCCTTCTATCTCGAATCGGGCGGTCAGGTCTCTGACACCGGTTTTATTCGGGCTGCTGATGGCAGTTGGGAAGTCGAAATCACCGCTCTCAGCCGTCCGGCTGCCGGGATCATTGCCCATCACGGCAAGGTGCTCTTCGGCAATCCCCAGCCAGATCAGCCTGTGCTCGCGATCGTAGACGAAAGACCGCGTCGTTCCACCATGCGCAACCACACTGCCACACACCTGCTGCATGCCGCACTGCGCAAAGTGTTGGGAGATAAGGTGCATCAGGCTGGCTCTTATGTTGATCCGGAACGCTTACGATTCGACTTCAACTATCCCCATGCCGTCGCCAAAGAAGATCTTCTTAAGATCGAAGCCCTGGTGAATGAGATGATCGCGGCAGAAGTCCCTGTCCGCAAAGCAAGCAATACCCTCGAGCAAGCCCGCGCTGAAGGCGCGATCGCCCTTTTTGGCGAAAAATACGCCTCCGATGTGCGCACGATCGAGATCGCCGATCATCGCGGTCGCTTCTCCTATGAGCTCTGCGGCGGCACGCACGTTGACAACACCGCCGAGATCGGATCTTTATTTATTACATCTGAATCTTCCATCGCTGCCGGGATGCGCCGTATCGAGGCTGTTACCGGTTCCGGCGCCTATCGTTATGCCCGCGAACGCCTCGATCAACTCAACGATATTGCCGCATTCTTTGAAACCAGCCCTGCCAATGCTCTCAGCAAAGCCGAACAGCTCGAAGCTGAGCTAAAACAAAGCCGGCAGGATCTGGAAAAGCTGCGTATCGAAGCTGCCAACCAGGCTTTCAAACAAAAGCTGGATGATGTGCGGGAGATCGCTGGTGTCCCGGTCCTGCGGGCGGTGATCGCCAATGCTGACGCGGATGCCCTGCGCTCATTGGCAGATCAATTCCGTCAGAAACACCCCAGCGGCGTGGTTGTTCTCGGCACGGTCATGAACGAAAAACCGATGCTGATCGCTGCAGTGACCCAGGACCTGATCGCCCGCGGTCTCAAAGCCGGTGACCTGATCAAACGGGTTGCCCAGGTGGTTGGCGGTGGCGGCGGCGGACGACCTGACATGGCTCAGGCAGGCGGCAAAGACGCCAGCAAGCTCAACGAATCCCTTGACCAGGTTGAAGGATATATTCGGGAAAATTTGAAATAAAATGGCAAAAAACGTCACGCCCCTGCGCCAGCAATATCTGAAGATCAAAAAGGAATATCCGGACGCGATCGTCTTTTTCCGTCTGGGTGATTTTTACGAAACCTTTGATGAGGATGCTGAAAAGACCGCCGAGGCGCTTGACATTGTTCTGACCTCTCGTCCTGTTGCCAAGGGTCTGCGCGTGCCGATGGCTGGCATCCCATTCCATGCTGTCGATAATTATCTTGGTCGCCTGATCGAAAAAGGCTACCACGTTGCCATTTGTGAGCAGGTTGGCGAACAGCCAGACAAAGGTCTTTTTGACCGTGAGGTGATCCGCGTTATCACCCCCGGTACGATCGTCGAGCCCAACCTTTTGCAAGGTGGAAGAAACAACTATCTGGCTTGTCTGACCCTTCAGGAGGGCAAAGCCGGGCTGGCTTATGTTGACATCAGCACCGGTGAACTGGCAGCCACTGAGATCAGCGAAGGCGATATCGAAAACCAGCTTCGTGCCGAGCTGCAGCGGCTTGGTCCGGCTGAGGTCTTGCTTTCAGAGACCGCGGACGAAAAAGTTGCCACGGGCTTCAACGTGACCCGCATCCCGAATTGGTATTTTGAGCCGGGGCGTTCGGTCGAGATCATCCGCGCTCAGTTTTCAGTCAGCGACCTTTCTGGTTTGGGGCTCAAACCCTATCCCCTGGCAGTCCGAGCTACGGGCGCTTTACTTAAATTCCTACAGGAAACACAGAAAAGCCTGCTAAATCTGGAGCTCAGCTTCAGCACCTACAGCCTTTCGGACTTCATGGTTTTGGACGCGGAAACACGGCGCAACCTTGAGCTGACCGAAACCCTACGGGAAGCCAAAACTGAGGGATCTTTACTCAGCGTTCTCGATAAAACGCACACGCCCATGGGCAAACGTCTTTTACGCAGTTGGGTCAACAAACCCCTGCTCGATGTGGCGCGCATCGATCAGCGCCTGGACGCGGTGCAATATTTCTTTGATCGCGGCGTTGAAAGACGCGAGATCGCTGATCTGCTCAAACAATTACACGACCTGGAACGCCTGGTCAACCGCATCGTCTCCGGTGCGGCGCGCCCGAATGACCTGGTCGCCCTGCGCGAGGATCTGCGCTCCTTCCCGGAGCTTTTCGCCTTGCTGCAAAGCGAACATAAAGCCTTGCAATCCATCCTGGAAGGTTGGCAAAACTTTGAGAATGAGCTTGAACTGCTCGAAAACGCCATCAGCGACGATCCGCCAGCCAATATCAACAATATCGGGCTCATCCGTCCCGGGTTCTCAGAAGAACTTGATCAGATCATGTACTCCTCCAAACACGCGCGTGAGTGGATCAACTCCCTTGAAGCCAACGAACGCCAACGCACCGGCATCAAGACTTTGCGTGTTGGATTTAACAAGGTTTTCGGTTATTACATCGACATTTCCCGCGGCATGGCTGATAAGGCGCCCGAAGAATATATCCGCAAGCAGACCCTGGTCAACAGTGAGCGCTACATCACCCCTGAGCTAAAAGAATATGAATCTTTGGTGCTCAACGCCGAAACGCAGATCCACGAGATCGAGCTCAAGGTCTTCAACCAGGTCTGCGCGCAACTGAGCAAGTCCAGCGGCGAACTGCTGGAAAGCTCACGCAGAATCGCGCAGCTGGATTGTCTCATTTCACTGGCGGAAGTTGCCGCGTTGAACAATTACACCCGTCCGGTGCTGAAAGAAGAAAAAGGGATCGAAATATTGGCAGGGCGTCATCCGGTCGTCGAGCATCTCAGCCACCAAACCCGCTACATTTCCAATGATACGGTTTTTGAGGAAGGTGAGATCATCCGCCTGATCACTGGTCCGAACATGAGCGGTAAATCCACTTTTCTACGCCAGGTCGTGCTGATCGTGCTCATGGCACAGATCGGCAGTTTTGTGCCGGCTGATAAGGCGGAGATCGGTCTGGTCGATCGTATTTTCACCCGCATCGGCGCGCAGGATGCCATCCACCAGGGACAATCCACCTTCATGGTTGAAATGCTCGAGACTGCCAACATTCTCAACAATGCCACCCCGCGCAGTCTGTTAATTCTGGATGAGATTGGGCGCGGAACCAGCACCTACGATGGGCTCTCGATCGCCTGGGCAATCATCGAATATTTGCACAGCCACCCCAAACTCAAGCCCTTCACCCTCTTCGCCACCCATTATCACGAGCTGACTGAATTGGCTTCGCTCTACCCGGGCGTTCGCAACTACAACGTGGCTGTTTCGGAAGCCGATGGTGAAGTGATCTTTTTGCATAAGATCGTCCCTGGCGCAGCCGACCGTTCCTATGGCATCCATGTCGCGCAGATGGCAGGGCTGCCCGCCCCGGTCATCTCGCGGGCGAATGAGATCTTGAAGCAGTTGGAGGCAACTTCGGGCACTACTTTGCCGGAAGCCAAAGAGGAAAAAGAGCAATTGCGCCTCTTCCCCGAAAACAACCCCTTGATGGACGCCTTCAAAAAGCTGGATCTTGAAGCCATGACTCCCATTCAGGCATTGAATAAGCTTTATGAATGGAAAAACGCCTTCTTCCCGGAAGATTAATTAAAAACAATTCTGTTATTTAGGATTCCAGCCAATCAGGCTGACCATTGAGGAAGGATTTTCCATCCATCGCGCGTTTGCCCTCTGGCTGCACCGTCTCGAGCACCAGCAAGCCATCGCCCGTGCCAACCGCCGGCAAGCCGTTGACGATATACCGTTCCCCAGGGTTCGCCTCATAGGTAGGGTGCAGATTAGCTTCACTGATCTTTAGACGTTTGCCTTGCCAGAGATAAACCGCTCCGGGCCAGGGTTGATAGGCGTATATTTTCCTCAATAAGGATAGTCCATCCAGCTCAAAATCAAGAAGCGCATCCTGTTTGCTCAGCTTTGGGGCATAGGACTTTTTGGAATTGTCCTGTGGAATGGCAGCCAATGTGCCACGTAAATAGGCTGGCAGGATCTCAACCAAAGTCATCGCGCCCAGATATGCCAATTGATCAGAAAGCACCTCCGCCGAGGTGCGCTCCCGGATCGGAACCGAGCGTTGCGCCAGGATGGGTCCCGTATCCATGCCCTCATCCATGAGCATGATCGTCACCCCAGTCTGGCTGTCGCCATTGGCTATGGCAGCCTGAATTGGCGAAGCGCCCCGCCAGGCAGGCAAAAGCGAAGCGTGGACATTGACACAGCCAAATTTTGGCATTTCAAGGATGGCTTTTGGCAGGATCTGACCATAAGCAGCCACAACGATAAGATCCGGTTGATAGCTTGCCAATTCCGTTACCGCGCCAAGGGTTCGCAAGGATTCCGGCTGCAGAACCGTGAGCCCCAGCCTCGTTGCCAGTTCTTTGACCGCGCAAGCCTGAGGTTTGCGTCCTCTTCCGGCTGGTCGGTCAGGTTGGGTCACGACCGCGACTACTTCGTAGCTTTTGGCAAGGGCTTCCAGCGACGGTATGGCAAAATCCGGCGAGCCCATATAGATGATTTTTGTTGTCATGTCCAGATTTTATCATAGGCTTATCTGTGCATGTATATAAGCTTTTATTAAGCACAAAATCAGGTTTTATATTACACTTTAAGAAAGAAAGTGAGGTATCTGTGACTGATCAAAATGACTTTATTGATCCTGATCCCATCATCACTGAAAGAAGCGATGACGGTGTCAACTACACCCCAATTACAGAAAAACCAGCCCTCGATTATTCTGAGGAAAAGACCCTGGCTATGTTTGCCCATCTCGGCATATTCCTCAACCTCGTTACAGCTGTACTGGGGATCGTCCCACCATTAATTATCTATTTTGCCTACAAAGATCGCTCAAAGTATGTTGCCTACCAAAGCCTTCAGGCACTGATCTTCCAGGCTATCTTCTTCATCGGTGGCGGAATTCTGGCAGGGCTCGCCTGGGCAATTTCCGGCGCTCTAACGATTATCCTGGTTGGCGTTCTCTGCATTCCGATCGCGATTTTGCTTTCGCTGATCCCGGTTGGCGCTTTGGTATACGCCATTGTTGGTGCGGTAGACAGCTATCACCACCGCGATTTCAAATACTGGCTGATCGGTGACTGGGTTCGTGACATTTACGAAGGCTAATAAAGCTTATTAAAAGAAAAAGCGACTCTTTGACGGAGTCGCTTTTTTTAGTTATTTTTTGAAATTAGCGAAGAACTGCCCTTTTTGCTTTTCTCAAGAGCTTTACAACAATATAACTTAGCGTTCCCATCAGCAAGACGGACAAACTTGCCACAACAATTGCTCCAATAGAGCGGCGGTAGACAAAGACCCGCGAGTTCAGCAGGCGGTCGCGTAAGTCATTGACAAATATGATGTCGGGAGCGATCTTATCAATCTCATTCGCAATTTGTGCTTCAAAATCAATCAGATCTGCGTTTAAATTATCACTAACATCCATTTCCATCATGCTCTCCTAATACTTTAAACCCCTTCCGAGCTTAGAGGATACGGGTATCGGTATATTCCCTGGCTTTCTCTTTCAATTCCGTCAGCGTTCGATGATAAAGGCTTTTGATCGCCCCTTCGGTTTTGCCGAAAATGACCCCAATTTCCTGATTGGAAAGTTTTTGCACAAATTTCAAGACGATCAATTCCCGCTTTTGAGGGGTGAGTTCATTTATCAGCTCCAGCAAATAGGCATTATCCTGTTTTCGGACCATGACTGCCTCAGGGGCAGCCGAACGGCTCTGATCCACCAGGATCAGGTTGTCAATCGAAACTTCTGTCACCCGCGAACGATCACGATGGTGATTGGCAACCAGATTGTGCGCGATGCGGTATAACCAGGCGCTGAACGGCAAACCCATATGCCGATAATTCCCAATGCTTTTCAAAGCCTTGAAGAAGACCTTGGCGGTCAGATCCTGCGCATCATCACTGTTGCCGACTTTAAAATAGATGTAGTTATAGATCTTGCCTACATATTTTTCATACAGCAAACCAAAGGACTCCGGGTTTGTGCGGGCGTCATTGATGAGAGCGACCTCTTCGCTTAGGTCATTTTGTTTTTGCTCAGTCATGTTTTGATTATAAACCAGTAAAGAGCTATTAATGGTTTATGCATCAACGTTTAATGTTTTGAGTTCAGATATGCTCTCAATTCTCTTTTTATCCCTGGGAATGGTCAGGAGACCATGTCCGAACAAGAAAAAGAGTTGGGTTTCCTCGTAGACTCCCGAGCGCGAGCCATCTTGTTTTGTCATACTGAGAATTACTGACAGAATTCATTCCATTCCAGGCGCTTTTATAAGGTACAATTATGATTGATGGTAAAGGAGAGAAAGCTAAGGTATATTTCCTACTGTCCTGGCACGGTAGCTTTGTCTTGGTGTGTAATTTTCCATCATTTTCCCCTTCCAAAAAACAATAATCTCCACCTTTGTGGAGAAATTTTTAAGTAGAGGTAGATCCATCTATGAGTGATTATCTGTTCCATAAAAGAGTTGAAGATTACGATCCCAATATCAAAGGTCTGGTCGAGTTTGAAACCGAACGGCAAGCCAGACGCCTGATCATGATCCCCAGTGAGAGCATCGCGCCCAAAGCTGTGCGCGATCTGCTCGCCTCGCCTTTCACAAACATCTATGCTGAGGGCTATCCCCGTCCTGAAACCCGTTATCAGGACGAAGAGACGATCATGGACTACGGTCTTCAGCTTGGTCGCTATCGCCGTCATAGCGATGGGCGCTATTACAAAGGCGTCGAATATGTTGACATGGTCGAAGCCCTCGCCCGCCGTCGCGCGGCTGAGTTGTTCGCCGCCAACGATCTGATCCCCGACGATCTTTGGGTGAACGTGCAGCCCCTCTCGGGCGCGCCTGCCAATACGGCGATCTACACCGCCCTGATCCAACCCGGCGATGCTATTCTGGGCATGGATCTCCTCCACGGCGGTCACCTGACCCACGGAGCCCCTGTGAATCGCTCCGGGCTTTTCTACAGAGCCCATCACTATACCGTGGACCCGGAAACCGAACAACTTGACTACGAAGAAATTCGCAAGATCGCCCACCACGCTAAACCCAAAGTCATCGTGGCTGGCTATACCTCCTATCCATGGATCCCGGATTGGGCTAAATTCCGTGAGATCGCCGACGAAGTTGGCGCATGGCTCCTGGCTGATGTTTCCCATATCGCGGGTCTGATTGCCGCCAAAACCGTGCCTTCTCCGATCGGCATTGCGGATATTGTCAGCTTCACCACCCACAAAACACTCTGCGGTCCCCGCGGTGCCGTGATCATCTGTCACGACCGCGAGCTGGGCGAACAAATTGATAAAGGCGTCTTCCCTGGCGAGCAAGGAGGTCCTCATGTTAACACAATCGCTGCTATGGCGCTGACTTTCAAGCTGGCAGGCACGAACCAATTCATCGAACTGCAAAACCAGACCCTGAAAAACGCCCTCGCGCTCGCGAACGGCTTTAAAGAACTTGGCGTAAAGGTGCCTTATGGTGGAACCGACAGTCACATGTGTCTGATCGACTGCAAGTCCTACAAGGGACCCGAAGGCGTGCCCCTGAACGGTGATCTGGGAGCCAGAATCCTCGACCTGGCTGGCATCGTCACCAACCGAAACACGATCCCCGGTGACAAGTCCGCCCTGCGTTCCACCGGTATCCGCCTCGGTACGACCTGGCTGACCCAACGCGGGTTCAAAGAAAACGACATGGTCAGGATCGCCCAATTGATTGACGATCTCTTCAAAGCGACCAAGCCCTATCACATGATCGGTCGTAGCGGCAATATAACCCGCGCTAAGGTCGATTTTGAGACCATGATCCGCATCAACAGCGAAGTCCGCCAAATGGCAGATTCCAAGCCAGCTATGGACGAGATCGAACAGTTCCATGGCGTTCCGCACTATTTCTACCTCGAAGACCATCCTTCCACTGAGTTAGCCGCCATTGAACTTACCGGCGAAACCGTGCGTTCCTTCCTCAACAATGTCGTAACCAGCAATGTTGAGGCATTAAACCCGGGTGAATGTCAGAAGACCATCATGCACACCACTTCAGGTGACATCGAAGGTGTTCTCACCTGTGTTACCCCTTATCGCTACAATTTAACTGTTCCCTCCGACAAACTTGGATTGGCAGGGCTCTGGATCACCGGTCTTTCAACCGGTTTCATCTACTATGACGAAGATCTGACCCAGAGAATACCGGGTCCCATCTCGATCCACAAAGCCGTGCCAAATTACGCCAAACCAGACAATGATCCTGTCGATCTGCGCAAGCCTTATTTCGTTGGCATGCCCGAACAGGCTGATCTGGAAGCGCACCCCGAGTTCCACTGGGAAGAACCCGTTGATCCTCCGTTGAAACGCACTCCGCTTTATCAAACTCATCTCGACCTCGGCGCGAGAATGACACCCTTCGCTGGCTGGGAAATGCCGCTCTGGTACTCCTCCGTCCTCCAGGAACACCTGGCAACTCGTCAGGCTGGTGGTCTCTTTGACGTCACTCACATGGGCGTTTTCCTGGCAGAAGGACCTGACGCGGCTGTTTTCCTTGATGCCGTCTGTGGCAATGACGTTCTCTTCCGCCGGATCGGCGAATCGGTTTATACCCATTTCATGGATCCAGACGCCAATGTGATCGATGACCTGCTCATCTATCGCCTTGCCGCGGAAAAATACCTTCTGGTCGTCAACGCAGCCAACGAAGACAAAGACTGGGCATGGCTCAACGCGGTTAAGGAAGGCAAAGTCCTGGTCGATCGGGAACGTCCTTACGTATCCGTTTTCGGTCGCAATGTGACCCTGCGCAACCTCAAGGATCCCAAAGAAGGCAAAGACATGTTGGTTGACATCGCCTTACAGGGTCCCATCAGCCGTGACATTCTGGTCAAACTGGCTGATCCGGCACAATGCCGCCGCATTCGCCGCCTCAACCGCAACCAGCTTTGCAGCGGCGTCGTTGCGGGCAAGAACGTGATCGTCTCCCGCACCGGCTATACCGGCGAAAAGATGGCTTTCGAGATCTTTGTCCACCCTGACGATGTGGTCGATCTTTGGAATTCAATCATGGAAGTCGGTACGCCCATGGGTCTCTTGCCCTGCGGTCTTGGCGCCCGTGACTCACTCCGAACCGAAGCCGGCTTGCCGCTTTACGGACACGAAATGGGAGGCGAAACCAACCTAACCATCGGCGAAGCCGGATTCCTGCCCTTCCTCAAGCTCAACTCAGCCTGGTTTATTGGTCGCGAAGCCTTCGTAAAACGCGATGCCGAACGCACTGGCGTCGTGGCTCGCTTCACCTTTGACGAAAAAGCCGTCCGCATGGCACACCATGGTGATCCTGTCATCGACCTCAAGGGTCGCATGATCGGCTTTGTTACCAGTTGCGCCATCGACAGCGACGGTTATCTGACCGGTCAGGCATTCATCAACAAGAAAGCCGCCGTCGAAGGCACCAAGATTTTCATCTTCCAAAATGCACCAAACTGGCGCCAAAACCCGCCTGCCCAACTCACCCCTGGCGATCGTGTGGCACTGCCTGGTGCAGCAACAATTGTTAGTCGTTACATGAAATAAATTAAATTAGAAAAAAGGAGAAAAATTATGACAACACCCTGGGAATTGCGTTTCGCAAATCGAACCCAAAGAATGAAAAGTTCTTTCATTCGGGAATTATTGAAGGTCACCAATCAACCTGATGTGATCTCGTTTGGCGGTGGTTTCCCCGCTGCCGAACTTTTCCCGATCGAAGAAAGCAAAAAAGCAGCTGAAAAAGTTCTTGATCTGTATGGTCGCAAAGCCCTCCAATACACCACGACCGAAGGTTACGACCCTCTACGTGAGTGGATCGCGGAAGATGCCCGTAAAGATGGGCTCAACATCACCAAAGATAATATTCTGATCACCACGGGTTCTCAACAAGCGCTTGATTTTGTCGGTCGCATTTTCATCAATCAGGGCGATCGCGTTTTGACCGAATCACCAACCTATCTCGGCGCCCTCCAGGCCTGGAACACTTATGGTCCGACCTATGTTACCGTTGATACCGACGAGAACGGACTGGTAACCGACAATTTGGAAGACCTGATCCGTCAGAACGTCAAATTCATGTATGTCTTGCCCAATTTCCACAATCCCCTCGGTGTTACCATGTCGATTGAACGCCGCAAACGCCTGATCGAGCTGGCTAATAAATATAATGTGCCTTTGATCGAAGATGATCCTTATGGAAAGCTCATTTTTGAAGGCGAACCTCTGCCTTCGATCGCGACACTGGACGCTCAATACCAACAAACCAATGGAAGTGAATACGGCAGGAACGTTATTCGCACCAGCACATTCTCCAAGATCCTCGCTCCGGGTCTGCGTATCGGTTGGGCGATCGCTCCGCAGGAGATCATCAAGCGCATGGTCCAGGCAAAACAAGGCGCCGACCTGCAATGCTCCACCTTCGACCAATATCTCGCCTACGAACTGGCTGCCGGAGATTGGCTGCCTGAACACATCAATACCATCCGTCGGGTCTACAAGGAACGCCGCGACGCCATGCTGCAGGCTTTCGAAGATTTCATGCCCGAAGGCACCACCTGGACCGTACCCAACGGTGGTCTCTTCCTCTGGCTGCGTCTGCCGGAAGGCTGCGACAGCCTCGAACTCTTCCCCAAAGCCGTCGAAGAAAAGGTCGCTTATGTACCAGGTACCCCCTTCTACCCCAATGGTGGACCCAACAATACCATGCGCCTCAACTTCTCGGCAACCAATCCCGAAAAGATCCGCGAAGGCGTCCGCCGTTTGAGCGTGATGATCAAAAAATCGTTGGAGAAATAAAATACCGTGTAGTTAATTAAACAAACGAGGTCTGGGTTTCCAGACCTCGTTTGTCATTTCTATCAAATTCAAATTATCAATCGGTTACCGTTTCCACATTGAGAAATCGGTCAATATCGAATCGCCGATGAACTCTCTTAAGATCGAATTATCAGGCACAAACTCGGTCGTCGTCGGCAGGAACCATTCCAGGAATTTCAAGAGCCGTTTGGCTTCGATATGTTCCGGGGTGCCGTAGCTGACCTGACGCAAAAGCGGTTCGACCAGCGGTTTGAGCGTGCCCAATTCGTATGCCAGAGCAGAATTGAACATCACGTCCGCGTTCTCCTGATAAGGGAAGATGTGTTCCTTCTCGCCCCTGCGCACCGATTCCCAGCGCCCGATCGTATCGCCGGCATTATAGCCGCGGTCACGGGCGTCGCGCACAATGCGCCGCAGCATGCGCGTGTCAGTCGTTGAAATACGGTTGTGGCGGTCAAGGTTGAGTTGGGTCAGACAGGAGATATAGATCCTGAAGGTGTTGCGCGGGTCAATATCCCGCAGCAAGCCCGGATTCAAGCCGTGAATACCCTCGAGGATGATCACATCGCCCTTGTTAAGTTTGACGACCTTGCCCTCCTCGCTCAACCCTGTGATGAAGTTGAAATACGGCAACTGCACTTCTTCGCCACGGATCAATGCTTTGACATCCCTGTTCAGACGGACCAGATTCATTGCCCTCAGGGACTCAAAATCCTTGCTGCCGTCCGGCAAAAGCGGCGTTTTCTCCCGGTCAACAAAGAAGTTGTCCATTTCAAGCGCGAAGGGGTTGATGCCACGGGCAACCAGTTGAATGCTCAACCGTTTTGAAAAAGTGGTCTTGCCCGATGATGAGGGTCCGGCAATTAATATCACGTTCACACGGTCGCGTTCAGCGTAAATTTGTTCAGCGATGCGCGAGATCTGCATCTCATGCAGTGCCTCGGAGACCAGGATCACCTCATCGACATGTCCTTCAGCAATCGCGTCATTGAGCGCGCCGACCGAGGGAATACCAAGCTTATTGAGCCATTCAGCGTATTCTTTAAAAGTCTTCAGCAAGGTCGGGAATTTATCCATCGGCTCAATTTGATTGGGCGAATGACGGCGAGGAAAGCGCAAAACAAAACCCTCTTCCACCAGTTCCAGCTCAAACCATTTTAGATATCCCGAAGACGGAACCATATAGCCGTGATGGTAATCGCGCACACTATCAGCGCGATACAGCACCAGATCAGGTCGTTGGCGATATTTTAAGAGCTGAACTTTATCATCTTCACCAGCCTTGGAAAAATATTCGATTGCCTCTGAAAGTGGCACGGTCTCGCGGATAAAGGGGATATCCGCCTTGACAAGATCATGCATTTCACTTTCTAATCTTGCGAGTTCACGATCACCAAAAAGCTCAAGACCTTCGATCTGACAGTGATAGCCGCCTGAAGAGACGGAATGATCGATCGTCAGCTTCCCGCCCGGGAAACAATGTTTGAAGGCGACCTCGAGCAGAAATACCAGCGAGCGGCGATAGATGCGCGCGCCATCCGCGTCTGCCAGCGTGATCAGGCTTGCCTCCCCATCCTGGTTGAGGTCGTACGTCAGCTCCCGCAAACTTCCGTTCAAAACCATGCCGACGATCATGGCATCGTCATGGTTTTGGATGACTTTGGCAAATTCTTCCAGGCGCGCGCCGCGCTTACCGACGATGATCCTGCCGTCATCGAGTGTTAATTCGACCGTGCTTCTGGGTGTTTGGATCAGTTTAAATTCATCTGTCATACTTAAACCCTTTTCTATTTTGGCAATAGTAGCGGTATGATGGCAAAACCATCCGGATTGGTCGGATCAGCCGCTCCAGCCGAGGAAGGATAGTTACTCAGAACCGCTTCCTGTGTTGTTGAACCGTCAACAGGCATCAAGAGATCGATAATGCGGGTATGGTTATTATCCGCCGGCGCGCCGCCAAAACGGTAGCTTTCAGCTTTCTGGTTGACATCACGCACCCGCCAGACGCCTTCCGCCGGGAAGCCTTCCTGTCCCAACACCGCGACAGCGTAGCCCCAATCGCCCGGCTCTCCGTCACCAAAATATTCAAGCGGAACGCTGACAACCACCGCGTTCTTGCCGCTATCGACAAAGATCTTCATGGCGCTGCTTGCCTCGGTCAGATTGACCGGCTTATTATCCGTGTCCAGGACAAGTACCTGAGGCGTCCAGCCTTCCACCCAGAGCGCTATCTCCCAGCCGTCCTCAGCGCCAAGCGCGGCATTGCGACCGGGCAGGAGCAGCCTTGAACCGGTTCCGGCACCCGGGTCTTTGTCGATGTAAACGTCAAAGGTCTGCACCGAAAAACCTGCCGGTGAACCCCAGCCATTGGTGATGGGTGCGTCCATGACGAAACTAAAGACCAGATCAGTGCCATCACTGGCAATTTCAAAGGAAAGCAGGTCAAAATCGCCGGGCTTAAAGACGCCGTCCTTGGGATAGGTATAACTTCCGGGTCCATAGTCATCGCCCTTGGGGTCTTCCATGTAGAAAATTGTCGCCAGCGGCTCAAAGCTGAGATATTGGATGGCAAAAGGCTGTGTCGGGGTGATCAATTGCACCTCGTCACGTCGGATCAATCCATTCAATGGGATGTTGGTTCCGTTGGAAACGCTTTCCAATACCGCAACCGGCACTCCAATCTCCACAAAATTCGTCGTCGCGACAGCTTTACCAATTTCACTTTCTTTAAGATACCAGCTTTCGCCGTCTGTGATGTAAAGTTCCACATTTGAATTTTCTTGCCTGATCTTAAGCATACGCGTGGCAGGTGAAGTCAGGCGGATCTCGCCACTTTCATCATAGATCATGCGATACTGATCGTTCGGAACGTTAATGTAAAGTTCAATCGATTCACCTTCCGTCAAAGCTTCCAGCAATTGAATGCCAAAGGACAAAGTTTCCTGGTCAAGCGCGAAGAGGAAGCTTTCAAAACCCTGCGGGTCAGACCCGCCAAAGATCCCCGCGCCTTCCCATTCGCCATCGCCCATCTCACCATCGATCTCCGGCAGCACCTCATTCGCGATAGCGACATCCGGTTTGAGCATTTGCGGCTGGATAACCGGGATATCAAGAAAAGCCGGCGGCTCAAGCCCCAGCGAAATATAGACATTTTTAAGCAGTTCCCGGTAGCCTTCGTCAAAATAGGAATCCTGTCCGGAATCCTGATCCGTTCCGTACCACCAGAACCAGTCCGAACCCTCAGCCAGATACATAAAGTCGTAAGCCTTGTCAAAATCCGCGTTTGGCGCGTCAATTTCGCCCGATTCCGCCTTTGCCAGGTCCAAACGCACCCGCCCCAGAAGATTCCAGGCTTCGGCTTCTTCCTCTTCCCCATACCAGGTATCGTAATTGGCGCTAAACCAGGCGCCGGGGAAGAGCTTTTTCAGCTCCCGCTGCTCGGGGAAAAGCTCCAAATATTCAGAAGGAGTGATCGTGATCAGGTTTTCATCATTCGCCAGCAGGTCATAGAGCGTGTGGAAGAATTCCTTGCCGTCGTTGTCATAATTTTCCCAGGCGTTCTCACCGTCAACAACGATCGTGACGATATGCGGACCTTCCTGATCTTTCAGGCTGGCGCGAATTCGCTTGAGATGGTTGACCATATCGTTGGCAGCAGCTTCGCCACTCATACCGGAATAGGTGAAACCGACCTTGTCCGAAATGTTCCAGTCTCTGAAAAAGACCGCCACTTTCTCGCCTGAACTGCCCTGGACGTAATAAGGACGATAGAGCGCGTCGCCATCAATTGGTACTTCGTTGCTGTCGCGGTTGAAGCGATCGCCGTCCATGCCCAGGCTGGCAACCAAAACCGGCTCGCCGGTCTGCATCCACTGATAGCCGGCTTTCGAGACCATCGGCACGATCTCCTGCGCCACCGATCCCTCACCGGGCCAAAGCCCACGCACCGGCATGCCGAAATGTTCTTCGTACATCTCCACGCTCTTCAACAGGTGATAATTCGCGTCCTGAGGGTAGGTAAAAGGTTCCCTCGGCGTGATCGCCTTGGGGTTGCCCACCAATGCCAGGTCGCTGTCATAGATCAGGGGCAAAATTGGATGCGCGTAAGGCGTCGTTGTCACTTCAATTACGCCCTTATCCTGCAATGCCTTGTGGGTTGGGATCACCCGCTCGATGATCGCGAAAATGCCATCGAAAAGAGTGACCTTGTCCTCTTCCGAGAAGTCACGTCCCTTATCGACCAAAGCCTTGAACGGTTCCTCGGCTAAATAATCCGGATCGACCCAGGCAAGGTTGAACCAGATCTGCAGGTCGCGAAAATCCTGCTCACTGAAAGATTCAACTGCCGCCGCGATCGCTTCTGCGTCCGTGCCGCCACGCTGATCAAGCAATTCCTGATAGCGGGGGTGCACCGCGATGATATGATTCCAGTTGGCGTCGAAAAAGCGTTCCAGGATGAAGGTCTTTTGTTCGGTCGTCAATTCAGCCGCCGGAACTTCCGCCAAAGTCCAATAAAGGTCTTTGGTGCCGTTCTTCACAAAATCTTCCAGCTGCACGATCAACGAAGGCGTAATGTTAATGGTCGCCTTCATGCCGGGGTGCTGATCGATCACCTCAACCATGTCGAGATAATCCTTGGTAGCATGCACGCGCACCCAGGGGCGGCTGTAGACACCGTCGGCATTCTTGTAATACAAAGGCTGATGCTGATGCCAGGTCAGGTTGACGTAAAGAGGCGGACCTTCCACCTCTTCGATCTCCTCGGTTGTTTTCTGACTCGCTTCAGTTGCTTCTTCCAAAACCTGAGGTTCTGTCGCTTCAGGCGCAATTTGAGTTTCGGTCTTTCCCGTACAGCTGACCAGAACCGCCAGCAAAAGTATCAGGCTTAAGATTCGTTGAATTTTTTTCATTCTCCACCTTCCTGTGAAAACTTAGTTGCTTAATTTTAAGATAAAAGTTGCCCCGCCCTCAAGCAGAGGAGCGATCAAAGTTTCATCCAGCTTTCCATCAAAAACGATCTCCTCAAACAGGGGTCCACCCCAAAGGCTTTCGACCGTCATTATTCCGTTTAGCGGGATGGCTTCGGTCGAGATCGTGCAGTTTTCAGCCTCCTGAACGCCAAGGTTGGCAATCGTCAATACTGCTTCGCCGTCCAAGAGACGAATTACGGCATAGACCCGCCGGCAGGAGGAGATCAGCGGGTAATAATCGCCCTTTTGCAGTTCGGGATACTGATTGCGCAGATTGATCAAGCCCCGGTACCAGTTAAGCAGGGAATCCGGATCTTGTGATGCCAGCTCGACGTTCTTTTCTTCCCAACCTTCCGTCATCTCCTGCCAGGGCTTTCCGGTGCTGAAGCCGGCATTCTCCTCCGCAGACCACTGCATTGGTTTTCGGATCAACTCATCGGGCTTGCCCCCCAACATGCCGATCTCTTCACCATAATAAACATAAGGGACGCCCGGACCAGTCAGATAAACAAACGCCGCCATTTTTTGCTGCATCAGGCGGTCGCTGAAGTAAGACGCCAGCCGTTGCTGATCGTGATTGGTCAAAAAGGTCGCGAATTGCTGACTGGGGAAATACTCAAGCGTGTCGAGATAGCTTTTCATGATTCTGGATGGGTCAGGCGAATAAACAGAACCTAAAATGTCAGTCGCCAGGTCAAACATGAAGTAGTTTTGCATGCCCTTGGTCGGTTGGTCATACTTGGCAATGATCTGCGTGTCTGTCCAAACCTCTCCCACCGTGTAGGCTTCGGGATTAATGCTCAGATAATAGTCGCGCCAGTCCTGGAACCAGGCGATCGAGCTTTTGGTGTCCTGCTGCGAAACGCCATCCTCAAACAGATAACGGGCAGCATCCACCCGAAAGCCGTCAACACCCAGATCGAGCCAGAACTTGGTGGCGTTGTAGATCGCCTTGTTGACCATGGGATGGTTGTAATTGAGGTCGGGCATCCCGCTCCAGAAGGGCGCGTAATACCAGGCGCCGTCTTTCTCGTACCAGGCATTCTGCCCCCAGGGGCCGGGTTTGCCGGGATTTGTGTCTTCCCAGACGTACCAATCCCGAAAACTGCTGTTGGGATCCTGGGATTGAACGAACCAGGGATGCTCATTGGAAGTGTGATTGATGACAAAATCGATCACGACACGAATACCGCGCTTATGGCATTCATCCAGAAGCTCTTTGAAATCCGCCATCGTGCCGTAATCGGGATTGACGCTTTGGTAATTTGTGACGTCATAGCCGTGATAACTAGGGGATGGATTGATCGGCATCAGCCAGATGCCGCCGATGCCAAGATCGTCCGTTGTTTCCGGGTCACCGTCATTCAGATAGTCCAGCATGGAGATGATGCCCTGAAAATCCCCGATGCCATCGCCATCGCTGTCCTTGAACGAGCGCACAAATATCTCATAAAAGACGACCTCATTCCACCATCCAAAGTCATCGGAGCCCGGCTCAGCAGGATCTTCGGACAAAGATCCATCTGTCGGATCAGGGTCAGAAGTGACAATTGCAGTTGTACTTGTAGTAGAGTCGGGTTGACAGGCAGAAAGAACCAGCGTCAAAGCTAAGAATAAGAAAACCAGGGTTTTCGTCTTTTTCATACTAACTCCATGATTTCGTTTTCTCTATTCTACTTTACATCCGTCCAACGAGGAAATAATGCTTTGCAACAAAACATAGGATTGAACCCAGAGTTTTTGGTCAGTGCCTACTCTTGCCGGATCGAAATACGCGATCTGGCCTACATTCTTGCTTGTAAATGGTAGAAAACGTCAATCCACTAATCCAGAAACCCTGGCAATCCCTCTGAATAAGGTGCGATCAGATCCGCACCCTGATTGGCAGGGCTGTTGACATCCCGGCTGACCTGTACCCGCCTCAGGGAACCATCCGGCAAAGGCTTCAACATCGCCTGCAGTGCCCTGGGGTTATCCTCCAGCAGCCAATCCCACATGCGCTCTTTGCGCAGAATCACTGGCATACGGTGATGCACTTCCGCCATATCCTGATTGGCTTCGGTCGTGATCATGGTGCAGCTTGTCAGTCCCGGGATCCCTGGCAGCGAAGAGACACCCTTATTCTCCCAATCATCCCAAAGTCCCGCGAAAGCAAAAGGCTCACCGCCCTCCAGTTGAAAATAATAAGGGATCGAGCTTCTTCCAATCTTTTTCCACTCATAAAAGCCATCCGCCAGGATCAGACAACGTTTGTTGCGGAATGAACTGCGATAAGCCGGCTTTTCTGCCACAGTCTCCGCCCGCGCGTTGATCATTTTGTAGCCAATCGCCGGGTCCTTCGCCCAGAACGGCACCAGACCCCACTTCATCCAGACCACATCACGGCTATGCGCAAAAGGCACAGTCGCCACCTCCTGCGATGGCGCGATGTTATAGCGCTTTTCCCAATCCAGCGGCATCTGCCCCAGCGCCAGCTGCGTTCGCAGGTCTTCTGAATCGATCGCCATCGTAAATCTTCCGCACATATCGCCTCCGTTGACAAGATTATACGATACGCCTTCAGTTTTCAACAAAGCCAACCAGCCCCGCCATGCTAATGGACAATCAAGCCCACTTTTTTGAAATATTGTCTCACAAATCCAAAGATAAAAATTGATCAGCTCACTTCAATAATCATTAATTGCATCAATCGTTGCAATTTATAAAATTTGATTAATTTGCTGCAATTTTGCAGAAAATCAGCCATGACCGCAAATGTAGTAGAGGGCGAAGTGCTGACAAAGCCAACCAGTCCCGCCGTGCTAATGTACAATATGGTCATGCAATTCAAACTCAATGCCCCCTATCAACCAACCGGCGACCAGCCGGAAGCCATTCGCCAACTCGTCGATGGCATTAATAAAGGCTACAAGAACCAGGTCTTGCTCGGCGCGACCGGCACCGGTAAAACTTTTACCGTCGCTAATGTCATCCAGCAGCTGCAGATCCCGACGCTGGTAATGACCCATAACAAGACCCTGGCAGCCCAGCTTTACGCCGAATACAAAGAGTTTTTCCCCGAGAACGCGGTGGAATACTTCGTTTCCTATTACGATTATTACCAGCCCGAAGCTTACATTCCCCGACGCGACCTCTACATCGAAAAAGAGACCGACATCAACGAGGAGATCGACCGCCTGCGGCTGGCTGCGACCACCGCCCTGATGTCCCGTCAGGACGTTATCATTGTTGCCTCAGTTTCCGCCATCTACGGTCTGGGCGACCCGGACGCCTATCGCGCTTCCGTGCTGCACATCCCCAAAGGCAAGATCTACCGCCGCAACGCCCTCTTGCGTCAATTGGTTGATATTCAATACCAGCGCAACGACCTCGAGGTCAAACCGGGTATTTTCCGCGTGCGGGGCGACACGCTCGAGATCCTGCCCGCTTACAGCGAGCGCGAAGCCTATCGGATCAACTTTTTTGGCGATGAGATCGAAGAGATCACGCGCCTCAACCCCCTCACGGGAGAAGTGCTCGAAAAACTCGACGAGGTCAATATTTACCCCGCCAAGCACTACATCACTGAAGACAAGCGCATGGAAAAAACGCTGATGGACATCGAAGCCGAGCTTGTAGAGCGTGTGGAGTATTTCCGCAAAGACGGCCGCCTGTTGGAAGCACAGCGGCTGGAACAGCGCACGCGTTTCGACCTCGAAATGCTGCGCGAGGTTGGCTCGTGCGCCGGCATCGAAAACTACTCCCGTCACATCGACCAGCGCGCCGCCGGCACACCGCCCTGGACCCTGCTCGATTTCATGCCCAACCGCTATCTTTTGGTTTTGGACGAATCACACATGATGGTGCCCCAGCTGCGCGGCATGTACAACGGCGACCGCTCTCGCAAGGAAATTTTAGTGGACTACGGCTTTCGTCTGCCTTCCGCCAAAGACAACCGCCCGCTCAAATTCCATGAATTTGAGGAGATGATGGGCATCACCATGTACACCAGCGCCACACCCGGCCCCTACGAAATGCAGGTTGCCGATCAGGTGGTGGAACAGGTCATCCGCCCAACCGGTCTCCTGGATCCGATCGTTGAGATCAGACCTACCAAGGGTCAGATCGATGACCTGATCGTCGAACTTCGGAAGAGGGTCGATATCGGCGAGCGTGCCCTTGTGACCACGCTGACCAAGCGCATGGCAGAAGACATGGCAGACTACCTGCTTGAATCCGGCTTCAAAGTGCATTATCTGCACTCAGAGATCGATACCCTCGAAAGGGTCGGCATCCTGCGTGACCTGCGTCTGGGCGTTTTTGATGTCGTCGTCGGTATCAACCTCCTGCGTGAGGGGCTCGACCTCCCCGAAGTCTCCCTTGTGGCGATCCTGGACGCCGACAAAGAGGGCTTTTTGCGTTCCACGACCGCTCTGGTGCAGAATTTTGGTCGCGCTGCCCGCCATCTGAACGGCAAGGTCATTCTCTATGCCGACAAAATGACCGACTCGATGCAGCGCGCCATCGATGAGACCAACCGCCGCCGCAAGATCCAGGAAGCCTACAATAAAGAGCATAATATCTCGCCCGTCGGCATTACCAAAGCTGTTCACGATATCACGGACAGGCTGACAAACGTCGCTCAGGACGAAAAGAAACCGCGCAATGTCCGCGAAATGGCAGCCACGATGCAAAAACGCGAGCTGGAGCGCATGATCAGCGAGATGGAAAACCAAATGCGCGCCGCCGCCAAAGCGCTCGAGTTTGAGCAAGCCGCCATGTTGCGCGACCAGGTTTACGAGTTGAAAGCCATCCTGGTGGAAGACAGCGACCTGCCGCCCTGGAAAAAACAAGTCCTCCTCGCCCAGGGAAGAGACGACTGACCAATAAATAACATTAGGATGCCATGGGGATCCCTTAAAGCCCTTTCAGTGGGAGAGGGTCGGCAAAGCCGGGGTGAGGGAAAGTTCGCTTCAGACGTACTAACCTTGATGTATAGCTGTTTTTAAGATGAGGAGCAGTGTTCCTTAGGGTTGAGCCAGTGTCACGAAGAGATTGTCCAAATCCAAACATAACAAGATTTAAGCCTATTTCATGCATATTTAATCAAACCTTAAGAACAAATTCCATTCCCTGCTCAAAAAAAACCTTGACTTAAAATGCAAAGCTAACTATACTTTTCATGCAAAGCTGGCTTTACATTACCAACAAGGAGGTTGCCATTAAAACCAGAATTCGCGAACTGCGAAAACAACACAAATTGACCCAGGAAGAACTGGCGCTGGAGGTCGGGACCACCCGTCAGACCATCACCTCAATTGAGGTCGAAAAATACACCGCCTCGCTGGTTCTCGCCTACAAGATCGCCCGATTTTTTGGGCTAAGCATTGAAGAAGTATTTGATTTTTCAGAAGTGGAGAATGAATAAATATGGAAAAATATCGCCAGGAAATTCAAAAACAGATCAGAGGCGGCGCGATTATTATCGCCCTGACAATTGCCCTTTTTAGCACCCTGCACGTATTTCTGTACCCAAAACTGACCAACCCCGCGACGCTGAAACTGATCTCATATCTGGAAGGTTTGATCATGGGCGTGGTTTTCGTCATGATCATTCAGATCTTTATCCGCAGAAAAGCGCTCAAAGACGAGACCTCACTTCGCAAGCTTTACAACGAGGAGCACGATGAACGCACGCAGCTTATCCGGCAAAAAGCAGGCGAACCTCTGATGGCGATCACCGGCGCGATCATCATGACGGCGGGAGCTGTAAGCGCCTATTTTCACCCCATCGTCTCCTACACCCTCATGGGCGCGGGACTTTTCGTCATCCTTGTTGGCATTTTGGTAAAGATCTGGGTTGCAAGGAAATATTGAAAAAAGATAAACCGAAAAAAAAAGATACTTAAAAACAGACAAAATAAAGCCCTGTGAAACCTAACTCCAGGGCTTAACTTTTTATTACAAAGGACCGTGATCTCGAATCAAAACGTCACATCAAACTTGTCGAATTCCCCGCGCGCGGGATACCAGGTATAACGCACGTTCTCGACGCGAGATGACTGCGGGCCGCGTTTCAGTTCCGTTAAAAAGGCTTCCAGCACCGCCTTCCTGCCCTCGGCTACAACCTCAACTGACCCATCAGACAGGTTTCGCACCCAACCTACCAGAGCAAGCTGTTGGGCGGTCTTTAGCGTGAAATAACGAAATCCAACTCCTTGCACATACCCACTCACATAGGCGTGCAATCTTGCCAGGTCTTGTTCTGTCTCAGCACTCATATTTCACCGTCTTTCAACTAACTAAAGCGATCTGCGTCAAAATCGCCAAAGCAGTACTCATCGTCATCGTATTCGTCGTCATCATCTGCCACATAGCGTTCCCATTCTTCGATATTGAAGTCACTATGATCGGCAAATTCCTCATCGTCATCTTCAAACTCGTCCTCGTCAAGGTCGGTTTCGTCTTCTTCCCAGGAAAGCGACATCATTTCCAAGCTTCCGTCCCCGTCATTGAAATTGAGCAATTCCAGCGCTTCTTCCAAGAAGGAGATCTCCTCCTCATCCTCAGCGACCGCCAGAAGAGCTTCGAGCTTGCGTTCAACCGCCTCACCGCCAATCTCAGCCAGCGCCCAAACCGTTTCACGCAATAAGGTTTCATCACGGATCTCATCCAGACTATTCAAAAGAAATCTACGCGCCTTTTTCAAAGCCAGTTCGCCAGCCGCATGGACCGCCTGGATCCTGACAGCCATATTTTCGTGGTCAAGATTTTCCAGGATCGTCGGCGCCCATTGCTCATCAGCCGACCTGCCCATGCCGAACATGGCACTTTCCAGCCACAGTTCGTCATCCATCACAGCGGCTTTTCGCAACAGATCCACCACTTCTTCACGGCTTGAATAGCCCATCGATTCCAGCGCTCTGCGCCGCACGAGATCGCTCTTGTCCTCGTTGGTAGCCTGCAACAAGGCGTCTTCAATTTCCTTCAAAACTTCAGGGCGCAACTTTTCGTACTCACCCAAACAAACATAGGGACCAAGCGCGTTGGCAACCGCCGCCCGAACCGATTCGTCACGATCCAGGTCCTTAAGCATTTTCAGATAGATCGGGATCAGCTTTTTATCTTCGGCATCAAAAAGCAGATCAATTGCCAAACACTGCACTTCCGGGTCGGCATCATCGAGTGCGATCCGCCCGACATTTTCGTACATCAGGATCGGATCGTTCTCGGCAAATTCAACCAGGTCCTCCAGGAGCGTTTGCCGCCGTCTGAGCGGGATCGTCAACCAGGCGGTCGCTAGTACCTGTTGATCCTGAGGGTTTAGATCGGAAAAATGATAAAGCAATTTGGTCGGGAACTGGCGTTCCTGATCCATCAAAGCTTTGATCAGTTCATGAATGTTTACAGCCTTATCCATCTTGCCTCTACGGTCCTAAAATCGGATTGCGGAAGTCCTGGATCGTGATATAGATCATCAGCAGGATCAGGGCGTAGAAAAAAACGTTATTGATCGTCGCCGCAACGTTATCAGGGATGCGTTTGCGGGTAATGGCCTCAATGATCAAAAAGAGGATTTGCCCGCCATCCAAAGCCGGAATTGGCAACAAATTTGTGATCCCGATCGCGATAGAGATCATCGAAATGAGCGAAAAGCGGTAGATCGGAAGGCTCGTCCCTACCACTGGCGCAGTCTGATCCATGGTCTCAGCATTGCTGAACATGTCATAGATGCCCTTGATACCAACCACGCGCGCCTCTGCCGGGGAAATCGCGCCCTTGATCAGGTTATAGGGGATCATGACGGTCGTTTTGACCTGCATCCAGAAGGTCCTCAATGCCTGCGATATCGATTGACCAAAAGGCAAGGAAACCACCGGATAAGTGATCGTGATGCCGATCGCGCCTTGATTCTCAGGCGGGTTTGAGCGAGGGGTAAGCAGCACTGTTTCGAGCTTTCCATCTCGGTCGAAGGTCAAAGCGACTTCCTCATCCAGATGATTTGAAGTTGCCTCGGCGATGTCATCAAAGCTGGCGATCTCGTATTCGCCCACCTTCGTGACAATATCACCTTCCTGCAATCCAGCCACGGCCGCGGGAGATTCCGCCGCCACATCGGCGACCATCACTTTGCTGGTATCCTGCCCACCTGCGACAGAGAACATGATCACCAATAGCAGAATGCCAAAAAGGAAGTTCATCGTCGCGCCCGCGACCAGAACCAGAAAGCGTTTCCAGCGAGGGGCTGCCAGTAAGCCTCCCGGCTCATTCGCGTCTGCTTCACCCTTCGGGCGAACAAAGCCGCCAAATGGGATCCAGTTGAGGGTAAATTCAGTCCCCTTCCAGGTGAAAAGTTTTGCTAGTCTTGGTGGATAGCCAAAACCAAACTCTTCCACTTCGATTCCCACTGACTTGGCGACCAAAAAGTGACCAAGCTCGTGGATGAAGACCAGAAATCCAAAGAAAAATACAAATTGTAGAATTGTCCAAATATTCGCCATAAAACTTACTCCTAATGCAATCTATTATAGCTTACCTGCAAAAGGCAAAATATTAATCTAATGTTAGATTAGGCTGTTCGCGTATGGCCTCCTGTCCACGCGCATTCCACCACATAGTCAGGAGACCATGCTGGAACTGAGCTCACGACCACCTACCTTTAGAATACTCCGCCTTTGTTCGCGCGTGGACAGGAAACCATGCTGGATCTCTACCCAATTTAGCTATAAATGTTTACGTACGAATTCAAATTGTTCATCTGTTCCTAGATTAGGCGGGTATAATTCCGAACATGCCTGAAATTGTTGCTTTAGATCTCGAGACCACCGGTCTTGACCCCAAAAATGACTCCATAATTGAAATCGGCGCGGTGAAATTCAATGAGAACCGCGTTATTGCTGAGTATTCAACGCTGGTCAATCCCCGAAAACCGATCAACGCTTTTATCACCAATCTGACCGGCATTAGCAATTCGATGGTGATGAATGCGCCCTGCATCGGCGATGTTTTGCCTGAGATCGAGGAATTCATCGGCGATGCCATCATTCTGGGTCAGAATATCGACTTTGACCTTAGTTTTTTTCATAAATATGGCGCCTTCAAATACAACGACACGATCGACACCTACGAGATCGCCTCGGTCGTCATGCCCTCTGCGCCCCGCTATGGGCTTGGCGCGCTCTCGCAGCAGCTTGGCATCATCCTCGCCAACGCTCACCGAGCGCTTGATGACGCCAAAGCGACCATGCAGGTCTTCCAACAGCTTCTCCTAAAGATCGAAGAGCTGCCCGTGGACCTGCTGGCTGAGATACTGCGTCTGAGCAAAGACCTGCACTGGCAGGCTGAGCTGCCCTTTCGTTGGGCGCTGAAAAACCTTAGCGCTCAGGGCATCCAACCCCGCAAGGTCGGCAGCGATGGAGAGGATATCTTCATCAACCTCGAAAAAGCCAGTCGGTCGAAACCTCTGCAATCCACCGATCATCTTATCCCCCTGGACTGCGAAGAATTGGCCAGTCTGCTTGAGCCCGGAGGCGTCTTTGCCCGCTATAACCCCGGGTTTGAACATCGCGCCCAGCAAGTCGAAATGCTGCGCGCGGTCTGTCAGGCGCTCAACCCCGGCGATCATCTCATGGTCGAAGCCGGCACCGGCACCGGAAAATCGCTCGCCTACCTGATCCCAGCCGCTCATTGGGCCATCAACAACGGCGAACGGGTGGTCATTTCCACCAATACGATCGCATTGCAGGATCAGCTGATCGAAAAGGACATTCCCGACCTGATCGAAGCCCTGGGGATCGACCTGCGGGCAGCTGTCCTGAAAGGACGCAGCAACTATCTCTGCCCGCGGCGCCTCAAACAAATGCGCAAGCGCGGTCCCGAGACGGTTGATGAACTGCGTGTTCTGGCAAAGATCCTGGTATGGCTGCAAGGCAGCAACAGCGGTGACCGACGGGAGATCAACCTCAACGGCGTCAACGAACGCATGGTTTGGTCCCGTCTATCAGCGGAAGACGAAACCTGCTCACTCGAAAGTTGCGTGCGCCGCCTAGGCGGCATCTGCCCCTTCTATAAAGCCCGCATGGCTGCTGACAGCGCCCATATCCTGATCGTCAACCACGCCCTGCTGCTGGCAGACGCCGCGACTGAAAGCAAGGTCTTGCCAGACTACAACTATCTGGTCGTCGATGAAGCCCATCATCTCGAAGCCGCCACCACCGACGCGATGAGCTTTACCCTGCGCGCATTTGACGTCACCCGCCTCATCCGTGAGCTAGGCAGCACCGAAACCGGCATCATGGGCAGGCTTGCCGGCATGGCTGGCCCAGCGCTGATGCCAAAGGAATTATTAGCTTTGTTGCAAGCCATCAAAGATGCTTCCGACAGGGCTTTCCGCTTTGATACCGGCATGACCGAATACTTCAAAGCGATCGACTTTTTGCTGGAAGAGATCCGCGAAGGAAAACCTTTGGGCACCTACCCACAAAAAACCCGCATCCTGCCATCTACACGCATGATCCCAGCCTGGCTGGATGTCGAAGTCGCCTGGGAAAAAGCCAAAGGCGATCTGGACGAGCTGCTAAAGCTGCTGAGAGCCGTGCGCAGCTCGATCCAAGGCGTTGACGGCATCAACCCCGAGGACGCGGACGACGTCCTGGGCAGCCTGGCGCGCTCTACCCAGGCACTGACCGAGATCGGCTCAAAACTTGAAGGGCTGACCATGTCACCCTCCGACGATCAAATTTACTGGGTCGAGTTGGACCCCCTGCAAATGCGCCTGACGCTCCAGATCGCGCCCCTGCACATTGGGAACCTGATGGAAAAATACCTCTGGCACGAGAAAGCCAGCGTCATCCTGACCTCTGCCACGCTCACCACCCACGGCGAGTTCGATTACCTCAAATTGCGCCTCAACGGCGCTGACGCCAACGAGCTCATGGTCGGTTCGCCTTTTGATTACGAGAACTCGACCATGCTCTATCTTCCGCAGGATATCCCGGAGCCGACCGACAACTACGGGCACCAAAAAACGCTCGAAGATACCATCGTCCGCCTGGCAAAGGTGAGCGGAGGGCGGATGTTGGTCTTGTTCACTTCCTATGCCCAGCTGCAGCGCACCTCTCAGAACATCCAAAGCGCGCTGCATAAGCTCGACATTCAGGTCTTTGAGCAGGGCGAAGGCGCTTCAGCCTCAGCGCTACTGGAAACCTTTAAGGAAAGCCCCAGAGCGGTGCTCCTGGGCACGCGCTCGTTCTGGGAGGGCGTGGACGTGCCCGGAGAAGCATTGCAGGTTCTGGTCATCGCGAAACTGCCTTTCGAAGTGCCCAGCGACCCGATCGTGGCAGCCCGCTCGGAGAGCTTTGATAACCCATTCAACGAATATATGATCCCCGAAGCGATTCTTCGTTTCCGCCAGGGCTTTGGGCGCCTCATCCGCACCCGCTCCGATCGGGGGATCGTCGTCATTCTGGACAAACGCGTCATCAGCAAGGCCTATGGGCGCTATTTTATTGAGTCCCTGCCCCGCTGCAACACCATCCGGGGCAGCATCCGCAACCTGCCTGATCTGGCTGAAAAGTGGCTTAATTAAGTAAGGCATATAAGGGAAAGCTGATCTTGCCTTACATGGTCTTGCTCCACAAAGCTGTTGACAAGCGCACCGATAGCAAGTACACTTTTTCCTCGTTAGTCCTGCAAAAAGCAGGAAAAGTTATGAAGGAGAATGAAAATGGCTTTTAGTTTTACAAATTCCAAAGGTAAAGAATATTTCCTGCACGTTAAGAAAGTACAGCGTGCGTCCGGAAAAGAAACCGAACTCTACTACTTCGCAACTGACATCCGCAAAGGTCAGGAAGTTGATAAAGTCCCCGCTGGCAAACATGTTGTTGAACTTGCCTCCGGTCTGCCTGTCTTGAAGAAAGACTAATTATTCTGCGGAAAGCAAACACCCCGAACGTTCGGGGTGTTTTTTGTTTAAGCCCGCTACCACTCAATTTATGTTTTAGCTTGATGCTGGAACAACGAACTCAACCCTCTCGGAGTATGCTTGCGTGCCTTGGCAGGGGCATTGAGGAGGCAAGTCTTTCGATCTGTCATCGCGAGACCCGCAGGGTCGTGGCGATCTGCCTTTTCATCCTTTTTCTAATCAAAACAAAATGTCAAAATCAATGATTTTTCTCAACCACCCCCTTCTAGGACGTAGATTGCTGATCAGTCTAGCCACCCACCTCCAGAGACTGCTTGTGTGCCTTGGTAAGGGGAATCAACCACCTTGTATGGGTACAGAATGACTGCTCGCGGTCTTTTTCTCAGTATGTTGACATTGTCTAAACATAACTTATTTTTCGTACATTTTCTTAGTATACGATTGCCGTGGAACTAAAATCTTTCATCATTGGCATTGTAATTGCAACTTAAGAGTTACGAAGTACCTCTGCATTTAAGGAGATTATTATGAAGAAGAAAATCATTATCGTTGTCTCAGTCCTGCTGATCACCCTACTCGGATCAGCTTGCCAACGTTCCGCTTCGAAAGCCCCCGTCATCACGCCTGAAACAATTGAGCAGGTCGGCACGCCTCTGCCGGTTGACCAACAGATCATCAACGCGACCATGACCGCCCAGGCGATCATCGAAGACTTCAACATGCCAACCCAGGTGGTGCAAAACCCACTGGGCACACAGATTGTCATTACCCAGGCACCGCCAACCGCTGTGCCAACGCCAACCCCTACCAACGCGCCAACCCCAACCCTGATGACCATGACCAGACCTCAAACCTGGACCGTTCAGGGCGGCGAAACGGTCTATTGCCTGGCTCGCCGTTTCGATGTTGACCCCGGCGAAATGCTCCAGATCAACAACCTCTACGCCGGCAGCATGCTCTCGATCGGCGACGTCCTCCAGGTTCCGCAATCCGGCAGTTGGCCCGGAGGCGAGCGTCAGCTGCTTCCGCACCCCGACGTCTGGAACGTCACCCCGGGTGAGACCATCTACCAGATCGCCTGCGCCTACGGCGATGTCTGGCCCGAGCACATCGCCCAGGCAAACACCCTTCAGGCGCCTTATGACCTGACCGGTATCGAAACTCTCCAGATCCCCTAAGGAATTATGCGTTAGAATTGCAGGAGGCTTGCGGGCCTCCTGATTTTTTAAGGAGCTAAAATGGCGAAGACAAAAATTTTAAATAAAGAACAGATCCTTGAAGGACACGCATTCAACATCCAAAAAGTGCTTTTACGACTGCCTGATGGTAGAGAACGCCACTACGATCTGGTAGACCACGCCAACGCCGTCACGATCTTGCCACTTGATGAAGAGGGTATGGTCCATTTCGTCAGGCAATACCGGGTTGGCGCTGAAAAGGAATTGCTTGAACTGCCGGCTGGTGTGATCGACCCCGGAGAAGACCCGGTCACCGCCGCTCATCGTGAGCTGCGCGAAGAGATCGGGATGGACGCTGAGAACATGATCAGCCTGGGCGGCTTCTATATGGCTGCGGGCTATTCAACTGAATATATGCACGTTTTCCTCGCCACCGCCCTATCCAAAGCGCCCCTCCAACAGGATGAGGACGAATTCCTCAGCATCGAAAAGATCAGCTTTGGCAAGATTGGTCAGATGTTTCAGAAAGGCAAGATCGAAGATGGGAAAACTATCTCAGCCTTTCAACTCGCGTATGCTTATTTCGACAAGGTCATGAATTCGGGCAGATAAATTTTTGCCTGATCTTCAGAGATGGAAGAAGATATAATCCACTTGTGAACAAATCAAAGCGCTGGGTGATCCTGACCCTTATTTTGCTCTCAATTGCCGCTCTGGCAGTTTTCGCTATCCCAAATTCAAAGGGGTCGGAAAACCTTGCCATGATCACCATGTTCGAGCCGGACGAATCGACCATGATCCCTGTGGTAATACGCATGAATCATCCACAGCCGAACCTGATCTACACGATCGGGCGCTTTGTCGCCTACGGCTTTTATTCCTATGGTTTCCCGCTCTACGCGCCCTCCGGTCTGATCTACAAAGTCCTCACCCTCTTTGACCAGGGTGACAACTACCCTTTACTCATGCTCTGTATGCGGCAGATCATTTCGGTGCTGCCGATGCTCATTGCCATCTGGATCCTGGTCTATTTACAGGATCAGTTCAAGAGCTGGCGTTCAGTGGCGCTCTTCATTTTCCTCCTCAGCGTGCCGGCGATCATTCAAAACGGTTTCTGGTGGCATCCGGATGGGCTGGTACTCCTTTGCGCGAGTCTGGTGCTCTACTTTTTATGGAAGGATGATCACCGTTTCGGCAAGCACTTCTATCTCGCGGCTGTCTTTTGCGGAATCCTGACCGCGCTCAAGGTAGTCGGGCTATTCTTTTTCCTCACTATCGCGACTATTCTGATCTGGGGTTTGATTGAAAAAAAGCTAACCTGGAAGCAATTCTTCCTCAAAGGCTTTCTTTTTATTCTCGTCATGGCGGCTTCCATCCTGCTTTCCAGCCCACACCTCTTTTTACCCAATCACCGCATTTTGGCTTTCAACGTCTTCAAAAAAGAGGTCTTTGAAACCTCCCAGGGCTACGGCATCGTTTACGAGAAAGGCTTGCAAGCTGCCTGGCCTACCATCACCGCTTACTATGGCAAAGCGGTATTTTTGCTGACCACGCTTGCCGTGTCGGTCTGGAGCCTTTGGGATAAACAAACCCGCTATCTGCGCGTCCTCATCCTGACCTGGTTCATTCCGCTCTCGGTCTACCTGCTTTTCTTCTCACATTTCAAGTATCAATACTGGCTGCCGGTCGCCATACCGCTCTTTTCAAATCTGGCATATCTGATCCCAAAGAAGATCAACAAGCCTTTCGATAAACGCTTAATAATAAACTTTCTTTTGATCGGAATTGTCCTCGTCCAATTCGTCCTTTTTGTCCAAAGGGATATTGAACTTTTCACTGTAAGAACCAACCGCGAAGAAAACAGCCAGGCGATCAAGTTTTATGAAAAATCGCTGCAAACTCTGGACGTAATTGAGGATGAAGTCACGGTTTACTACGATTATCGGCTCTACATGCCGGATACACCAGGCTGGACGGTTGAAACCTCCTTTGACCTGCTTAATTATGAATATATCGAGACGATGGATTTTGACATTCTTTTCCTCGAACAGCAGAGGATCATTGACTATATTCAGGAGGGCGCGGTCGGCGTTGACCCCGAAACCTTCCCGCTCGCTCAGGCTTTTTATCGCGACGCCAATCTGGGCCAGATTCGCGGTTATTCCCTGCTCCTGCGTGATGAACATGCCCTGCTTTTCATTAAAGAAGAACTTTGTCCTCAATATTTCGAGCCCTCGAGGTGTCAGTAGTGACAATTATTAAACAGATATGGAATATCCGCCTGGTGCGGTTTTTGGTCATTGGAGCCGTCAATACAGCTTTTAGCTATGTGATCTATGCCCTGCTCGTCCTGATCGGCTTGCATTACTCCCTGGCCACTCTGATCTCGACCATCCTTGGCATCATCTTCAATTTCTTCACAACTGGTAGAATAGTCTTTCGTAACATGGACAACCGCCGCATTATTCGATTCATACTCGTCTACGCCCTGACCTACCTCGTCAATGTGCTTTTCCTCAAGGGGCTGGTAGATGGTTTGAACATGGATAAATTGCTGGCAGGCGCGCTGGTGACCTTACCGGTCGCGCTCTTATCCTACTACCTCAATTCGATCTGGACCTTTCGGGATTCCGCATCGAATGAAGGAGCGATCAATGCCTGAATCTCACACTCCCAGGAAGAAAATTTCCAGTATCAGCGCTGTCTTCCCAGCCTATAATGACGCCGGCACCATCCCCAGCATGGTCCTGACGGCGCTTCTGGCACTGCGCCAGGTGACTGATGATTATGAGGTCATCGTCACCAACGACGGCAGCAAAGACAACACCAAAGAGGTGCTGGACGAGCTGGCTTCCCGCTACCCTGAGCTAAAAGTTTTCCACCACCCTGAAAATCGGGGCTACGGCTGCGCCTTGCGAACCGGATTTGCCAACGCCAGCAAGGATTGGGTCTTTTACACAGATGGCGACGCCCAATACAACCCAGCCGAACTGATCCTGCTCACCGAAGCGCTCAACGATGGGATCGACGTTGTCAATGGTTACAAGATATCGCGCCATGACCCCTGGATCCGCGTTGTCATTGGTCGGACATATCATCACATCGTCAAGATCGCCTTTGGCTTCAAATTGAGAGATGTGGACTGCGACTTTCGCCTGATCCGGCGGGAGATATTCGATAAGATCCCGCTTGAAAGCCATACTGGTACGATCTGTCTCGAGATGGTCAAGAAATTCCAGGACGCGGGTTACAAATTTGCCGAAGTCCCCGTCAATCACTATTACCGCTCTTATGGCAAGTCCCAGTTTTTTAGACCAAAACACCTCTGGACCACCTTCAAACACCTCACCGCCTTATGGTGGAAACTGGTCATCAAAAAAGAACACCTCAAAGCTTGAGTTTTTTTCGTAGAATAGTGGGTCAAGATTGAGACCGACTGACCCAAAAGGTATACATAATTCCTATTTTGAGCTTCTAAGATTCAGCTGAACTTGTGATTATGATCGACAAGAACTAAGTTGGTGCGACAATTAGTTACAAGGGATGGTATAAACCGGATTGTGTAGTTGTATTCCGGCAGGTTCTCTAAAAAGCGGAAGATCAGTTGTAGGTCGTGCCGCCAATCCAGCGTCCAGTAATGCAGAATTAATCTTTTCGGTTTGAATCCGCCGAGTGCATAAAACTAACCTAACACTAATTAAATTGGTGAAAAAGAATAATTATTGGACGTCGGATTGAAATATCCTATTTTTAGGAGAATCTCAAGCTTCCTCCGACCTGAAATTCAGAGAAAAACGAGGGTAAAAAATACTTGTGAATGAACAAGACGGCGAAAGAGCTCCCATGGTCTCCTGTCTTGATCAATACAATATTTCGGGCGGGCGTGGCAGTATCCAAATAGCATAACACCCGCTACTACAATACAAGTACCAAACCATCTTACGTCTTGCGCCAGGTGGCGGGGGAGAAGAGGATCAGGACGGGGTAGATCTCGAGCCTGCCCATGATCATCGCCAGGCACATGATCAGCTTGGTGCGGTCGTGCAGGTGGGCATAATCGACAGCTGGGCCGAGCAGGTCAAGATCGCCGCCAACATTGTTCAAAGTCGAGATGACGCCGCTAAAGGCACTGGCAAAGGTTTTGGTATCGAGGCTGATTAATGCCAGAAGAACGAGGAAAACTCCCAAATAAGTCATCAGGTAAAAGGCGATGCTGCGCTGTTCCTGATTCCCCAGCTCCCTGCCTTCAAATTTGATCGGTACCGCCCGATCAGGATTGACCATGCGGCGGATTTCCTGCCGGATCGATTTGAGGAAAACAGCGATCCTGGCGACCTTGAGCCCTGAGCTGGTCGAGCCGCTCATGCCGCCTGAGAACATCAAAAAGAGCAGAACAACATGGGTGATGACGGGCCAGGGTTTAAAATCCACGGTGGTGTAGGCGGTTGTGGAAAGGACCGAGGTAACGGTGAAAAAGACATCTTTGAACATCACCCCAGTATCCTTGTAATAGGGTATCAGGCTGAAGCCAATGATCAGGACCGCTAAAACGACGATACCCAGATACCAGCGGAGTTCTTCACTTTTGAGCACTTTCAGCCCTTTGCCAATGACGATCAGGTAGAAGAAATGATAGCTCATGCCAAAGACGAGCATGGCGATCGCCAGCACGATCTCAACGTAGCTGCTGCCATAATGCGCGACTGAATTGGGATAAAAATTAAAACCGCCGGTGCCAGCCACACCCAGAGAGAGTAAGACGGAATCGAACCAGGGTACACCGCCCAAACGCAGCAAAAGCACCATGATGAGCGTCATCGTGATCATCGTGCCGGTAAGGATGTAAATGGAACTGCTGACGCGGGATTCAAGCTTGCCAAAAGTTGGGCCCGGTAGTTCGGCACGCATGATGAAGATGCCTTTGGAGCCAAAGGTGGGCAAAATGCTGACGATGAAGACCAACATTCCCATACCGCCCAAAAGCAGGCTGAAACTGCGCCAAAAGAGCAGAGAACGGGGTAAACTGGTCAGGCTGGCTCGCAGGACACTGGCACCCGTGGTCGAGAAACCACTGGTTGATTCGAAAAGGGCATCGGTAAAAGAAGTCACCGCTCCACTGAAAATAAAAGGCAAAGCGCCTGCCAGCGAGATGAGCCCCCATGCCAGAGCGACCAAAACTATACCTTCGCGGGCATAAAAGGAATCATCCTCCGGGCGTTTGTAACTTAAAAGCCAGCCGATCACAGCGCTGAGGGCGATGCTATAGATGAATCCCAGAATGATCTGGGCTGACTCCCGGTAGATAAGGCAGACGACGATGCATGGCAGCATCAGGGCGGCGACTACCATCAGAATTCGACCAAGCAAAAAACGGATCATGCCCAGGTTCATTGGGCTTCTCCGATCAGGATGCCGTCCAGTGTCGTCACGCGCTTGCGGGCGCTGACGATCAAAACCCGGTCGCCCGCTTCAATTTGGTCGGTACCTTTGGGGATAATGCGCTGCCGTCCCCGCAGAATGTTGGCGATGACGATCTCAGGCTCGATCTTGAGCTCCATGATTGGGGCTTTGGTGACGTCGTCGCCTTCTTCGGCAATAAATTCGAGGGCCTCAACCCCTTCCGGTGAGAGCCTTGAATAAGTTTCCAGGGCTGAGCCTTCTGTTTTTTCGTGCGAGCGAATATAGCGGATGATGACATCGCCGGTGCTGATATGGGGAGTGACGACCAGGTCGAGCCCTTCCGGGTCGATCAGTTTGACCAGTTCGCTGCGGTTGACCTTGGCGATGGTCTTTCGGACGCCTTGGGCGTGCGCAAAGAGGGATAACATGATGTTTTCTTCGTCAATATTGGTAAGCGCGACGGCGACATCGTAATTGCCGATCCTCTCTTCGCGTAAAAAGCGTTGACTGGTGCCATCGCCTTGAATGACCTGAATGTTAGGGTGGGCGATCGCCAGCCGATTGGCACGGTCGGGGTTGCTTTCGATCACTTTGATCCGTACTCCACGGTCCAGCAAGGCAGGCACAAGGTAGTGGCTGATGCGACTGGCTCCGACGATCAGCGCCGAGCGCCAGTTGCGGGTGGGATGACCACAAAGGCGGCTAAATTGATCGATCGCGCGTCGCTCTCCGGTTAGTTGAACATAGTCGTCTTCGTAAATAACAGTTGGACCTTTCGGGATGACAGCCTGGAATTTACGTTCGATCACACAGAGGAGCAGCTCGGGGATCTCAGAGCGCAGTGAGGCCACCGTGCGCCCGATTATCGGCGCGCTGTGATTGACGCGAATGTTTACCAGCGTGACGCGTCCGTTGCCGAAAGGCTCAATACTGCTGGCGTAGGGATAGTCGAAACCGCGCACGATGTCCGCCGCGGTAAGCGCGTCGGTATTGATGAGGAGATCAATGCCCAGTTCCTTTTTGAAGAAGGGCAGGTCATTGGCATATTCGGGACCGCGCACGCGGGCAATGCTGTATTTCGCGCCAAGGCGATCGGCAATGATGCCCGCGATCAGGTTGGTTTCGTCTGAGGGAGTGACAGAGATGAAGACATCGCAGGCCTGAACATCAGCTTCCTGAAGAATCTGACGGGCGGAGCCGTTGCCAACGACACCGCGAATATCGAGGTCTTCGGTCAGGTCTTCGACGACTTCACGACTTTGATCGATCAGGACGATTTCGTGCCCTTCGTTCGCGAGATCACGGCAAAGCGCCGTGCCCAGCTTTCCACCACCAACGATCACAATTTCCATAGCTTAATTCCTTTCAATAGCCGGGTTAATTTTATCTTATCTGCGGTTTCGTGAGGGAAAATTGCTCATGTAGGTAGCTAGATTCTCATCCTGCCCTTGGGTGCTTTGCGCAAGGTTTGAAACTGGCATGAGGATATTGAGTAATGTAGGCCGGATTCATTTTTTTGAATCCGGCAGGAGGAAGCCGATCAAGTAACGTTGAAAAAAGCCTTATGTGTTGAACGCTACAAAGGTTTGCCGGATCGACCCCCTAAAGGGGGCAGGCTACACGATCCGGCCTTCAACTGCCCATTGGCACTTTGCATAAGGGTTGGATTAGGCAGGGGCGCAATCAATGTAGGCCGGATTCTTCTTTTGAATCCGGCAGAGGAAACCGATCAGGTCGCGTTGAATGAATCTTTATATGTTGAACGCTACAAAGGTTTGCCGGATCGAAGTACACGATCCGGCCTACAACTGCCCCTGTAAGGGGTTAATCCCCCTGCCAAGGCACGCAAGCAGTCCCAGCGCTACGCTAGAGGTGGTTTGGTTGGTAATGTAGGCCGGATTCTTCATTTGAATCCGGCAGGAGGAAACCGATCAGGTAGCGTCGTTACAAACCCAACATGTTGAACGCTGCAAAGCTTTTGCCAGATCGAAGTACACAATCCGGCCTACAACTCTTTGCTGGATCGAACCCCCAAAGGGGGCAGGCTGCGCGATCCGTCATTCAACTGCCCATTGGTGCTTTACCGTTTTATCGGAAATTATGTCGAATTGAAAAGGTCAGCTTAACTGCTGACCTTTTCAATTTCGACCTACATTTCTACCTACAAAATGTAGAAGAAATTACTCGTTAAAGTATGATAAACTCAAGGATTGGAATCAAATATAAACTGATGCCTCATGGAGGCATTTTTTAAATCGTGAGGGATCATGAAACAGGAAATTCAAAAGAAAAACGCTTATCTACAAGCGCTCGATCAAAGAGTTTTGGTCTTTGATGGGGCGATGGGTACCACGCTGCAGGCGATGCATCTGACAGACGCTGATTTTGGGGATCCGAAATGGGTCGGCTGCAACGACGCTTTGGTGTTCAGCAAGCCCGAAGCGGTCATGGCTGTGCATCGCGCCTTCCTTGAAGCCGGCGCGGATGTGATCGAAACCGATAGCTTCCGCTCCAACCGCATTACCCTGATCGATTACGAATTGCAGGACAGGGTGATCGAGCTCAACCAGGCGGCTGCCTCTTTGGCGCGCCAGGCCGCTGATGAATATTCCACTACCGATCAGCCAAGATTTGTGGCTGGCTCGATGGGTCCCTCAGGCAAGCTCATCTCGACCAATGATCCCGAGATGTCGGATATCAGTTTTGATGAACTGGCGGACGTTTTTCGGGAACAAGCTGTCGGGCTGATCCGTGGAGGGGTCGATCTGCTGCTGATCGAGACCTCGAACGATATTTTAGAAGTCAAAGCCGCCATCAACGGTATTCATCTTGCGTTTGAGGAAGAGGGCGTTCAACTGCCAATTCAGGCGCAGGTCACGCTTGATACCAACGGAAAAATGCTGCTTGGCACGGATGTGAGCGCTGTTACCGCAATCCTGGAGGGCATGAAAGTGGACGCGATCGGGCTGAATTGCTCGACCGGGCCCGAGCATATGCGTGAGTCGATCGAGTATTTGACCTCGCACTCGCAGCTGCCGATCTCCTGTATCCCCAATGCAGGACTACCGCTCAATATTGACGGCGAAGCAGTTTATCCGATGAAAGCGGACGAGTTCTCGCAGGAACTGGGCGATTACGTCCAGAATATGGGTGTGCGCATCGTCGGTGGCTGCTGCGGAACGAGACCGGAACATATCGCCGCGCTGGTGAAGAAAGTCAGGGAGATCGAAGCGAAAAAGCCCGTTCCTGAGGGCCAGGCGATGTTGGCATCTTCAGTTCAGGCGGTGCAGATCAAACAAAGCCCGCCGCCATTCATCATCGGCGAACGCATGAACGCGCAAGGCTCCAGGGCTTTCAAGCGCCTGTTGATGGCGGAGGATTTTGACGCTATTATGCAGGTGGCGCAGGATCAGCTTGATTTTGGCGCGCATGGACTTGATATCAGCGTCGCGACGACCGAGCGCAGTGACGAAGCGGAGATGATGAAAACGATCGTCAAACGCCTGAGCCTGGAAGTGCCGGTGCCTATAATTATCGATACGACCGAGGTGGCAGTGGCTGAGGTGGCTCTCCAGACGGCTCCGGGGCGGTGCCTGATCAACTCGACCAATCTCGAATCCGGGGAAGAAAAAGCCGGAAAGATCTTTAGCCTGGCGAAGCAGTACAGCGCGGCGGTAATGTGCCTGACCATCGATGAGCAGGGCATGGCGAAGACTGCCGCAAGAAAGCTGGAAATTGCCCGGCGGATGAGCGAGATCGCCATCAATGAATACCATTTGCGCCCGGAAGATCTGATCTTTGACCCGTTGACCTTCACGCTCGCGACGGGTGAGGAGATCTGGCGCGATTCAGCCATTGAGACCTTGAAGGGCATCGAAGTTATTAAACGGGAATTGCCCGGTGTGCATACCTGTTTGGGCATCAGCAATGTGTCCTTTGGACTATCCCAGGTGGCTCGCAAGCTGATCAACAGCGTTTTCCTCTATCACGCGACCGAAAGAGGGCTGGACATGGCGATCGTGAACCCGGCTCATATCCGACCATACGCCGAGATATCCGCGGAAGAGCGGGAGCTGGCGGAAGATCTGATCTTCAACCGCGCTCCGGACGCGCTCGAGAAATTGCTGAACTGGTTTGAGAGCCATGAGAGCAGCGAAACAGAGGAACAGACAAAGGCGGATCCACTGGCTGGTTTGGATGTGCGGGAACGTGTCTTCAAAAGGATCGTTCTGCGGCAGAAAAATGGCTTGGAAGAAGATATTGATCTTCTGCTTAAAGAGTTGAACGCGCCGCTTGGGGAAGCCGCGGTTGAGGTGCTGAACGGCGTTTTATTGCCAGCCATGAAAGAGGTGGGTGATAAATTTGGTTCAGGCGAACTGATCCTGCCCTTTGTTTTGCAATCAGCCGAAGTGATGAAACAAGCTGTGACCCATCTGGAACAATACCTTGAGAAAACAGAAGGGCTGAGCAAGGGCAAGCTGGTTTTGGCGACGGTTTATGGCGATGTGCATGATATCGGCAAGAACCTGGTCAAGACCATCCTTTCAAACAATGGCTACGAGGTGATCGACCTCGGCAAGCAGGTGCCGGCTGAAGAGATCATCAAGGCAGCCCACGAAGAAAAAGCGGACGCGATCGGCTTGAGCGCCTTATTGGTCTCGACCAGCAAACAGATGCCTCTGATCGCTTATGAATTGCAGAGACGAGACATGGAATTTCCGATCCTGATCGGCGGCGCGGCGATCAATCCCCAGTTCGCGCAAAGAATTGAAGAAGGCAAGGATCTGGGACCCTACCAGGCGGGCATTTTTTATTGTAAAGACGCTTTTGACGGTCTGACGGTGATGGATCAACTGGTCGATCCGGTTAAACGGGCGGCCTTGTATGAAAAGAGAGCGCAAGGTGAGGCTGCGCAAGCCAATGATGAGGAAACGAAGGTTGTCGTCGCGGAATCCGGGCTAAAAACTGTTCCTCCGGCTGAATTTATCCCTGATCCCGAACGATGGGGAGTCGTCAAACCTGAGACCATTCCCTTTGATGAGGTGGCAGAGCTGATCAATCTGACTGAACTCTATCGACTTTCCTGGGGCGCGCGACAGCTGCGCGGACAGGAGTGGCAGGAGATGCGGGCGGAGTTCGATCAACGCCGTGAGCGCATGCTGGAAGAAGCAAAGCGCGAAGGCTGGATCAGACCCCAGGCTGTCTATGGCTATTTCCCGGTTTTGTCTGAGGGCAACGAGCTGATCGTATATCAGGATGGGTATAAGAAAGCGAAGGATAATAAGGAAGTTCTACGCTTCAAGTTCCCAAGGCAAAAAGAGGGTGAATACCTGTGCGTGAGTGATTATTTCCTGGAAACTGGTAGCGAACGCATGGATGTTTTGCCGCTCCAGCTCGTCACTGTTGGCAAAGAGGCGACCAAGAGGATCGATGAATTGAACCAGCAAAACCAGTACGCGGAAGGCTTCTTCCTGCATGGTTTGGCTGTGCAGATGGCGGAAGCGACTGCGGAATTTATTCATCGTTTGATCCGTAAAGAATTACAAATAGGAGAGAAACAGGGCATGCGCTACTCCTGGGGCTATCCGTCCTTGCCCTGGCTGAAGGAGCATCTGAAGGTGTTCCAGTTGTTGTCAGCGGAGCGTGAGCTCGGGATGAGCCTGACCTCGGCCTATCAGTTGATCCCTGAACAATCAACTGCCGCGATGGTCGTGCACCACCCCCTGGCAAGACCATTTGATGCCGGTGTCAGCCGGATGGAATTGCTAACGGCGGAATAACATTATTTGGTTTGAATATAAAACGACTGCGGGCATTTCCCTGTAGCTTGCTGCGAGGATGGCAAAATCGTAGGCCGGATCGTGTGGCCTGTCCCCTTTGGTGGTTCGATCCGGCAAAAGCTTGCAACGTTCGAAATGTTAGGCTTAATTCGACGCTACTTGTTCGGCTTTCTCATGCCGGATTCAAAAAAGGAATCCGGCCTACATTGATTGGTATCCATAGATCGGATAAAGTTCCCAGGTGGAAATATTTGCCAACGAGAGAATCATGGACTTTTCTGGATGAGGTAAAATTAGTCCAATCAAGGAAGGTGCTATGAAAACAAGAAATATATTAATTGTTTTGTTCTGTTTTGCCATGCTCATTTCAGCATGCCAACAAGTTCCAGTTGACGAACTTTCCGGTGCTCAGATGACAGCCATCGCGGGGACCGTGACAGCGGTCTTCAACGAGATGACACTCACCCCCGCGCTTCCTACCGAAACGCCCACAAAAGTGGCAGATACACAAACACCTACGCCAGCAGCCACTGCAACGCCAACAGTTGCACCCCAGATTGGGCCGGATAACTATCCTGAAGGCGTAAACCCCCTGACGGGTTTGGAGGTTGAAAACCCGGATCTGCTCAGGCGCCGACCCGTGATCATGAAGGTTTCAAACCATCAGATCGACTATCAGCCTCACTGGGGCTTGTCGTCTGCTGACATTGTCTTTGAATACTATATCGGTTGGGGTGCCAATCGTTTTGCGGCTTTGTTCTACGGACAGGATGTTGACAAGGTCGGACCGGTGCGCTCAATTCGCCGTGTCGATGGGCAGCTCGGCAGTTTGTACGAAGCAGTGGTTGGCTCTACCGGCGGCAATCAGGAAAAGGTGCTGCCCTATCTGGAAAATTACATTTCCGGACGATATTTTACAGATAAATACCTTTGCCCGGGCGTCTGCGATGACGGTCGAAATATGGTCTACTCCGTTTTTGGGAACACTGCTGCCCTTTCAAATTATTTCCGACAGTACAATGTCCATTTGGATGACCCCCAGCTTTACGGTATGGCTTTTAGGGGAGACGCTCCTGAAGGTGGTCAGAAAGCTGACAGCGCCTGGGTATATTGGTCTTACGCCGATTACAGTCAGTGGGTTTATGACGAAGAAAGCGAAAAGTATGTCCAATGGGTTATGGGCGAATCGACAGCCAATGTCTTCAAGCCTCTGATCGACCAAAACACGGGCGAGCCTCTGGAATTTGCCAATGTTGTCTTTCTAAAAACCTATTACACGGAACACGAGGGCACTTTGCATACGGTCGATCTGATCGGCAATACAGAAGGTAGAACGGCTATCGTTTTTCGGGACGGTCAGGCTTATGAAGTCATCTGGAAGACGCCCGCGAACAACAAGCCGATCCAATTCTTCGATGCGGAAGGGAATGCTTTTCCTTTCAAACCTGGCAATACCTGGATCGTGATCGTCGGGCAAAGTTCACCGTTGGAAATAAAGGATGGAGAATGGAGCATTAGCTTCAGCTTGCCATAATGCGAACACTGGTCATTTCGGATGTTCACGCTAATTTAAATGCCTTTCAAGCCGTGCTGGCTGCTGCTGGCACGGTTGATCAGGTCTGGTTTTTGGGGGATATTGTCGGCTATGGTCCCGACCCCAATGAGTGTGTCGAACTCCTGCAAACGCTGCCAAATTTGACAGCGCTAATGGGTAACCACGACGCGGCTTTGATGGACTATATCTCGATCGACCGCTTTAATCAGGAGGCTGCTGATGCTGTTCTGGTGCAGCGTGGTCTGGTCACGGATGAAACAAGGGATTACCTGGAAACTTTGTGCTTCAAGATCGAGCTGGATCAGGAGACCCTCGCGCATGGCAGCCCACGCAATCCGATCTGGGAATACATCCTTAGTCCTCATAGCGCGGCTGCGAACTTTGCTGAGTTTGACACTCAAGGATGTCTGATCGGGCATTCCCATATCCCGCTTATTTTTGTTCAAGAGGAAGATGGCGCTGTGACAACCTTGCTGCCAGAGCATGGCGACCGCTGGCAGACCAGGGGAAAGTTTATTCTCAATCCAGGCTCGGTGGGGCAGCCGAGAAATTATGACCCAAGGGCATCTTACGTTATTTATGATGATGAGGAAAACACCTGGGGCTTTTATCGCGTTCCTTATGATATCGAACCGGTTCAGGATCGCATCATGGCGTTGGGCATCCCGGCCCGACAAGCCACCCGGCTTCGGACAGGCACCTAAACACAGATCCATATACTGTCAAATAAGTTTACAAGGGAACAATTCCCGCATCTCAGGCGTCTAATAGGTGAAGTTCGCCTTTAGAGAATGGAGAAAAATGAAGAAAAAATTGCTTGTTTTTAGTTTGATCCTGGTACTGTTCGTATCGGCTTGCGGCGTTGCCAAAAGCGAAAGTCCAATGAATGTTGAAATGCCAGCCGCTGTAATGGACTGGGGCAATGATGCTGCTGTATCATCCTATGACTTTGTAGAGGAAAGCGCAGCTGAATCCTACCTTGAAACAGACGAGGCTGGTGGTCAGGAAAGAATGGTCATCCAGACCGCGACAATGAGGGTTTCGGTCGCGGATACAGTTGAAGCCATGAACGCGACAACCGCGCTTGCTAAAAGTATGGGCGGCTATGTCGTCAGCAGCGACCGTTACTCAGACACCACTTACAATAAAGTCACCTACACACGCACCTCGATCACCATTCGTGTTCCAGCCGCAAAACTGGAAGAAGCGATGCAAAAGATCCGCGAATTGTCTGCTGATGGTAAGAACGGCGTGCTCTCTGAGAGCTTGTCTGGTGAGGATGTCACCTCTGATTTTGTGGATTCCTCTTCACGGCTGCGCAACCTGAAAGCAGCTGAGGAACAACTGGTGAAATTGATGGAAAACACTGATGATTTGGAAGCGACCATGTCTGTTTTCCGAGAGCTGACCAATATTCGCGGTCAGATTGAAGTGATGGAAGGTCATATCAAGTACTTGCAGGAAAGTTCTGCCCTCTCGTCAATCTCGGTGGATTTTGTGGCTGAAGCCTCGCTGCAGCCGATCGAGATCGGCGGCTGGAAGCCTGAAGGTGTTGCAAAAGACGCGCTGGAAAATTTGATCCGGATGTTCCAGGACCTGGTTGATTTCCTGATCCGCTTCAGCATTCAGTGTCTGCCCTTCCTGATCCCGCTGGGAGTGGGTTTGTACTTCCTGACCCGCGCCATTAAAAAGTCTGCTGCCAAACGCCGGGCACGCAAGGCTGAAGAAGCGGTGAAACCGGAAGAATCCTTGATCGTGGATGAGGAGAGTTTGAAATAAAACAGGCTTTACCATAAACCATTGATCTATAAAAGGCTTCGGAAATACATCCGGAGCCTTTTTTTGAAAGTAGCGTATCCGCATTTTGCGTGTGGATCCCTAATGTTGCAATTGAATCTCAATCCTGGCGGTTGGGGAGACATCTACTGGGATTTCGTAGAAATCTGGCATTACATTTGTGAATTCAGACGTGGTGCCATTCAGGTTCACCGTCAGGATCTCTTTTTTGCTGTAAAGGTAAATGTTACCCTGGGCTTTGCGCCCTTCAAGATCCAGTTCAAGGATCAATCCTCCGTCTTTTTCTTTCCATTTACTCAGCTCGACTCCCTGGGAGAGGTGCAGGTCGCTGCCCAGATAAGCAGGCGAAGAATATGTGCGCAAAGCGATCAAGCGGACGCCGTGGGCGGGTACGTCTTTGAAAATGTGACGACCGGATACCACCGCCGATTCCCCTGTCCAAAATTCCCGCATGATGTATTTGCCCTTTTTCAATCCAAATTGGCTTGGGACCAACTCGAGTGTGCTTGGCGTGTCTTTCCAATTGAAAAGCGCGATCAGATGCCATTTGCCAAAGGTATTTTTTAGCGTTTGATGCAGAATGGAAGGCATGTTCTCTTCAAAAAGGTCAGGCACTTTGGGACCAGGAGGTAAGACAGGCAGGAGGCTGGCTGCCATTTTAAGCCGTTCAGGTTTGAGCGTGGTCATGTCGTCCGAGATCAAAAAGGCGCCGCCTGTCATACAGATCGCAGTTGCCAAAGACTGAACTTCAGCAAGGGTCAGTTTGGAGTCGTCGCGCACCAGCAGGCAATCCGGGTCGTTGACCCAAAGGTGCGGGTCAAGATTTGCCCTGGTGAGGATGTTCATGATCGCGTTGCGGGCAGAGGGCATGTTTGGTTCGTTGCGGAAAATGGCTTTCAGGCTGCCAAATTCAGGCTCCCAGGTGGGCGCGACGTCGGCGCTGATGCGCATCATGTCAAAAATGCCGATACCAGTCCCAATAGGCACGCCACAGCCCAAAAGGACGCACTCTTCACCAGCTTCTTCGCGAATGAGTTCAAGACCTCGCCGCAGGATCTGGGCGCGCGTGAGCGTTGGATCATGATGTTTGCCGGGCAGGGCTGCCGCGTAAAGAAAATCGAGCTTGAGATAAGGAAAACCCCAGTCATTGACCACGCTTCGGATCACCTCGCGCACATATTCCTGCACCTGGGGATGGGTGAGGTCGAGCGCGTTTCCAAGCCAGTTCCAAACAAAGCCGCTGTTGACGGGTTTGCCATTGGCTTTGCGCAAAAGCCAGTCAGGGTGATGTTTCTTTAGCTCAGATTTGTGTTCGAGAATAAACGGCGCCAGCCAGATGCCAGGGGTGAACCCTTTTTGGTGGATCTCTGTCGCCAGGGGTGCAACACCATCTGGAAATTCATGGTCGAACTTGAGCCAGCTGCCAACGTCCTGTTGGTAACCGTCATCGATCTGGAAAAAATCAAGCGGGAGCGTTTCTTTGACCGCGTGGACGCTCTCAAGGTTGTTTTGAAGGATCTGGGGCGTGATATTCTGGAAATAGTAATACCAGGAACACCAGCCAATGGGCGTCTTCATGCGGGGTCTGACCTGGTTTTCCCGCGCGACCAACTGGAGATAAGCCTCAAAGGATTGGCTTGCGGTCATGTCGAAAAACTGCCAGGCGAGCCAGTCGCTTTCCAGGCTCGCTCCAGGTAGGAGGTCAATTTGGTCACAATTCGCCCAGACTTTCAGCTCAGGCTGAGGATGGAGAATTGTCTCCAGTGAACCAAATTGTTCTTTTTGAGCAAGGAAGCCTGCCAATAAGCCGGTCTTTGAAGCGTGATCGAGGATGGCGGCAAACATGTCCGATGAAAAATGGGAGGCTTTTTTGGTGACAGGCGTTCCGTCGTTATAAAGCATGGGCGTGGCGAGACCAGTCAGGCGGCTGCGGGTTTGCTTTTGCCCGTATTGCCAGACACCGCTGGGCGACCAGCTCTGCCAACCATTGCTAAAAAAGGCGGTTTGCTCCGAACGGTGCTCCGAGAGCTTGAGCTTTCCTTTATCAACCCTTGCGAAAAGAAATCGCCTTGGGTGAACTGTCTTTTTACCCTGGTTTTCGAGATGAACGCGTTGGAAGAAAAAAGGCAAGTCTTCCGGGAGGGCGAACTCAACGGTCGTGCGTAGATCATACTTGCGGTTCAGGTAGCTTGCTTTTAGCACTGTGCAGCTACCGTGTGGCGTTTCCACATTTTCTTCTATTTGAAGGCTATCCTCTATATACTTGAAATTTGAAGCGCCTTTTTCGAGAATATCGATAGCAAATTTCGCTTGCTCAAGATGAGCGTGGGGGAATAGAAGGCTTTGAATGGAGAAAGTGAGCGTTTTGGCGTCAAAACAAAATTCAATCAGATAGTTAGAGATCTTTTCCATAAGCCTTCCATTTCTGTACTATATCCTCAAAAGCGATCGGACCCTGCCGCAGCAGCACTGGTTCTGCGCCCATACAGTCGATCACGGTTGAGGCTTTGCCGCCGGGGTGGGAGCCGTCATCCAAAATCAGGGGAATGCGCCCCTTGAGTTGATTATAAACATCCTGAGCTGAAAGTGTTTCGGAATGAGCCGAGAGATTGGCGCTGGTGACAGCCAGAGAACCTGTTCTTTCGAGGATCTGCAGAGCCAACTGATGCCGAGGCATGCGCACCGCCAGACCTGGGTAAGGTGAAAGCTGGACGGGCAGATCGATCTTGTGGGGCAGGACCAGCGTCAGCGCGCCGGGCCAAAATTCTGCCATGATGCCTTCTGCCTGGGGTGGTATTCTTTTCACGACCTGGGCTACTTGCTCAAGGTTAGCTACCAAAACCGGAATTGCTTTTTCTTCCGGTCGTTGTTTCACCTGGTAAATTTGCTCGAGACTGCTGGGATTGAAAGGGCTGCAAGCCAGACCATAGACCGTGTCGGTCGGAAAAGCGACCAACTCGCCTGCCTGGATCAGCTGGACAGCTTTGTCGAGCGAGGCTGGATCCTGAAGCGAAAGAATTTCCGTTTCGTATACTTTCATTTGGTGTTCTCAATTCGGATCAGGCGATCCCGTCCGGACAGATCCTGAAGCAGCTCAATTTGGCTCTTTGGGAAAGCGTTTTGGCAGAGGGTCAGGGTTTCTTGCCCGAGCGTTTCTTCAATTTCAAGCAAGATCAAGGCCGGTTCGAGCTCAAACTGTTTGATTTTGTCGAAAAGCTGACGAAAACAATTATGCCCATCCACGCCGCCGTCCAACGCCAGGCTGGGTTCCCAGGGCAGGCTGTTGACTTCAGCCAACTTTTCAGTGGGGATGTAAGGCAAATTGGCACAGAGCAAATCAACCTTTTTGACATCAGGAGGGATCAGGTCGCATTCGAAAAAGTTAATGCGATCTTCAACTCGGTGATGACGGGCATTTTCCCGGGCGATCTGAAGCGCATCTTTTGACACATCGGTGGCGGTCATGCGCAGATCCGGGCAATTGGCAAGCAGGCTGATCGCGATGCAGCCGGAACCTGTGCCAATATCCAAACCAACACGCGCTTCGCTATGGGCTTTGAGCCAGTTTAGTGCCTCTTCGACCAGTAATTCAGTCTCTGGTCGTGGGATGAGCGTTGCTGGAGTTACTTTGAATTCCAGCCCAAAGAACTCCTGTTTGCCAGTCAGATAGGGCAGGGGTTCCCTGCCTTTTATACGAGCAACGAGACTGTCAAATTCGGCTTTTTGGTCTGTTGAAAGCTGGAATTCGGGATGCGCCAGGATCCAGCTTTTATCCTGCTCCAGCACATGCGCCAGTAAGACGAGCGTAATTTGGTGTGGGAGGTCGATCGATCTTAGCTGACCACCGAGACTGGGGTCAACTGCAGGCGACTTAGTCATTACTCTCGAAATTTGCCAGGCGTTCGGCTTCTTCGACGTGCTGAAGCTCTTCAATAAAGGTGTCGAGCTCGTAACCATCCATCACGCCGGAAATATTGAAAGACGAAACGTTGATGCGATGGTCGGTCACACGCGATTGCGGGAAGTTGTAGGTGCGAATTTTCTCCGAGCGCTCGCCGGTGCCGATCTGGGAGCGACGGGCGGCGTCGAGCTCGCTTTGGCGTTTTTCCTCCTCGATCTCGTAGAGACGGGCTTTGAGAACGCTCATTGCCCGGTTGCGATTCTGAAGTTGTGAGCGCTCATCCTGACAGGCAACGACAATGCCGGTCGGCTTGTGATGGATGCGAACCGCTGTCATGTTCTTCTGGACGTTCTGACCACCCGCGCCAGCCGATTTGAAGACGTCGATTTCAATATCCGATTCAGGGATATCAATTTCGATATCGTCCACTTCTGCCAAAACCGCAACAGTCACGGTTGAGGTGTGGATGCGCCCCTGCGATTCAGTTTCGGGCACGCGTTGCACACGATGAACTCCGGATTCAAATTTGAAGCGCGAATAGGCGCCGTTGCCTTTGACCGCGAAGGTCACTTCTTTGTAGCCGCCGATTCCGGTCTCGTTGGAAGAGATGATTTCAGTTTTGTAGTTGTGAATGTCGGAATATTTCAGGTACATTCGCAGGAGGTCGGCAACGAACAATCCCGCCTCATCGCCACCGGTGCCGGCACGAATCTCGACGATGACGTTGCGCTTGTCGCGGGGATCCTTGGGGATCAACATGGATTTGAGTTCAGCTTCCAGCTCCTCACGCCGGGCGAGGATCTCGTCCAGCTCCATTTTTGCCAGTTCAAGCATTTCGCCTTCGGAAATCTCGATCAGTTCGCGGGTTTCGTCAGCTTTGGTGAAATTTTCTTTATATTCTTTTGCCAGTTCGACCAGGGGTTCAAGGTCGGAGCGTTCTTTGGAAAGCTCGGCGGCGAGCTGATAGTCCTGCCCAACCTCCGCCAGGCGATGATCGAGTGAAGCAAAGTGTTCGAGAATAGATTCAAGTTTTTCTAACATTTTATTATGGTTTTCCTATAAAAATTCGAATTGTGATTATAACACCGAAGGAAGCGACCAGGCGGGAACCCGTAACATCAATTCATAGCGTAGTTGTTATCGCGTATTTCGAATACCGGGCGAGCGTACATAAAATTGCTGCAAGGGGAGATACCTGTACCGTCAGGGTATTTCACGGTCTCCCGTATGCGCGACGGTCTTCTGTATACAGGCTGACGGGCGGGCGTGGGAACAAAGCCCTACATGCATCCTACTCTCTTGTATCATTGGGTATAATCCCTGTTTGGAGGAGCTATGCAGATCTACTTTATCCGACACGGACAATCGACCAATAATATCCTTTCATATGAGGACGGGAGTTATGACTACGAGCGTGTGTCTGATCCCAGCCTGACGGACATTGGCGTTGAACAGGCAAAATATGTTGGAAAATTCCTGGCGCAAAAACTCGAATGGCCCGCTGATGTAACCATTGATACCCAAAATCGATATGGTTTTGGATTGACGCATCTCTATTGCAGTCTGATGATCCGGGCTGTGCACACGGGCTCGATCATTTCCAGCCATGTTGGGCTTCCACTGGTTGGCTTGCCACAGGTGCATGAAGTCGGCGGGGTATATACTGAAGAATTGGTAAACGGAGAATCACAGATCAGCCTGGAGCATGGCGGAACGCCTGCTTTTTACAAAGAACATTTCCCTCTGTTGCGGTTTGAAGACCCGATCGAAGAGCGTGGTTGGTGGCAAGGCGGGCGTGAAGATGTGGAGGGTCCGCTAAAACGTGCTCAGGATGTGATCGCTTTTCTGAAAGAGCGTCATTTTGAAACCGATGACCGCGTGGCGATCGTTACTCATGGCGCATTTTATAACCACATGCTGCGGGCGATCTTTGGCATCGCGCTTGATGAGCCGGACGGACGTAAAGTCCCGCTCTGGTATTCTTTCTGTAATTGCGCGGTCAGCCGTTTTGACTTTTCCGCCCGGCGTGTTTTCATTTCTTACCTCAATCGAACCGATTTCTTCCCTGACGAATTGGTCACTTACTAAGGATTGGAAGCGAAGTTGTCTCTGAGCAAAGCGTTTTTATCCCAGCTCCGGTCAAAGGTTAGGGTAAAAGCATCTAAATAAAGATGATTTTTATTAGCATCAAGAGAAAACATGAACATATGCTCAATCTTTTTAGCCAGGCTTAGAAAAAAAGAATCTAAAAACAAAAACTCCTCTCAGGGAACAGTCATTAGCCCCGTCAGGGGCGTGGCAATCTGCAGTTAATAGGTGTTCCATTCCATTTTTGTACAGCAAGAGCTCTAAGGCAGATCGCAATACCCTAACGGGCACAGGCGTCGCCCTAAAGGGCTCCTCGCGATGACAACATGGCAACTGCACCACATGTACTTTATTTACCGCAGTCAAATAGGCATGAAACATGCCGAGGAAGCTTCACAGAAGTATAATTTAGGTGAATTTAGATGCGTTTGCCCTGGGGCAAAGAGCCTTCATTTTGATAAATCCACTAAAGCTTTGATACAATAGCATGACACTCGTTTTTATGAAGGTTTTCTTGTAACATGACGGTTTATGCCAATATCATCCTGATTTTCGTTTTATTCTTACTGAACGCATTTTTTGCCATGTATGAAATTGCCATGGTATCCTCCCGACGGACGCGATTGCAGCAACGCGCCGATGAAGGGAGAAAAGGTGCGGAGGTCGCCTTGCAGCTTCTGAAGGATCCCAACCAGGAATACCTCTCGGCTGTGCAAATTATGATCACCATGATCGATACGCTGGCTGGCGGTATCGGTGGTGCTATGCTTTCGGACCCATTGGCAGTGGTGTTGAAGAAAGTCAGCTTTCTGGAACCCTTTGCTGATACGATTGCGCTGGTCATCGTGGTGGTCGCGATCACTTATTTTTCCATTGTTTTAGGTGAATTGATCCCCAAACGCGTTGCTGTCAGCAAACCGGAAGACGTGGTCACGAGCATGTCTCCTCTGATAAACACGATGACCAGGATCCTACGCCCCTTGATCAAGTTGTTGAGCGCTTCCACAAACCTGGGGATCAAGGTCTTTAATATCGATATCAGCAAAGAACCCTTCATCACGGAAGAAGAACTAAAGGGCTTTATCCAGGAAGGTCGGCAAACCGGCGTTTTTGATGAGGCTGAAGAGATCCTGGTGGATGGCGTTTTTCGCTTTAGTGAGCGGCGCGTGGACGCGATCATGACGCCGCATACGGAACTGGACTGGCTTGACCTGACGGATGGAATGGCGGTCATGGTGGAAGAAATGATCGCGAGCCCATATTCGCGCTTGCCGGTCGCTGAAGGCGATCTGGACCGCACGGTCGGGATCGTTTCAGCCAAAGATTTGCTCGGTGTGAATTTGTACGATGAGCATTTTAATATCATGGAACATGTCCGTGAACCGATGTTCTTCCCCGGCAACATGAAAGCGGTCAAGGCTTTTGAGACCTTCCAGAGCACGGGTATACACCAGGCAATGGTGATGGACGAATTTGGCGGTGTTGAGGGCATGGTCACGCTCTATGATGTCCTGGAGGCGATCGCTGGCGATATCCCCTTGGACGAGCACGATACTGAGAATGATATTGAACGGCAGTCGGACGGCTCGCTTCTGATGGATGGACTGGTGCCTGTGGATGTCCTGAAAGAGCGGCTGGAAGTGGATGAGCTGCCGGAAGAGGTCAAGGCTGGTTATCAGACTTTGAGCGGCTTTGTGATGAACCAGATGGGGCGCATCCCGAAGGTGGGGCAATCCTTTGAATGGGATAATTATCACTTTACGGTTGTTGCTATGGACGGATTCCGCGTCGAACGCGTCGAGATCTCCAGGATAGAAGCTGAAGAATAGCCCGGTTTTTGCTGTAAAAATTTTAGTAGGTTGAGATTGAAAGATGCGCGTTTCAATGCGCATCTTTCAATCCAACGTTACGATCATTTTGATTTCAATATTTGATATCTAATTAAACCTCCGACATTTATCCTGGTGAAAGTTAAACACAGGACGTCGGATTGATAGTGGTGCACTTTCTGTGCACCACTATCAATCTCGACTACTAAACCAGGTTTTGTTGGGTTGAACCCCGAAAGGGGGGCAGGAGCGCAACCCAACCCACTGAGCTTAAGCAGACCAGCGCGTGTAGATGGCGTGTGAAAGCACGTGTCCGGCGCTTTCTTCAACCGTGATCAGTTCTCCGGATTCGAGATTCCCTTTTTTGCCAACGATCTGCTCTACTGCCTGATGGGTAACCACTGCTGAGGCGGTGATCGCGTAGGCGGTCATAACGATAAAACTGGCGTCCGTTGCCAGAATGCTTTGGCAGGCGTTGACCAACTCAGGAATCCGCTTGAAAAAATCCCAGACTTCCCCTCGTGATCCCCGCCCAAATTTCGGCGGATCCATAATAATGCCTTGGTAAAGACTGTTGCGCCGTCCCTCGCGTTTGACAAATTTGAGCGCATCTTCCGCGATCCAACGGATTGGCTTATCCTCCAATTTGGAAAGCTTTGTGTTCAGGTTTGCCCAGGTGATGGCGTGTTTGGAAGCATCCACATGGGTAACTTCCGCGCCAGCAGCCGCGGCGGCTATGCTAGCCAGCCCGGTATAGCCGAAAAGGTTGAGCACCCTGAAAGGCTTCTTGCCTGTTTCGATGCGCTGACGGATCCAATCCCAATGGGTAGCTTGTTCCGGGAAAACGCCGACATGTCGCGAGCTGGAGAGCTGAAGTTGGAAGCGAAGATCTTTATACGAGATAGCCCAGGATTTTTCCATCGGGTTGAGAATGTTCCATTTTCCTCCATATTCCTGCTTTTCTTCCACCAGTATAGCGTTGGCTTTCTTCCATTCGCTAGAGGGTAAGGTTGGAGACCAGATCGCCTGAGGACGGGGACGAATGAGAAGGTATTTTCCAAAGCGTTCCAGCGTTCTACCGCCGCCGCTATCCAGCAGGGCGTAGTCTTTCCAGTCTGGAGAAGGTGTCAGGATAATTTTGGATGGTAGGCTCATGATCTCTTGCTCACTTCTTAATAGTCATTTTAGTTTGTGAACTATACCAGAGAATCGCATGAAATGTACGAAAATTCTTGTTGGACTTTAGCCTAAAATCTGGCTTTGAGTTAGAATTGTTGTGAAAAAAGGAGAAACAATGAATTTTGACCAAGCAATAGATCGTAGAAACACCGAAAGTTTTAAATGGACCCTGTATGGGAAAGATGTCCTGCCCTTGTGGGTAGCGGATACTGATTTCTTGTCACCACCAGCAGTCGTCGAAGCCTTGCACAAAAGAGTTGAGCATGGCATTTTTGGCTATGGCGTCATTCCAGAGGGCTTTAACGAGGTGGTCATCCGCCGTATGAAAAGCAAATATGATTGGGATGTTGACGCGGATCAGATCAGCTGCGTGCCGGGGATCGTGACCGGTTTCAACTTGTTAATGCGATGCGCCTGCGAAAAAGGTGGCGCGGTCATCTTCCAGACGCCCGCTTATCCACCTTTCATTAATTCACCGGTTTGCGCCGGTTTGACGGGCGTTCATAATCCCATGTATCTGGACCAGGACGGCATCTATAAGATCGATTACGATTTATTTGAAAAACAAATCATTGAGAATAAGGTCAAGGTTTTTATTCTTTGCAACCCACAAAACCCAACCGGTCGGGTTTTCACGCGGGAGGAATTGGAAAAACTCGCTGAAATTTGTTTGCGGCATCAGGTTCTGATCTGTTCTGATGAGATCCATTGTGACATTTTGTATGACGATAATAAGCACATCCCGATCGCAAGTATATCCCCGGAAATTTCAAAAATAACAGCCACTTTTATGGCACCAAGCAAAACCTATAATATTGCCGGCTTGCATGCCTCGGTGGCGATCATTCAGGATGAAGAATTGAGAAGTAGGTATTTGCAATATAAGTCCTATCTGGTCGGGAATCCGGGGTTGTTGGCGATGGTGGCTGCCAAGGCGGCTTATGAGCATGGCGATGAATGGCTCAAAGAGCAAAACGCTTATTTGCAGGGCAACCGCGACAGAATAGAAGAACTTTTGCCGGTCAAGTTACCCGGAGTGAGCTGGAGCAAACCCGAAGCAACCTTCTTGGCCTGGCTTGATTTTCGCAAGTCTGGATTGGAAGGGGACTACCAGCAATATTTGATCGATCATGCCAAAGTTGCTCTTAATGAGGGTTCTACCTTCGGAGAAGAAGGCAAGGGCTTTTTGCGGTTGAATTTCGGCTGCACGCGTGCCACGCTGGATCAGGCGATCGAGAGAATATCCAAAGTGTTGGCTTAGGAAACAAACAGGTCATCCAAAAGGCTCCCACTCCATGAATATTTATTTGTAGGGTGGGAGCAGTTTTGTTCACCCTGCTGGAATAAGTCAGATCGAACTCTGGATCAATAAGTTTAATAATCTATGCTTTCAATTTTGATCAAACATTCCCAATCCTTGGGAAATTCAAGAAGAGTCTAAGCATAAGCATTTCTGGAAAGTCTGGGAAACATCTTTTAGGGTGGATTAATCAGTAACGAAACATCCTCTTTAGTCTTCCTTGTAATATAAGATAGGCTAGTTCTAGACAGTCCTCGCATGAAGATCGCAAAGTAATTAAGGAGGAAAAATTTATCTTGTTCAGATATTTAACATTAATGTATTGAAATTTAATAAACAAGGTTATATAATTATAATATAAGTAACTGAAAATAATTGATTGTTTTCAAGTATAAATATTTATAGATGCATCACAGGAAGCATCGTTAATAATTTACAACACCTTTTCTGTAAAGGTTAGTCCACCAAGTCGCCAAGTTAACTTAACACGGCTGTACCTAAAAATGCAGGAGAGACAAGAACTTTCAACTTTCCTACGCAGATCACTTTCAAAATAATTGTTCGTATTCGAAAAAACAATAACAAAAAATTGAGACCCAAAAGATCGACCTTTAACATATTAAGGAGAATATTGAAATGGAACAAAAAAAAATAAATATAACATTACGCTATTCACATTCCGATGTTCGCATGGTTCAAACACATTATGGTGTCGAACTTGCGATGGAAGAAGGAACCATCTCCTCAAATCCCGGTGAACCAGGATTTCCAATCCGAAAAATTGAAGTAGCTATCCCAAAGGGCATGGAAGCTTCCCGCGTTACGGCTCGCGTCATACAAACGACGCCACTCACATCTTCTCCCACCTTCGTGACACCTGTTCGTCAAGAATTTATTCCATATCGAGGTCCGAACGAACCTAACAGGTCTGAATTCCGATGGGTCGATCCTGATCCAGCCTCGTATGAAGATGCTGTCAAGAACATGCGTCGGCGTAATGCGTGGCTCCTTGGGTCGCGAATAGAGGGTAATATCTATGTCGCAACGATCGCAGTTCGCCCGATCCGTTATGATGAATTTGCTTGTCTCGAATTGATCAGCGAGATTGAAATAAACATCTCACTTAAGCCGATCAAAACCAAACCTCTGCGGATTCAAAGAGGAGAAGAAATGCTCTCTTCGACTGCTGGGAGCTTGAATATGCTTGAGAGAAGGGTGATAAACCCTAATCTTGTTAGAAAAATACATTCTAGAGTTGAAAAGAGATTAATCTCTAATCATGTTATAGCGGAAGGTATTGGCAAAAAAGTTGACAAGACCCATGAATTGAACCCTGACTATTACAAACCAGAGGTTCTTAAACCTATCGACGTACCGGTGATCGTAGATTATCTCATCATTACAGATGAGCATATCTGGGATGCTAAAAAGATCATGCCTCTAAAATATATTGGTGACTTACCTGGAGCCTTCGAGGAACTTGCTAAGTTAAGGGAGAGCCATGGGTTTACAACACACATAGCCAGCATAAGTAATATTGTAAAAGGTCGGTATGGGAATTTCAGAAGAAATGCCAGAGATCTACAGGAAACAATTCGTAATTTTCTGAAACATTTTGTAAAAACCCATCGTACCAAGTATTTACTCATAGGTGGTACTGATAGTGTTGTTCCATCAAGAAAGACATGTGCCTGTGTTCTGACAGAATGTGTCAGCCCCGAAAAAAAGGACTGCTTCAATTATGGTCATATCGAATGGAAAGGCACCTATGGTGGCATGGTGCTTACTACGCATGGTGATGGTGTTCCTATTTATGGAAAACTTGAAGACATTCTTACCATAGAAAAGACCGGGGAAATAATCCCATACAGCAAGAATGGTCTTAAAAGTGATGTTTATCCATGCTGGTATCATACAACGGATGATAAGTTTGATACTTTTTCTGAAACTGTTACCAGGTATGTTCGTGTAGATGCGCCAAAAGATGTTGTGAATGGGATCTTTTGTTGGTATGGTCATGATAACTTAATTCCAACGGACTTGTACTATGCAAGTTTGTTCAATGAAAAATATTACAATATTCCGGGCAAACACGATTGGGATCATCTTGGAAACGGTCTGTACGGTCAATGGTCGAACGAGAAAAATCTAGATAAAATTGATTACCGGCCAGACATTTATTATGGTCGAGTTCCTGTAAAGACCGTCGATGAGGTAAGGACCTATATTCGGAAGATCAAAGCCTATGAAAGCTCCATAGACCGCCCGGAAGAATCAGCACGGTTTGATAAGGTCTTGTTGATTGCTGAGAAATATGAAAGGAAATATAACATTTGGCGACAATATGTAGGCGATCCGAAAGATCTTGGAGAGAATAGATATACTCTTCTTGAAAACGAACTGGGAACCTTGATCCATCTCTCGCAAATACCAGCAGAACCTTCCGTTCTGTTATGTTACAACAATGGAATCGGCTATCACCAACTTTCTGATAATAACTGGGATTATGTTATAGGACCAGACATTCTGGTACCATCGTACTATCAATTTTATTTCATTAATGCAAAGTGTAAAAAACCTACAACGTGGATCCTTGTTCGTAGTGATGATAAAAAAGAATTTCAGCCTTCCTTTTACCAGATGGATCCTTTGAGTATAGATGGCGCTATTGAAGCGCAGGAAAAAATCCGTGATTTGATTGATCGTTATCGTCATGGTGGTATGAATATTCACCGACTTTATGATTATGAAAAATCTTTTTGGGAGAAAGAAACTCCATTTGGTACAACTTTGCAGCATCTTAACAGAGATAATCTTATTAATGAACTTTCAACAAATAATGAATATAATGTTTCTCCTCATATTGTCTCAATGTCAGGACACGGATCTCCCGGTGGATCTTGCCATTATGATCAAAGTGTTCTAAGAGATATCAACAACCAAGATCAAACCTTCATAGTCCTTGCGGACGGTTGCAATACTAGTATGTTTGATGATGATAATGATGACTATATCTCACGTCACTCGATCCTTAAGGAAGATGGTGGTGCGATTGCGTATTTAGGTTTTTCCAGGATGAGCTTTTGTGGACATGGCACAATGTTCACAAAACGTTTTTTTGATTTATTAACAACAGGATTTAGAAGACCTCTACTTGGGGAACTTTTCTCAACATCTGGTGTTCTTTCACCCTCACACTATCAGGAAGGTAAGGAAAAAATCTATTGGGAGGACTGGACTTATCGGTGGATGGCATTAGCATATCAACTTATTGGGGACCCGGGACTACCAATATTCATAGATAAAAATGACATGGAAAGCATTTATGTGGCAAATAAGAAGACAAAAGAACTCCACAAACGGGATTGTGAGTGGGTCAAGGAGATGGCTGATTGGAATGTTATTTACCTAAAAGAGAAAGAGTGGGCACTTAATAACGGCTATGATGGTTGCTATTACTGTTTAAGGGAACATCACACTCGATAAAAGTCAAACCAAAACAATTTAGCAAGGTTGACGTATAGGGGAATCATGACTCTACCTTCAAAATGGAGATGCTGATCTTCGTGTCAATAAAACAAACGTCTCGCACAATACGAGACGTTTGTTTTATCCGAATTTATCACAAAATAGCAGAATTCATTTGTGGTATACACGTGTAATCTGTCGAAAAAGCAAAAATTACGCAAAGCGGACTAAATCCAAAAATGAAAAGGTATAATTAGGTCAGAAAGCATGGTAAAACAATGTCCGACCTAAAAAAATTGAAAACGAACCCTGAATACCTGAGCAATGTGCAATATCAGAACTCAGGTAATTTATCGTCCCGAATCCAAATCCACCAGCGTTTTAGCACGGGGCAGCAAAACTGGTATGAATTTGTGCTGGAATTAGCCAAAATTAAAGCAGGCATGACGGTGCTTGAGCTTGGCTGCGGAAGCTCCGCGCTATGGCGCGGCAATTATGTCCGCTTGCCTGAAAGCGCCAGTTTCTTTTTGTCCGATCTTTCCTGTGGGATGGCTTTGGAGGGTCGTCTGGCATTGATTTCCGACAAACGCTTTTCCTATTTGGCAATGAACAGCATGAATATCGCTTTCGCGGACGAGAGTTTTGATCTGGTGATCGCCAATCACATGCTCTATCATGTGCCTTCCGTCGCCCATGTGTTGGCGGAGGCAAAACGCGTCATGAAGCCAGAGGCAGTTTTTATGGCTGCGACAAACAGTCCTGAGCATATGCGGGACCTCGATCTGTTGCTGGGAAAGTTTTCAAAACGCCTGATCGGCGAGCATGGCATGGAAAGTGCTTTTAACCTTTTGAACGGTGAAAAACAGCTGAGTGAAGTGTTTAATTCGATCGTGCTGCATCTTTACACCAGTGATCTTTGGGTTACGGATGCCAGGCTGCTGACAAATTATGCCTATTCGACTCCTTTGGTCATGGAAAACCTTGGCGATGAGGGACGTTCGGAAATGAGAGCTTTTTTCCAACGCCGGATTGACCACTATGGCGGTATCAGCATTCGAAAAGAGACCGGGGTCTATCTGGCTCGTAACGAGTGAGCCTTAACGAAAAGCTGCCACAAAGACGGTAACGATCGAAAGTAAGGCGCAATAAAGAGCGAAGCCAAAAAGCGAATTCTTTTTCAGGTATCCCAGAAGCCAACGTATAGAAAGATAGCCGATGATCCCTGCGATGACAAAGCCAAAGATCATCGTTGGCAAAAAGTCCAAAAAGAAATCCGCTTTGACCAGGTCGAGGATGGAAAGCAAGCCGGCTGCCAGCATGATCGGCACTGAAAGCAGAAACGAGAAGCGGGCCGCGGCTTCGCGGGTGTAACCCTTGAACAAACCGCCCGAAACGGTCGCACCGGAGCGGGAAATGCCAGGGAAAATTGCCAAAGCCTGGAAGAGTCCGATCAGAAGAGAATCAAGCCAGGTGAGTTGATCAAGGTCTTTTTCTTTTTTGCTCAAGATCTCAGCCAAAGACAATAAGATCGCGGTGACAAAGAGCAAAACCGCTGTCAGGGTGGGGCTGTTGAAGGCCTCTTCAACCTTGCTCTTTAGGATAAGGCCTGCCAAACCGGCAGGGATGGTTCCTAAAACGATATACCAACCCAATCTTCGTTCGCTGGTCGCGAAGGGTTGTTTTTCTTTCAGACCCTGGAAGACTGCTTTAATTATGTTGATCAGATCTTTCCAGAAATAAATAATGACTGCCACAAGCGTGCCCAATTGCACCAGGACGTTGAAAATGAAGGCCATATCAGGGTCTAAGTTCCAGTTGAGCAGGTAGGGAACGATCACCAGATGGGCGGAAGAAGAAACAGGCAGGAACTCGGTCAGTCCCTGAACAATGCCCTGGATCAAGGCTTGGAAAAAGCTCATTTGTACCTCTGAGGTGTGCGTGGAATTTTGAGGTCTGCCATATATTCATCGGCGAAGTTTTGCAAGCGCCCCTGGCTGATCGCGGCGCGCATATCTTTGGCCAACTGAACGAGGGTATGCAGGTTGTGGATCGAAAGCAGCGTGGCAGAAAGCATTTCTTTGGCCACGATGAGGTGACGCAGGTAGGCTCGGGTGAAGGTTTGGCAGGTGTAACAGCCGCAGGTTTCGTCAATGGGGCGTTCGTCTTCGGCGAAGGTCGCGTTCATCAGGTTGAGCCTGCCAAAACGGGTCATGGCGCTGTTGTGCCGTGCCAGACGCGTGGGCAGGACGCAATCGAAAATGTCCACCCCGCGCAGGACGCCTTCGATCAGGTCTTCCGGGGTGCCAACGCCCATCAGGTACCGCGGCTTGTCGGCAGGTAGGACCTGATTGACGACCTCGATGCTCGCGTACATATCCTCTTTGGACTCGCCAACCGAAAGCCCGCCGATCGCGTGCCCTGGGAAGCCCATAGAGCTGATCTCGCGGGCTGATCGTTCCCGAAGGTCGTGGAAGATGCCGCCTTGGACGATGCCAAAAAGCGCCTGGTCGTCACAGGTTTTGGCTTCCAGACAGCGGCGCGCCCAGCGGTGCGTGCGCTCCATGGCTTGTTCGATATATGCGCGATTGATGGGATCTGCGCATTCGTCAAAAGCCATGATGATGTCAGCGCCAAGGTTTTGCTGGATCTGGATCGAACTTTCCGGGGTAAGTCGTTGGGTTGATCCATCGATATGCGACCGGAACGTGACACCGTCGTCATCAATTTTTCGCATTTTTGCCAGGGAGAAAACCTGGAAACCGCCCGAATCGGTCAGCATTGGCTTGTGCCACTGCATGAAGTTGTGCAAACCGCCCATTTTGCGGACAAGCTCGTCGCCGGGGCGCAGAAAGAGGTGATAGGTGTTCGAAAGCACCAGCGTGGCACCGAGTTCTTCGAGTTGGACGGGGGTGATGGCTTTGACGTTCGCCAGCGTCCCAACGGGAGCAAATACCGGGGTTTGCAAAACGCCGTGGGGAGTGGTGAACTCGCCACAGCGCGCCTGACCATCTGTAGCAGTAACAGTAAATTCGAACATGATTTTCTCCAGCCCCTATTGTACCTTTATTGCTAAGAAGATGAAAAGTCATGGCAGTGTATCTTATTATCTCGTTTTAGACCTCACTTTGTGACCATTCCTGCGGCGGAACAGAATCGCGGATAGCGGCATCTTTTAGCTCCCAGAGCCGGTTGCAGGTGCGGGCGATGAAGGCGCGGTCATGGGCAACCAGCAATATGCCTCCGTTAAAAGCGTCCAGCGCTTTTTCGAATTGCTCTCTAGAAGGTATGTCGAGATGGTTAACTGGCTCATCCAGCACCAAAAAATTGGCTCCCTGGGCAACCAATCTTGCCAGCAGAAATCGCGCGCGCTGACCAAAACTCAATGCAGAACAGGGCAAATTGGCATGATGTTCATCAAGCAAAAAGTAATGCAAAAAATGGTAGACCTCGGTGAGATTCATGCCCTTCACCCTTTGGATCTGTTCAATGGGTGTTAGATCAAGGTCAAGAATTTCCTGTTTTTGGGGCATGTATCCCAGGACGACGCTATTGCCCCAGCGATAAGTTCCCTGATCCGGCTTCAGCTCATCCAACAAAACTTTTAGCAGGGTGCTTTTTCCGCAGCCGTTCCCGCCAACCAGCGCGACCCGATCTCCGGCTGCGATATGCAGAGCAAGCTCATCCAGCAGCAGCTTGCTGCCATAGCCGAAGCTAAGTTGTTCCGCGATCAGAAGCTGCTGGCTTTGGTGCCCCGTGTCAGCAAAATTGATATTGATACGCCATTTGTCCATCGGCTTCTCAATCCGCTCCGGGCTTTCAAGATAACGCTCAAGCCGTTTCTTCTTGGCAAGTCCTTTTTTCGCCACTTTTTTAGCGTATCGGCGCATTTTGGAGTCTTTCGTGCTTCTTTCGGAAAAACGAGCCTGTTCGGCAGTATTGATCCAATCGGCTTTCAATCGTCTGATCTCAGCTTCCTGATCCTTCCAGGTTTCGTAGGCTTTTTGCTTTTCATGCGCCAGCAAGGCAGCGTAGTTGCTGTAATTGCCCGGGATCTTACGGATGCCCTCTTTGTCTTCGTCCAGTTCGTAGACCGCGCTAATGGTACGGTCAAGGAATAGACGGTCGTGAGAGATCAGCAGGACGGTGCCGCGGTAAGAATTGATAAAGCCCTCCAGCCACTCCAAAGCGTGAATATCGAGATGGTTGGTTGGCTCATCCAAAAGCAGGATCTCGGGCTGCTGTAGCAGCAAACCCGCAAGCTGCACGCGCGTTGATTCGCCGCCGCTCAGCCTCTCAACTGGCGTGTCGAGGTCGAGATAGCTCAAACCCAGCGCGGCCATTATCCGTTTTGCATCTATCTCATCTTTGAGAGAAATGTCGCTGCTGATATGGTCAGAGAACCAGGGCTGATTACTGATCAGCAATTCACGGATGGTGTTCCCGTGGCTTGCTTTTGGGTCCTGCGGCAGATAGCCGATCCACTGACCGCTTGAAACCACAACCGACCCGCTGTCCGCTTTTTCCGTGCCCGCCAGGATCTTCATCAGGGTCGATTTGCCGCTGCCGTTGGCACCGACCAGACCAACATGGTCGCCATCGTTAAGGCTAAAGGTAACCTCACGCAAGACCTGGTGAGGTCCGAAACTTTTTGAAATGCGATTGACTTGTAACATCTGCTATCCTCCATCAAACCGGGATCGGCTTGGAAAGTGTGAATCTGTGTCTTAGCAAAGTGCTAAATAAAAACCACTGGTCACGATTGCCAGTGGTTCAAAGTTTGATTTATATGAGATTTAAGAACAGACGCAACCCGACCAATGCCAACGAAATCGCTGGATAAGAAGCTTATCGATGACAGAGATAATATTTATCGGAATGAGTTGATCATGCTTTGATTGTATGCCAGCAAGTCTTGATGTGTCAAGAGGCAGCAATTTTTGGATGTCGGATTGAAATGGAACGCTTTTTGCGTTCCATTTCAATACCCTAACGGGCACTTTGTCTCGACCTACTACAATTCTTTGACTCGACTTGTTACCTCCTTTGTATAGCGATCTGTAAAATCCATTGCTAAAAGGGAATGGTGATGAAAGATGGGGATCTCACCTACCTCTACGTTTTATTTTCGCCGGAAGGGCGGATGATATACTGAATAAGATGAACACACAAGAGAAAGCTATGACTACCAAAATGATACTTGCTGAATTTCACAGCCACTCAAATTATTCTTTTGACAGCCTTTCACGCATTGAGGACATGATCGCCACTTGCCGTAAAAAAGGAATTGGAAAGCTGGCAATTACGGATCACGGAAAGATCGGTGGCGCGGTCAAAGCGCAGCAATTGGCACCGGACCTTGTGATCGTGAGCGAAGAGATCCTGACCAGTGAGGGCGAGATCCTGGGGTATTTTATGACTGAGGAGATTCCGGATGGGATACCACCGCTCGAAGTGGTCAAACGCCTGCAGGATCAAGGTGCTTTTATCAGCATCGCCCACCCCTTTGATCCCTGGCGCGGCTCAACCTGGAATCCGGGCACGTTTGAGGAATTAGTCCCATACTTAGATGGAATTGAGGCTTTTAACGCACGCTGTAGAAAACCAATCTATAACGAAAAAGCCGGAGAGTTTGCAAATGAACACGGCCTGGCATGGATGGTCGGCTCGGACGCGCATACCTTACCCGAGCTTGGTCGGGCGGTATTGAAGCTGCCTGATTTTAATTCTGCTGATGAATTACGCGAAGCTGTGAAGACCTCAAGTTTTGAGGGTGAACTTTCCAGCAGTATCGTGCGTTTGCATAGCACCATTGCTAAAGTTGTCAATAAAATGCGCCACTCTTAGAATGGCTATGGCAAGCGCATCTAAATATAGATGTTTTTATTAGCCTCAAGCGCACATACCAACATTAGCTCAATCTTTTTTGCTCAGCTAAGAAAAAACAGCTCTGAAAATCAAAACTGTAAATAGCAAACGTTCACATCGTGCCCTTTGGGTACCTGTGCCCGTAAGGGTATTGCGAGCCCCGTCAGGGGCGCCTGTGCCTGTCAAGGTATGGCAATCTGCAGTTAATCAGATTTTCATTCCATTCTTGGGCAACAAAAGTTTTAAGGCAGATCGCCACGTCGCCCTGACGGGCTCCTCGCGATGACAACCAGGCAACTGCACCACATACACCGTATTTACCGCAGTCAGATAGGCATGTTTCATACCGAAATAGCTTCACAGAAGTTAAATTTAGGTAAATTTAGATGCGTTTGCCACTTTAGAATGGCGCATTCTTTTCTTTCTCAGTACACAGGGGGATTATACTGACCGGTTTCAATGTCATATCCGGGCAAGCTGTTCAGGCTGCTGCGGTAGTTTTTGTAATATTGAACGTAGGTGTGGTATTGGAGCGGATTCAAAATGCCCGATACGAGGGTGTTGATGGTCATTGTCAGAATTAAAACTACTACAAGAATAAGCGGGTTTAGTAGAGAAAAGTCTGCTTTCAGGATCACGGGTAAGATCATCAGCAAGAAAGGTAAATTGATCAGAGTGCCAATAAGACTGACGACGATATTGAGCACAATGTGTGCGCCCAAAAAGGCTTTGAAATTCAGTTTTGTCATATCCCAGGCTACTCTTATGGATTGACGGGCGGAAAGACCGTCTTCAATCAAGATAAAACGAGCGTTATAAATGACTATTTGCAATGCTATCGCAGCCAGAAAGTATAAAAGAAAGAAGGGTATCGATAAAAAAGGAGCTTTTGTAATGAGAAAGCTAAGGCAGGACAATGGGAACATGATCACGGAGCCAATGATGAAGCTGAGTAGAAAGATCAGAATTGAGAGACGAAAAAGCGCCCAATAATAAGGTTTTACCTGCTGCCACAAGCCGGATATGGTGACGGTTTGTGGCGGTCGATCTTCTTCAGCCAGGAGAGCGCCTTTGCTGAGAGCGCCAGCAGCCAATGGCGTGATGAATACAGAAATTGCGGCAAGTATGATCGCGAGAAACGCGAAAATACCGACAAATTCTAAAAGCCCTTCCAGTCCGATCTTATCTAAAAAACTATGGATCTGAGCCTGGATCTCGTTCGGATCAGTGGGATAAGGAAGGTTGATCTGTTTGTTGAAGATGTTTACATTGATGTTGACAGAGTTTTTTAACAGTAGCAGAAGACCGAAAAGCCATAAGGCTTTGTAACGGAAGGTGCGCTGCCAGGCAGTTTTGAGGGTGTTTCCAAGGTTCATCTAATTTCCTTTCTTTCTATCCAGATTTTATCAGGAAACAGTGGGTGGGTCTTTTTGCAGTATGTATACTACTCCTAAGTTTCTCAGTATTAGTGCCTAAATTCATCTTTTTTCTCGATGTAAACGTTTTTTGGCAAAAGTGAGAAACTTAGGAGAAACGTATTTGTTCAGAATCTTATAAAGCTAATGAGCACAGCTCATTGTGAGAAGAGTCACTCATCCTTAGCTTGAGTTTCACTTGCTGGGAGCATGTAGAGAACGTCATCATAAACCATCCATAAATTACCATCGTCATCTTTTAGGATGGAGCTCGCCGCTGTGCTAAACAAGCACCACTCACCACTTTCGGGTCGAAACCATGCGGTCCCGGAAGTAGAACTAAACCAATATCGTCCATCCGCTGTGTTAGTATAAAGACTGGGATGGTACCACTCATATGGCAAGTATAATCCTATTGATTTATCAATGAATATGGGTGACCTGATTATATAGTGTGCGTTTGAAAATTCAGGGTCGTTATTGAACCATACCCTGTCATTTAACCAAACTCTTCTCTCTTTTTCATCAAAATAAAAAGGTGAACCTCTCCCGCCTAGACTAAAACCACCCGATAAAAGCTTGTAACTATTTATCTCCCCTGTTCTATGATCCAAACGATGAATCACACCTTTATGATTCCACACGAATATATTGTAATCACTGTCTATATCAAAAGTGTAGTAAGTACCAGGATCGAGATAGGGCTTGATCTTTTTTGTTTGCGGTGAGAATCGATAAATTTGCCGAAGTAGTTGATCGTCATCGGAGCGCCCATAATAAAGCATCACCCAAATATCTCCATCGGGTCCGACAACAAGTTTGTTAATAGGTTCGGACATCAGAATCTTTTCATCGTCTAAATAAGACACCATCTCATCATTTTTTTCGTCAATTAAGATCAGTACATTGTAACCTCTCCTTGAACGTGCTTCTTTTAACATCCAGATACGACCGGTTGGATCCATATAAATGCGATCGCCATAACTTAACGATGATATTATTTGCTTTTGCTCACCAGTTTGTATGTTATATGACATCAGATCGACAATTCCGTTAGGAGGTTGTATAGCTCTAAATATTATTTCAGTTTTTTCTTCCACAACTCTGGTGAACAGAAGCTCTATTTCATCGGAATTAGATGATCCCAGTTTTGATATAGCTTCCCATACGACAGGCTTTTGAGATCTTTCGGACAATGCCACTACATCCGAATATGATGTCTCACTCCAATCGATTGGAAAGGCGCTGTTAAATAATGGTTGTAAGCAAACTTCTTTCCTGTCTGAAGTTTCACTATTTGAAGGAGTGTGAACAGGATTACATGCCTGGAGTGTGAAAATTGTGATCAGGAATAAGATTACATTTTTCAATTTCATTTTCGTCTCCTGGTAGATTAGTCAGTTTTTTCTCACCTGGGCCTATTTCAATAATGCGATGCCTCCATTCTGCTGCTGAGAATTAAGAATTATTATAATCATCATTTTTTCCGCTGAATTCAGAACGCTTCATATAATAACTGCTTAGTGATGGGAGTGACAATTTCGCTGACTAATAACAAAATGCTGCTTTTTCACTTGCTAAATCAAAAAGCCTCAGTTATAATGCACATTCCTTGGGCGGTTAGCTCAGTTGGTTAGAGCGTTGCGTTGACATCGCAAAGGTCGTAGGTTCGAGTCCTATACCACCCATCGAAAAACCCCGGCTCGTTTGAACCGGGGTTTTTCTTTCTTCAGGACCTAATCGTCATCCCAATCGTCATCCCCATCATCATCGTCATCACCGTCCCAAAGGTCATTCCACCATTCTCTAAGATCAAAACCGTCTTTATCCTCATTGTAAACCGGGGAAGTTGGAGTTGGTGACGTTTGAGGTGTTTCTGTTCCAATGGGGTTCATGATCAACGGAAGATTTATTTTACAGGGGTTATCAATACCGCCACAATTTTCAGGGGTATCGAGATCAGGCTTATAAGTGCCTGGTTCTGAATGCGCCATTTCATACAAAACAGACACCGGCAGGCTGAAAAGCTCTTCCATCAAATACTCGGGATATTTTTCATGAGCCATTCTTGCCAGGTTCAGCACCCCGAACGAAACGCCATATTCCTCCGAGCGCTTATCGATCTGCTCGATCGGTATGATCTGGCTGTAGACCTGGCTAACATCCAGACTGACCAATTCAGAGATCTCGATGGACACTTGCCTCTCCAGAAAAGCGGCTTTTTTGGCATCGCGGCTTTCAACCGAGATCAAGATCGCGCTTTCGGGGTCCTGCAAATAGCCGTGGTAATACATTGAGCCAACCAGCGAGCGCACAACATATTCGAGCTTCACTTGTTTGTATGCGATGCCATGGATGATCGGTATCGCGTCATTGTTCAGGGGTTTGACGTCAATAACACGGTCAAAGCGATTGACATCGATCTGGATGCTGGGATTAACATCCAGTCCAACCACACCCGTAACGGTCATCAACTGCTTCCACATGGTGAAAGAGAACAAAACAAGCGCCAGTAGCGCGAAAACGGGAGCGAGGCGCAACACCGGGCTTATCTTGCGTTTGGAATCCTTTTGATCTTGTTTAGGCTGGGCCGTAATGGCATCATGGAAGGGCAGCTTCTGCACGGGGGCATTAGCAACATATTGATAAACATCAGGGGTCAGTTTATCCACACTTTTTTGGACTGATTGAATAATTTGTCGCTTCTTCATCTTAGGCTGCCGCTTGCTCTAATATTTTTCTAAGTTTCTTGATCCCCCGGTTATAACGCGAGAGAACAGTTGATAGTGGTTTCTCCAGATATTGGGATATTTCGCGATGCTTGTAACCCGAAACTGCATGAAGCAGGATAATCGTTCGTTCATCTTCATCCAGCTTTTCGAGCAGGTTTTTCATGACAATACGGTCCTGTTGATCCAACTCCGAAGAGAAAAGCGCTTCCGCATCAACATCCTCAATGGATTCATCAACAACGCGTTGGCTTTGACGAAAATGCATCCTTGCCAGATTTCTCGCGATGGTAAAGATCCATGCCATTGGTTTCCCCTGAGCCTGGTAAAGATGAGCCGCGGAACGGATCTTCAGATAGGTTTCCTGTAAGATGTCCTGCGCTTCATTTACGTCAGCCACCAGACCAAGGATATAGGCAAAAAGGGGTTGATTGATGCTTTGGTAAAGTTCTAAAAATGCTTCTTTGTCATCCATGCCGATCCGGGCAATCAAATCTTCGTCAAACTTGATCGGTGCTCTTCTTTGAGGACTGCCATCGATAACGGTAAAAAGGATCATAGTTCTTTACACTTTGGAGGAGAAGTTTTTACTCCTCCTCCATTATCACTGACTCGTCCTAAATTGTAAAGTTTCTATTCCTTCTTAATCATCATCTCCGTCATCATCATCGTCGTCCCAGTCGTCGTCATCATCGTCATCATCGTCGTCATCGTCGTCCCAGTCGTCATCGTCATCATCATCGTCCATGTCGTCATCATCGTCATCGTCGTCATCGTCATCGTCCATGTCGTCGTCGTCGTCATCATCATCGTCCAGATCGTCGTCGTCATCATCATCGTCGTCCCAGTCGTCATCATCATCCCAGTCGATGTCAAGGTCATCAAGGTCGATATCATTTTCACGCAGATATTCGAGCAATTCGCCAATGGTCATGTCCATGAAACCGCTTGCGAGCAGGGCTTCGATATCATCAGAATCATCGATCAGTTCTTTCAGGATCGCAAACTTACCATAGGAGAGACCATATTTCTCTGCCAACGCGCGTTCGTCTTTATCCAGATCGAAGGTTTGTGAAACAACATCGGTGTTCTCATAGTATTCTTTCAGCCAATAGACAACTTCGTACTTGACTCTGGTCAAAAGTGCCTGCGAGCTGGTGCTGTCATCAGCGCTGAACAAGATCTTTGAGCCTTCCTGGGTCAGATAACCTTTGGATAGAAGCGCTTCAACAATTTCTTCGATCGCGTCGTCAACGTTCTGACCGACCAGTTTGTGACCGTCAAGGATCCTGCGACCGTCCTGGTTCACGCCCTGGATGGCAACGACTTTGTTTAGTCTGTTATAAGACATCTCAATGCTTGGGTTCACATCGATCGAGATATAACCAACCGGGTTCTTCAGCAGCCAAAGGCCGCCAACAGCGATTACTGCTATAAGCAGAAGTCCTATCACTAATCCAAATTTTCTTGTTTTCATTTTTATATCCTTTCGCTTTCGCTTAGTAATTTGAATTCTTACTGCATTCACTTAGTTAATGCACAAGAACGCCTTTTTATCGCAATCGAGTTTTTTTCCTTGTATAAATCCTTGCGTTTCGCTCAAAACAGCGATATATTTGTCCCAACGCTAAAACGCAGGAAGAGTAAGTCGCCCAAAATCTCTCAGTGAGATCGGGATGGTGTGAACCGATCGAGAAAAGCGCCCGAAAACCACCTGCCAGCCTGACCCCCAACGGTCCGTCCAAGTAAGGGAAACGGTCGCCCCGTTATCGGCACAACGAGATGCTCCCATCGGAGCAATCTGGGTGGAACCGCGTGAGAAGTCTCTCGCCCCAGGCGAGGGTCTTTTTGTTTTAAGACACGGTTGTGCAAAGAGCCCTTTCGAAAAATCTCACAAACAACCGGCACGGAGGAAGAATGTCAAACAAAAAAGAGGATTACAAAAGTTCACAACTTTATCGGATCCGCCACTCAACTGCCCACGTCATGGCAGAAGCCGTTCTGGAAATGTTCCCGGACGGACAGGTCGCCATCGGACCCGCCATCGATGACGGCTTCTATTACGATTTCGATCTGCCCCGCAGCCTGACCCCGGACGATCTCGAAACGATCGAAAACCGCATGAAGGAACTGATCAAGGCAAAATCAGAATTCATCTGCGAAGAGATCTCCGCTGATGACGCGAAAGAGCTCTTTAAGGATCAGGTCTACAAACTCGAACTGATCGAAGGGCTTGAGAGCGGGAATCTGGACGATGACGGCAACCCCACCGACGAAAAAGTGCCGATCACGATCTACAGATCGGGTAAATTTGTCGATCTTTGCCGCGGACCCCATGTTGAACACACCGGCAAGATCAACGGAAACGCCATCAAACTGCTCAACGTTGCCGGCGCTTACTGGCGCGGCGACGAGCACCGCCCCATGCTGCAGCGCATTTATGGTACCGCCTGGGAGAGCAAAGACGAGCTGAAAGACTATCTCTGGAAGCTCGAAGAAGCCCGCAAACGCGACCATCGCAAGGTCGGCAAGGAGCTCGATCTCTTCAGCACCAACGAAGAGGTCGGTCAGGGCTTGATCCTCTGGCACCCCAACGGCGGCATGATCCGCCATCAGATCGAACGCTACTGGGACGATCAGCACATCGCCAACGATTACGACCTGATCTATACCCCCCACATGGGCAAAGCCAGCCTTTGGGAGACCAGCGGTCATCTCGGCTTCTATAAAGAGAATATGTATTCCCCCATCCAGATCGAAGATCAGGAATACTACATCAAACCGATGAACTGCCCCTTCCATCTGCATGTCTACAAGAGCCAGCTGCGCTCCTATCGCGACCTGCCGCTGCGCTTTGCCGAAAAAGGCACCGTTTACCGCTACGAACGCTCCGGCGTTTTGCACGGTCTGATGCGCGTGCGCGGTTTCACCCAGGACGACGCCCACCACTTCTGCCGCCCGGATCAGATGCCGGACGAGATCGACTTTACGCTCAACTTCAGCATCGACATGCTGCGCGCTTTCGGTTTCAACGAATTCCAGGCTTATCTCAGTACCATGCCCGAAAAGAGTGTTGGTGACGAAAAGATGTGGCGCGACGCTGAGGCAGCCCTGGAAGATACCCTGATCCGCATGGGCATCCCCTACGAGGTTGACGCAGGCGGCGGCGCATTCTATGGCCCAAAAATTGACCTCAAGATCAAGGACGCCCTTGGTCGGGAATGGCAGCTTTCAACCATCCAATTCGACTTCAACCTGCCGGAACGCTTCGACCTTAGCTACATCGGCGAAGACGGCAGGGAGCACCGCCCCTACATGGTACACCGCGCCCTCCTCGGCAGCATGGAACGCTTCTTTGGCGTCTTGATCGAACATTATGGCGGCGCTTTCCCTGTCTGGCTTTCGCCCAAGCAGGTCATGCTCATCCCGATCGCCGATCGCCACAACGACTACGCGCACGAGGTCGCCGCGAAACTTAAAAAAGCAGGCTTGCGCGTGAGCGTTGATGATGGTTCTGACCGCATGAACGCCAAGATCCGCAACGCGCAGAAGCAGAAATATCCCTACATGCTCGTCATTGGTGACCGTGAGATGGAAGAGGGTCAGGTCGCCCTGCGCCGTCGCAGCGGTGAAAACCCAGGCGCAATGTCCGTTGACGCCTTCCTCGCGCTGGCGCTGGACGAGATCGCTCAGAAAATATAGACAATTTAACTTTGCATAACGAACAAAACGGGTGAATTTTCACCCGTTTTGTTGTTTTAGGGAAGGCTGCGCATGGTTTTTACCACAGGGGAGATCGCACATGGTTGTTTCTGTAGGGGAGGCACCTGTATCCGTATGGGTATCCCATGGCCTCCCCTTAACCAAACAGTCCAGATTTCGGGCGGGCGTGGAAACCCGCCCCTAGCAATCTGCCTTAAGCTTTTGCTGCACAAAAATGGAATAAAAAAGATCGAGCTAATGTTCATATATTTATGCTTGTTGCTAATAAAAATCATCTTTAATTAGATCTGTTTGCCCTGTTATTTGCCGAATTTTCCCACGCTCCGCTGCTTTACGATATAATAAAAAGATAGTCTTAATACCCGACTTAGAGAGGATGGTTGACTTGGTTCAGGTTGAGAACATCTCAGAAATTCGCCCTCTCATTGCGGACGAATTTCACGTTGGCGATTTTGTCCCGCGCACGGAGGCAATCCAACGCGCCTGGGACTGGGGGAAAGAAGTTCATGCCGGTCAGCTGCGCCTTTCGGGCGAACCCTATTTTGAGACCCACTGCGGCTGGGTAGGCGCTTTCGTTGACAAACTCGTCCACAAGGAATCCTGGACGATCGCAGCACTGCTCCACGATACCGTTGAAGATACCGGAGAAACCCTCGACGAGATCCGCGCCCTTTTCCCTGGTGATCTCGGCAACGAAGTTGCCCACATCATCGACGGACTCACCAAGATCAGCAACCCACGCGATGGCAGCAGCCGTGAAATGGAAACCCTGCGGAAAATTGCCATGTTCCGTGACCCGGCGGTTTTTATCGTCAAACTCGCCGACAAAAGTCACAACATGATGACGCTCCAATATATGCCACCTGAAAAACGTTGGTCAAAAGCCGATGAAGCCATTCGCGCCTATGGCAAATTAGCCGGCATTCTCAACTGCTACCGTTGGCGTCGTTGGATCGAAGATATGGCTTTCCCCTATGCAGAACACGAAGTTTACAACAACGTCCGCTCCCAAATCGATGCCGATCCCCGCCTGAATGTCAATTTTATCCGCTACTACCTCAACGAACTCGCCGGTCTGATGACCGCAGAAGGCATTGAAGGCTCAATGCGCTTCACCGTGAACGGTTATTGGCAAGCCTGGGACAAGCTGCAACGCATGGCGCGCGCTCACCGCACTTCCCTGAACGATTATTCAGCCGTGAACGACATCGTCAGCTTCCGAATGCTCGTCAAGCAGCCCGACGAAACAGCTTGTTACCGCTTGCTCGCTCGGGTGAACAAATATTTCGCCCGTAATCTTGATCAGGATCGCTTTGACGACTACATTGCCTCACCCCAAAATGGCTATCGTGCCATCCAGGTGACCGCCTATTTACCCGGCATCGGGGCAATCGAGGTCGCCATTACCACTGAAGACTACGAAGGTGAGAACACCTGGGGCGTCATCTACGCTCTCAATAACAATAAAGACATCAGCCAATACAGACCTGTCCAGATCTTCACCCCCTTTGGAGGGACACGCTTCCTTGAAGAAGGCAGCACAGTTCTGGATGGAGTTGCTACAGTTCAGGACTTCTACCTGGATAAATTACACAAGGTGGTGGTGAATGGCGAAGAACGTCATATCTACGACACCTTAAATCCGGGTGATGTGCTCGAGATCGTCAGTGCGGGGCCGCATAAACAACCCGAATTGGATTGGCTCAACCATTGCAATCCCACCACAGCACGCATCCTGCGCAACGTCCTGGCGCGCGTCAAACTCAAGGAAGCCAGCCAACTTGGCAAAACCATGATCCACCCGGTCTTAGTTCAACGTGGCTTGCTCGATCTGAGCGACGTTGCTTCGCTTGCACCCAGCCGCATTGAATCTTTGTTGGGCATACTCGCCTGCGCCAACCTCGACAATCTCTATTCTGCCATTGGTGGCGGCTCGATCGTGCTCCGAGAGTTCGAAAACGCCCTCGATTTTGTGGAGATCAGTCGCTCCGCTTTACACTGGACCTCCATAGAATTCAAAGGTTCCAACACAGCCAATAAGCCAGGCGGACTGGCTTATTTTGCCAGCCTTATCTCCGAAAGCGGAGCCAATATCATCCGCACAGTCAACACTACCACCAAAGAGGGCGATTTTCATGTGCGTATGGTGCTGACCGGTTTAGAAGAAGACGAAAAGCACAAACTCTACGATATTTTTAGAAGAAGTCGCTACCCTCTTGACTCCATTGAGATAGCATAAATAATTTCATTCCCTGCAAATATGTTAGAATACTTGACGAAAACCCATACAGTTTCTGTCGGGAAATTTTTCAAGGAGCTCTTTTGCCCTGATGACATTGACAAAAAATACCTCTAAGCCACTACAAATTGGCTTGGTACTACTTGCTTTATTTTTGCTTATTCTGCCCCAAACTGTCCATGCGGCTGGCATTTTGCCTCAGGGCATTGGTCCTGGTCCCGCAGTTGCCACCCCTCTGCCTGAAGACGCCAGGGTACAGGTCTATTTCTTCTATTCCAATAAGTGCAGCCATTGCCTGGCTGTGATTGAAAACATCGTCAATCCTTTGCTGACAGAATATGCCGGCGAAGTGGACATCCGCATGTTCGAATTGAGCGAACGGCTCAACTACGAAGCCCTGATGGCAATTGAGACCCAACTTAATACACCCACCGATAATCGCGATCTGCCGGTCGTTATTATTGGTGATCGTGCTTTGGTTGGTGAGGAAGAAAGCAACCTTTACTTCCGACAATTGGTTGAAGAAGGCCTGGCTGGGGATGGCATCCCATTTCATCCTTTTGATGACATTGATCCAAACAAATTGATCGTCTCGACACCCAACCCTGATCAGGAAGAGATCGAAGCCTGCAGTATTGATGCTCCGGAAAAATGCACCAGTGAGACCCCCATTTACCTTGCCTATTTCTATCAGACCGGCTGTAAGGAATGTGCCCGCTCCGAGATGGATCTGGAGTATCTCAGAAACAAATACAGCAACCTGATCATCATAGAATTCAACATCTATGACCAGGCAGGTCTGGCAAACTGGATGGCAGAACGTGTCGGTCGCGCCGATGATCTGCACACGCCAGCGGTTTTCATCGGTGACCACGCCTGGATCGGTGAAGGCGAGATCAGACCCCAAACCATCGAACCCGTGCTGCAAACGCTTGAAGAGAGCGGCTCTCCCGCTTTTTGGCGCGAATATGACCCCGAAGAAGGCGGTCAGACGCTTATGGACAAATTCCAGAAAATGGGCTGGGTCGCTGTTTTGCTGGCAGGCCTGGTGGACGGGCTCAACCCCTGCGCTTTCGCGACGATCATCTTTTTCGTTTCTTATCTGACCATCAGCGGCAAAAAAGGTCGGCAGATCCTGCTGACCGGCGCCAGTTTTACCATCGGCGTCTTTATGGCATACCTGATCGTAGGTCTGGGTTTCTATAAGGTACTTGATCTGATCAAGGTCTACATGAATATCATCAGCAAAATTGTTTATGCGCTAACGGCAATTTTCTGTTTGGTATTGGCAGTTTTAAGCATTCGCGATTACTTCAAAACACGGGAAGGCAAACTGGACGATATGGCGCTCAAACTGCCGGATCCTCTACGCAAGCGCATCAACACCGCCGTGCGCGAGGGACGCAAATCGAGCAGCTACTATCTCAGCGCCTTCATCACCGGATTGGTGGTCTCGATCCTTGAGCTGGCATGTACCGGTCAGATCTATCTGCCCGTGATCATCTCGATGAGCACCATGCCTGAGCTGCGCGGACGTGCGACCCTCTTCCTGATCTTTTACAACCTCATGTTCATCGTGCCTCTGGTGATCGTCTTTGTGCTTGCCTATTACGGAACGACTTCGAAAGAGCTGACCAACTTCCTCAAAAAGCACGCCGCAGCGGTCAAGATCGGCATGGCGATTGTCTTCCTGCTTCTTGCCATCTGGTTAGCCTCGAGTTTACTTTCCTAATAGACTTATTGATTCGTATATATATATATATATCAGGACGGTCATCTCCCCGTCCTTTTTGTTTAATCTATTGGTCTGTTTGCGCGTGGCCTCATGTCCATGCGAATAAGGTTTTTATCTTAAAGACGAGTGCTGGTTTTTCCATCCGATCGAAGGCAGGTACTCCTCATCCACCACTACATGGTCCCGAAGATGATCCAAAAAGTAGGCATAATTTCTGTTTAGAGCATCCAAGAATCAGCTGAAATTGTGATTATGTTGAAAAAACAAAAAAGGCAGCTATATCACTGCCGCTGTTTTCAATATATTATGTGCTATACAGATGATTCCCATCCCTGCTTCTACTTTTTTGACCCCCCTGAGATGAAATCTCCTGAATTGTCTGTTTCCTTTGATCATTCCAAATACTGCTTCAACATCACAGCAACACTGTTTCCTCAACTTCTCCCCCTCTTCACTGTCCAGTAGCTTTTTCGCCTGTTGCTTGTATCGTTCCCATTCCCAGCTCACCGTCAGGCATCTCCCCACTTTGCTGTTGGGTGAGCACAATAGCTTTGCTGGACAGGCTCCACAATCCCTGCACTGATACTCACGCCTTATGACGATATATCCTGTCCTTCTTTCTTCTTCCTTTTCATGATCAAAATATAATTGTTTTCCTTCAGGACAGGTAAAACTGTCGCTTTCTTCATCGTATATGAAGTTTTCAGCTTTGTATTTATCTTTTTCTGTCTTTCTTTTTTTATCATAGCCTCTGTATTTGACCACAGGCAGAATGTCTTCGTCTTCAAGAATGTGGTAGTTCTCTTCACTTCCATAGCCCGCATCCGCTATCAGGATCTCTGGCACCTTCCCCACCATATCCTTGACTTGCTCGAGATGATCGCCCATAACACGAATGTCGACAGGATTGTTATGGATCGAATATCCCAGGAAAAACTGATCCTCTGTGCCTATCTGTACATTGTAGGCTGGCTTGACGACTGCATCGCGCAGATTTGGCTTTACCCGCATCATCGTTGCGTCAGGATCCGTTTTTGAAAAGCTGTTGCGTTCTCCCAATATCTCCAGCTGCTCTTCATACTTTTCCATTCTGGGTAAGTAGTCCCGCTCAAGTTTGCGTTTCGCTTTTTTGGCTTCTCTGTTCTTCGGCTCCTCATTGAGCAGTTGATTGACTTTCTCTACCTTTTCACGTATTGTTTCGCTGTTGATGACTACGTTCTCTCCCAGTTCTTCCAGGTCTTCATCGCCATATTCTGCGTTTTCTGCTTCTGTTATTCTGTCAACCTTTTTAAACAACTCTTTTACGTTTTCTTCCAGGTTGTTTTTGTGACGATTGGTGTTTTTCTTCCATACATAACTGCTGCGTCTGGCGTTGGCTTCTATGGTGGTTCCATCAAGAAAGTACTTTTCAAAATTGATATAGCCGCTATCGATCAGATATTCGATCATGCTGCTGAAGACTGATTTGATGTTGCCCACCATTCGCTTACTACGGAAGCGGTTTATGGTGCGGAAGTCCGCCTTGTTCCCTCCGCCAGCCACATGAAGTTGACATTCTCTCTCAGCGCTTTGGCGATTTGTCTGCCGCTGTATATCTTCTCTACATAGGCATAGACGATCACTTTCAGAAGCATGCGGGGATGATATGCGCTCGATCCTCCGCCTGGGTAACTGTTTATTATGGAAGATATATCTAATTTTTCGATGAAATCACTGACGACTCTTACCAGATGGTTTTCAGGTATGAGTTCGTTCAGGTTGGGTGGGAACAGATAGCATTGATCCTGGGTGTAGTCTTTGAAGAATTTTGCCATGCTTTAATTAAACCCGACTTCCGCCCTTTATGCCAGGTTTTTAGGGATTTTTGGGTCAAACTCTCGGCGCAGGCTGGATGAGGGACATCGCAACTGGGACCAATTGTGTTCTACCTCCTGGGGGTGCAGAACATATGTTCTCACATTTACCAAAAATAGCGTTTTCCTCGACTAAAATAGATGAAACCAGATCACAAATTTGAGAAACTCAGATATCAGATCTTATACAAATACTTTTCTATACCAATTTCCCTTCGACTTTGATCTTGTAAGCGTCATAGCGAGCCTTCGCGATGACAATTATCTTTTAGCATTATTCCAAGCTCCTTCAGCATAATGAATCGGCGCGGCTATTGACATAATTAACTAATAAGAAGCATACATCAGGTCATCCTTAATTAATTCGCTTGGAACAAAACTATGTTTCTTACCGTTCAGCCCATGCCTTTAGCGCTTTGGACACTCTATCGACATCTTCCAATGCAAGTTGAGGATAGATCGGCAGGCTCAGGATGCGCGGGATGAGTGCTTCCGTAATGGGCAAGTTATCGCTCCCTTTCAGGCGATCCAGATAGGCGGGCTGCTGATGAACCGCCTGGGGATAGTGGATGCCAAATCCGATCTGTTTTTCCTGAAGATGTTTTTGCAGGTCAGCCCGATCTTCTGTCTGAATCACGAAAAGATGCCAGACGTGTTCAGTGTTTTTAGCTTCATTTGGGAGCTGGAAGGGCTGGTTTTGCAGGTTCTGATGATAGCGCATTGCAATTTGATCGCGGCGTTGGTTATCCCCTTCAAGAAAAGGTAGTTTGATGTTCAGAATGGCAGCCTGCAACTCGTCCATGCGGGTGTTTACGCCGATGATATCGCTGACATAGCGGTCTTTCCAACCATATTGGCGCAATAATCGCAGTCTTGCGGCTGTGTCGGGATCGTTGGTCAGGACCGCGCCGCCGTCTCCAAAAGCGCCTAGATTTTTGGTCGGGTAGAAGCTAAAGCAGGCAGTGTCGCCAAACGTTCCGACCATCTGCCCGTTGATCCTGGCTCCGTGCGCCTGGGCACAGTCTTCGACCACCAACAAGCCGTGTTTACGCGCGATCTTCATGATTTTGGGCATATCCGCCGGGTGACCATAAAGGTGAACCGGCAGGATGGCTTTGGTTTTTTCCGAGATCAATGCTTCGATCAGATCCGGATCCATACAGTAGCTTTGGTCGTCAATATCCACCAGAACGGGAATAGCTCCAGCTTCTTCGATCGCGGCAACCGTGGCGACAGCGGTGTGGGAGACGGTGATGACTTCGTCGCCCGCTCCGATCCCGAGCGCTCTTAGCGCCAGAACGATGGCATCGGTGCCGTTATTGACAGTGACGCAATGCTCTACGCCGACGAAATTGGCAAATGCCGTTTCAAAGCTTTGAACTTCAGGTCCTAAAATATAGTAGCCGCTGTCCAAAAACTTTTTGATCGTCTGTTGAAACGCTTCCTGATGTTCCAAATAAGAAGCTTTCGGGCTTGAGAGAGGTATTGGAAAAGTTGTCATCATGATTCCCAGTATTTGTTCTGATTTTCGCGATAATAGGCCAGCGTGCGGCTCAAACCTTCTTCAAAACTGATCTTAGGTTCCCAGCCGAGTTTGGCTTTGATGCGGCTGTAATCAGCGCGGTAATCTCCAATGTCAATGACCAGGCGGTTTTGCGGGAAGGGCACGTATTCAATTTCGCCTTCCGGCACCAGTTTTTTGAAGACCTTGGCGGTTTCAGTCAGCGAGAAGGCTTCGTTCGAACCCAGATTGAGCACTTCTCCGCAGCACAGATCAGCGTTCGCTGCCAGAAGAAGGGCGTCGATGACATCATCGATATAGTTGTAGTCCCGGATCTGTTCGCCGTCGCCAAAGATCAGGATCGGCTTGCCTTCCAAGACCCGCCGGATCCAGATGCCCAGAAAGGTCTGACGGGCATCGACCACGCGCATGCGCGGTCCATAGGTGTTGGTCAGGCGCAGGATAACGGAGCGAATGCCATAAATGTTGTTAAAAAGCTGGTGATACTGCTCCGCGGCAAGTTTGTGCACGCCGTTGAGGTCAACCGGCGCGAGAGGATGATCTTCGTTGACCGGGATACTAAGCGGACGACCGTAGACCTGGCGCGTGCTGGCAAAAACCACCCGCACGTCTGGGTTGTAATGCCGGCAGGCTTCCAGGATCTGTAATTGCGCGTGTACATTGATGGCAAGGTCGGTTTCGGGATTTTCCATTGAATCAACATGGCTGGTTTGTCCGGCAAGATTGAAAAGATAATCCTGTCCGGAGATGAGGTATTTGAAAGAATGAGGGTCGCGGACATCAGAGATGTTGATCCTGACCTTGTCTTTAATTAGGTCTACGTTGAAAAGGTTTCCTCCGTAGGTGGGGATGAGACTGTCAACCAGGGTGATCTTCGCACCAAGTTCAGCAAGGCGGATCGCCAGGTTGGAGCCGATGAAGCCTAAACCTCCCGTGATCAAGACTTTTTTCTGTTCAAAGTTGCTGTGCATAAAAGTACCTCTCTGTTTACCACCTTTTGGGTGCGTGCCGAGATTATTATACAAGACGTTCGAAGGGCTGTGTTTGATCTATATTAGTGTTTTTTGCCAACTCAATGAACAACGTAAGTTGAACAATAATAAATTGGGATAGTTCCCATTTTATGGTAAACAAAATAATTTAACGACCAATTATTAATTCAAATATTAAAAAGACCCACCCCTAGGCTTCGCCGTCCCCTTCTAGTATGGGAAATTAAAGGGGGTGGGTTTTTTAATTCATACCAAGGTTAGTAAGATACCCTAACACCTCGTGAAAATTTGAGTATCCGACCTAAACCAGTAGAAAAAGAGAATAAGTCTACAACGCGCCTTCGACGATGCCGACGAAATCGGCAACCTTCAGGCTCGCGCCGCCGATCAGACCGCCGTCGATATCCGACATACCAAAGAGCTCCCTGGCGTTGCCGGGTTTGACTGAGCCACCGTAGAGGATGCGCATTCCATCGCCGACCTCTTCGCCAAACATCTCACGCAAAAGCGGGCGGATCACATCTTTGTGAACATTGTTTGCCTGTTCTGGAGTAGCGGTTTTACCGGTGCCAATTGCCCAAACTGGTTCATAAGCAATCACGACGCGGGCTGCCTGTTCCTGGCTCAGACCTTTAAGACCTTCGCGAACCATTCGTCCGACCACCTCCGCAGTTTGACCGGCTTCGTTCTCTTCGAGCGTTTCGCCAAGACAAACGATTGGCAGCAGCCCGGCTTCGAGCGCGGCAAAGACTTTCTTGTTGACAGTCTCATCAGTTTCTCCAAACATGGCTCTGCGTTCGGAGTGACCAATGATCACGTATTCACAAAGATCCTTGAGCATATCCGCTGAGACCTCGCCCGTAAAGGCACCGGACTTTTCCCAATGCAGGTTTTGCGCGCCGACCTTGATGTTCGTCCCAGCCAGCTTTTCCTTAGCAAGGGCTAAGTTGGTATAGGGAGTACAAACGATGATATCGACTGAATCAACGTCTTTCAGTTCAGGAACCAGACCTTCCAAAAGCTCGCCTGCTTCCGCAAGGGTCTTGTTCATTTTCCAGTTTCCAGCAACTACAGATCTTCGGGTTTTCATTTTTTATCTTCCTCACTGTTTTTGATTGAATAATTTATTCTAACACAAAGGGATAAGCAAAATACACTTCTCTCTACGATTGGCATACGTTTCAATATCAAGTTTCCTGAATTGAAAAAAGAACGCCGGAAAATCAGTAATTCTCATTATGACAAAACAATGTAGCGTGTGTTCATGAGAATTGCTGCTTGACAATAGCCTTAGTTTTAATAAGAGTTCTAAGGTATACTATCAAACAGGCATGTTTTATTTTAGTCGTCACCACGATCTAAATTTCTTCCACTTTAATCTGTATGTTTTTGCTTGCGTTCAGCAAGCCCTGCCCCTGTATGATCTGGCAGTTTACCCATTACTCAAGAAAATCTAATCAAAAAGGAGCAACATGAAAAACAAACCATTCTTATTCATAAGTCTTATCCTGATCGCCTTCATTGTAATCACCAGCTACACACCCAAAGCCGCGCAAGCAGAAATGAGCATGCAGGAAGATCCGGTTTCGGATATTAATGATTTTTCACACCCAGATAAAGGGGAAGACCCAGTCGCAGATGATTCCATCATATTCTCCGAAACAGAAGGATCCGATTTCCTGGAAGAAGATCCTTCAAAGCTGGTTACCGATAATCAGATCAATGCGAATGCCTGGGGATACTTTAATGCTGTAGGAATCAATTTTGTTCCTTTTACCTCCGAATTGACATGGTATTACGGATTGAGGGGTTGCCTGGGGAGTTCGTATTCTGGACATGTCAAAAAGCAATTTTCAATACCTGTGAATGTCCCATACAATGCGCAAGGTAAATACATTCATCTCACATACTGGAATAGACGTACATCACCTGACAATGGACCCATTATGGTGAAATTGTATAGAAGGTACTATAACAGTTCAGATATAGAATTAGTAAAAGGGTTCAGCCTGGAAAACTCTACCGCGGGATATCGCTATGATTTTTTCTCGCTTAGCGACCATTATTTTAATACCAGCTATTGGTTTTACTACCTTGAGATCACATTACCGCCAGGCGAAGCTACACGAGAGTTTTGTGGCGTTCAGATATCTTATATAAACCCTCCCCTCTTTCCAGTTGCAATACCAATTGTCGAAAAATAACAAACTCTACTTTTGGATAAAAAGACCAAAGAGTGCCCTAAAAAGCACTCTCTGGTCACACTTATTTCAGTTTCCTGATCGGCTTCACCCAAAAGCCCGATCTAATTGAAGCCAATGTAAAAAGGCAGCCGTGATCTACTGGCTGCCTTTTTTGTCTAAGACCTTAGAAAATGTTTAGGACTTTTCGTCAAAGGCTACTTCGTCCTAAAAATGATCGGGTTGAGCCAGAGACCGCGATTGTTAACATTGCTGCCGTCATTCCAGACCACCAGCGAGAATTCGAGCTTCTTGCCGGCATAGCCTGAAAGGTCAATCTCTACATTATTCCAGGTATTGTCAAAGACCTCATACCACTCACCGATCTCAACAAAGTTTCCGCCAGGTTCGCGCACATAAAGCTCAAACTTGAGCTGGCATCCGGTGCTGCCGCCTTCGCACTGAATCGTGGCGCGGAATTTGTCACCATCCTTGATCTGGAAAGCCGGATAGATGCCCTGAATATAACCACTGACGGTTTGATCTGGACGGGTGATCAGACCAGGTTCATTTTCCTTGCCGCCGTCTTCACGAATGGGGTTTTTCTTGTGAAGGGCATAGCCATGTTCCGCTTTCTTTTCATCCCCCGGACAAGGAAGAGGATTCCTGGTACTGCTGGACCATTTGGCATCACACACGCTTTCTGCAAAACTGTAAACGACGCCCTTGCCATCGATCGACTGGATCTTCACCCAAATGGAACCATTGGAATTGGCGCCGGGTCCAAATCGGACGCCATTACTGCTTAAGAGCATCCATTTGGAGGTGTAGTTCCCTTCGCTCAGAGGCGCCACAAAGTCGATGCTGATATCGATGGCTTCACCCGGGGCGACATTTTTGGGCAGGTCATAGACCTTGTTGGCGCCCATCTGATGTCCATCCACAAATATGATGTCAAATCCGGTATCCCATTTACAGGTGCCGGAGTTCTCGATTCGCCAGGTTTTTGTGAAGCTCGTCCCGGCAACAATTTTGCTGCCGTCGGGTATGGTCACATCACTGACAAAACGGATCTGATAGCAGGGTTTTGGCGTTGGGGTTGGAGGAGGCGTGGTTGGGGTATAAGCAACGGTTGGCACCTGCGTAGGAGGAACAGCGGTATTGGCTGGCGTCGCATTCTGAGAAGGCGGTTCCGTGACATCTGGTACGTCATTCGTATTTGTCGGATCCAGCGGAAAAGCTACAGTAGGTTGCGTATCCTTGGGTTGTTCAGTCAGGCGACTAATTTCCGTGGCGTAAAAATCCTGGGTTGCCTGAGCCTGCAGGGTTTGCATGGCTTGTTCAACAGGATCACCAGCGGGCTGTTTAGTGCCACAGGCAGAGATCATCAGGATAGCTGCCAAAGACAAAGAGAAAATTATCAGAAGGTTGGTTCTCAGTTTTGCTTTCATTTCTAATTCTCCTTAAAACAAAAACTTCTCATATATTAATAGACGTAAGTAAACAAATAAAAGTTCCTTTGTCTTTTCCTGATTAAACAACTCACCCCTGAATTATTCAGGGGTGATATTGAATTAATCGTTTGATACTACAATCTGGATGCCCAGTCCCCATTGCTGGTTGGGCCCATAGCCCACCCTGGCACCATCAGGCGCCGCGACCATCCAATAACTATAATAGGTTCCCGCGGTCATTGGAGCGACCAGATCGCGAATAGTAAGTTCCACGACATCGCCCGGATAGACTACTTCCTTGATATCTGCCCGTTTGTTAGTTCCAAAAGCTTCACCGCCAGACATTACCAGGTCAAATTCCACAGTCCACTCACAGGTACCGGTGTTGCGGACACGCCATGTTTTGTCGAATTTTGTGCCGGGTTTGACCACTGTTCCTGGCGGATAGTTAACATCGCCCAGGAATTCAAACTGCAGACATCGCCTGCCCGTATCCACTGGCGCGGTCACGGGAGTGGCGGTTGGCAGGTTTGGATCAACCGTTGGGGTTGGTGGTGGAATGGTTGCTGTAGGTGGAAGCGGACAGGTTGGGCACACCGGACAAGTTGGTTGAACGCTCAACTCAGTAACCTTTGCCACCAGGGTCTCGATCGCGTTTTGGGTTGCGATCGCGGATCGGGTGCCCGCAACCTGCAGCGCCATCTCTTCTTCTGTAAGAGTAGGAACTGCATTGCTCTGACAGGCTCCGAGAACCATAGAGGCAATTATCAATCCAGCTAAAATTAAAAAGATATTCTTATTCTTCATACATACTCCTTAGTAATACATACAACAATAAAACAACATTAATTATTGTTATAAACCGATTGTATCACTTTTCTGAAAACTGATCGTTTTCAAGTTTAAAAAACAGCCGCCCGATGGACGGCTGTTTGAAATATAGGTTTTCTTTATTCTTTTTCGCTCAAAATAGCCAGACCGGGCAGTTGGATGCCTTCCAGCATTTCCAAGGATGCGCCGCCGCCGGTCGAGATATGGGTGATCTTGTCGCTCAATCCAGACTGATTGATAGCAGAAACAGAATCACCGCCGCCAATAATGCTGATCGCCTGACTATCGGCAACAGCCTTGGCGATTGCGAAGGTTCCCTGAGCAAAGCGTGGGAATTCGAAAACACCCATGGGACCATTCCAGACAACCGTGCCAGCATCAGCAATGACCGCGCCAAATTCCTTGACGGTTTCCGGACCAACATCCAGAACGCGCCATCCAGCCGGAACATCTCCCAAAGCGATGGTCTTCATCTCAGCTTCAGCATCAAAAGCGTTCGCGAGCACCAGATCGACTGGAAGATGGATCTTGCCGTCTGATTTCGCCAGGAGGTCTTTGGCGGTATCCAGAACATCTTCTTCCACCAGCGAATCTGCCATCTCATAACCCTGCGCCTTCAGGAAGGTGTTCGCCATGCCGCCGCCGATCAGGATCTTGTCAGCGGTTTTGAGCAGGTTTTCGATCACGCCGATCTTATCGCTGATCTTGGCGCCGCCAAGAATGGCGACAAAGGGGCGCACAGGTTCGGCGATGGCGTTGCCCAGATACTTAATTTCTTTTTCCAGCAGGAAGCCAGCCGCGGAAGGCAGGTAGTTGGCGATCCCAACGGTAGAAGAGTGAGCGCGATGTGCCGTCCCAAACGCGTCATTGACGTAGAGATCAGCCAGGCTTGCCAATTCTTTGGACATGGCTTCGTCATTTTTGCTCTCTTCGGGGTAAAAACGGGTATTTTCCAGAACCAGGACTTCACCAGGTTTCAGGTCTTTAGCAGCTTCTTTGGCAATTTCGCCGCGGCAATCTTCCGCGAATTTTACCGGAGCGTCAATTAAGGTGCCCAGATACTCAGCAACCGGTCTCAGGCTGAATTCCAGATCTTCCTTGGTCTTGGGACGACCCAGGTGGGACATCAGGATCACAGCCGCGCCATGCTCAAGTAAGTATTTAATGGTAGGCAAGGCTGCTGTTATGCGGGTATCGTCTTGAATCTTACCGTCTTTGAGCGGAACGTTGAAATCTACGCGCATGATCACTTTCTTGCCTTCAACATTCAGATCGGTAACCATTTTTTTATTAAACATCTTATCTCCTTATAAAACAGTGCGCTTTCCAATTAATGGTAAAGCGCACTGTGCATCATTGTTCTAGTTTAAGATTAGAGTCTTTCGGCAACGTACTTGGCGAGATCAGCAGTGCGGCAGGAATAGCCCCACTCGTTATCGTACCAGGTCACGACCTTGACGAGTTTGTCGCCCATGACCATGTTTTTGTCCAGGTCAACGATTGAAGAACGAGAATCGCCCTTGTAGTCCATTGAAACCAATGGCTGATCATATTCACCGGTTGAATAACCGAGGACACCCTTCAACTCGCCATCAGCGGCTTTCTTGAAAGCTTCGTTCAGGGCTTCGAGCGTGACAGGCTCTTCAACTTCGGCAACAAAGTCAACGATCGAGACGGTCGGGGTCGGAACACGCAGAGCGTAGCCGTCAAACTTGCCCTTCAGTTCAGGAATGACCAGAGCCACAGCCTTGGCTGCGCCGGTAGTGGTGGGGATAATGTTCAAACCAGCTGCGCGGGAACGGCGGATATCTTTCTTATGTCCGGTGTCAAGAATGACCTGATCGTTGGTATAGGCATGGATGGTGGTCATCATACCGTATTTGATCTTGAACAGATCGTTGACAACTTTCGCGGCAGGTGCCAGACAGTTGGTGGTACAGGAAGCGTTGGAGAGAATGTGATGTTTCTCATTGTCATAAATGTCTTCGTTAACACCAATAACGATAGTAGCGTCCTCACCCTTGGCAGGAGCAGAGATAATGACTTTCTTGGCTCCACCACCGATAATGTGAGCGTCCGCGCCAGCCTTTCCGTCTGCTGACTTGGCTGTGGTAAAGATACCGGTCGATTCGACCACGATATCAACACCCAAATCGCCCCAGGGCAGGTTTGCGGGATCTTTTTCGGCGAAGACTTTGATCTCTTTGCCATCGATAACAATGTTGTTCGCATCGTTAACTTTTACGTCACCCTTAAAAAGTCCATAGGTTGAGTCATACTTGAAGAGGTGAGCGTTTTGCTTCACGTCCACCAGGTCATTGATGGCTACAACTTCCAGGGTATCATCAGCACGTTCAAGAATTGCCTTTAATACCAAGCGACCGATTCGGCCAAATCCATTAATACCAACTTTTGTTTTCATTAATATCCTCCAATAGGTTGTAAATTGTTTATTAACACCCGAGACGAGTGTGAAGTGTTAGAAAACATCATTTTCCAGCGACAATTATATCCTATTTACCAATGTTAAATCATTAACGATGTATAAACAAAAATCAAAATAAGGGTCCTGTTCGCTCTTCGTAGAGGTTTATGATCGCTTTCGCCAGCTTCTTTGGGCTGTGTCGCCATGGATAGAGGTCATCCACCAGATCAGCCTCATAAACACGGTACTTTGAGTGCAATTCCTTATCCGCAACGACCCAGCTGCTATTCTCCCCTAAATTTCCTTTAAAATTTCGATTACACAATACCAGGGTGAAAATACGGTCGTTGATATGTTCTTCCAAGACCCTGACATGATCCGAGGCATTAAAGCCGTCCGTCTCACCATGTTGGGTTGCCACATTGCAAATATAGTAAGACTCAGCCCTGCTGGCCTGAATTGCTTCCGAAAGGTCGCGCACCAATAGATTTGGCAGCAAACTGGTGTAGAGACTGCCAGGTCCGATCAGGATCAGATCAGCGTTCAATATCGCTGAGATCGTTGGTGGATATGCCAGCACGTCCTGCGGATCAAGCCAAACCTTGTTGACCTTTCCTTCGGTCTCCGTGATCTCGGATTCACCGTGCACAATGATCGGCTCTGAGTTTTCGGGCTGAAGTTCACCGACCAGCTGAACGTCTGTCAAAGTTGAGGGCAACACCTGCCCATAGATCGCCAAAAAACGCCCCGATTCTGCGACGGCTTCCTCAAAGCTGCCTGTGATCTCGCTCATGGCAGTGATCAGCAGGTTGCCAAGTGAATGACCATCCAGACCAGCGCCTTCCTGAAAGCGGTATTGGAAAAGCTGCGAGAGCAAGGCTTCATCACTGGAAAGGGCTGCCAGGCAGTTGCGGATATCGCCCGGAGGCAAAACACCCAGATCCCGACGCAGCTCACCCGACGATCCGCCGTCATCAGCAACCGTCACGATCGCGGTGATGTTATGGGTATATGCCTTCAAACCCCGCAGGAGGGACGCCAGACCGTGACCACCACCGATCACGACCACCTTGATGCCTTTTTCGCGCTGGCGATAGTGCTGCAAGGTATCCCAGACCGGTTTCCCGCCGGTTTCAAAAGGTTTCAACAATGAGCGGTTCGCGCCCCAGATACCAAGCAGAATGAGGATGAATCCGATCCCACCAAACAGCAAAAAGCGGATCGGGCGATTAAGAAAGCGCAGCGAAAGGAAAGCCAGGATGGGAGTCAGAAATGGGCTGGTGGTGGAGCGATAATATTGCAGAATGACCACAGCCAGACCCAAACCTAACAACATTGCGCCGATAATTGAGAGAACCAGCCAGCGTTTATAGCCTGTTCCGGGTGCCAGCCATTGGAATTCATGCTTTAGCCGCAGCATCAGGCGTTTGAACCAATTACTCTTAGTTTTAGGAGCCATGATTAATTAATGATAATAGCAGGCTTTTTTTCAATCGTCAACAATTATTAAACCTTTGTTCTTAAACTTTCTGTTATTAATCAACTCGTATTTTTGCGCTACCATTCCCTTATTCCCCACCCGCCCTGAGCTTTCTTTTTCCAAACGAAAATGCGCATCAGAACTTCATTCCACAACAGAAAGAATGGTAATAAATAAATATTGACCCTATAATTGTAGAAAGGACAAGGAGAGTGTTTTCGTGGACAAAAAAAAGATAAAACAACTTAACAAGATTTACGAGCGCCTGGATTCTAAAACATTTGATATTATTGGTGCTTTGTTTCACAGGATATTTGAGTTGGAGTCCGGTTGGTACAGCGGACAATATCACAAGAACGAGGCTGGAAAATGGGAAGAAGCCTCTTACCCCGTCCCGATCGTTAGTGTGAAAGGTTTCTGTGATATTGAGATCCATTTTGATCAAATTACCGTTTTCACAAAACTAAAACGAACTGTAGCGCTGACATATTCTTTTGAGAAATTTGCGCAATATGATTTTGAGGCATACAGCGTAAAGTACTATCGCGTGAGCTACCGTGATGCGGGTCAAACATTGGAAGAGATGAAAGAGAACATCCGTGCTTCTGATGACAGGGAGATCAAGTTCGCCTTTTACTTCCCATTTGATATTGAACGAAAACCGATCTTTGAGTTTGTGAAACTAGTTCGCCGCGAGGGGTTTTATTACTGATCTTCAAAACGTCATAAGGTATCCAACAGGACAATAGCATCTATACTACCTAAATAAAGATTCTTTTATAAGTATTAGGCATGTTATATGACTATTTCGCTGCGGTAAATATGTTATATGTGGTGCTGATGCCTTACTGTCATCGCGAGGAGCCCTTTAGGGCGACGCCTGTGCCCGAAAGGGTATGTGCGATCTGCCTTAGAGCTCTTGCTATACAAAATGGAATGGGAAAATTATTAACTGCAAATTGCCATACCTTGACAGGCACAGGCGCCCCTGAAGGGGCTCGCAATACCCTTACGGGCACAGGTACCCAAAGGGCACGATTTGACAAACATCTTAGAGCTTATGAAATTATTGCAGCCATTTCTCCCCAAGCTTGGCTAAAAAGATAAGAATATTTTCATATATACACTTGATGTTACTATAAACAACATCTTATTAAACACAATTACCCTGAGGTATCAGACAATCCTGGGTTATTAATGATATCTCTGAGACAAGGCAACATATTCATTTACCCGCCTGAAGATCGCGCTTAGCGACAAATCATTTATGTATAGACAAAATTTCCTCATTTTGCACCCTATGAATCTTCTGGAAAGCCGTGTATAATATTTTGTTGCGTGCAATTGCATGCTGGTTGTTACCTGGAAAGGAGGTGAATAGCAATGACAAGTGTAACTTTAAGACAAAATGAATCGCAGGATTCCCTGCTCAAGCGCTTTCGCAAGAAAGTGGTAAAGAGTGGCGTGCTCTCCAATGTGCGGCGTAAACGATGGTTCGTCTCAAAAAGCGAACAACGACGCATGGATAAAAAGAAGGCTGTTCGACGTTCTTTCCGGAAGCCCTTCAATTAGCAGCCAGTTAGTGAGGTTTTATGGCTAAAGAAGAAGAGAAGATTGTTGTAGACGGTACTATCATTGAAGCCCTGCCCGGAACACAATTCCGCGTCAGGCTCGATAACGGGCATGAGGTTATCGCCTATCTGTCCGGTCGAATGCGTCGTTATTACATTCGCATTCTGCTGGGGGACGCGGTGCGGGTCGAAATGTCGCCTTACGACCTGGATCGCGGGCGAATCGTTTACCGTGCCCGAAGACCGCGATCTTCTACCCCTGATTTCGATTAAAAATAACCCAGACCCCAGCTCCATCAGGAGCTGGTTTATTTTAACCATTCTCGGTTAAAATAAGCACCTATGGTCGCTCCATTTCCCAAACCCCCAGGTTCCATTCGTGGCTTCAATCCAGCAACAGACACCGATGTGGTTGTCGATCTCATTGCTGACAGCTTCACCCTCCACAACGACTCGGAAGGCATGAACGTGCTCAGGCAAATGCGCGATAACGCCCGCCATGCCCGTGAAGATCTCTGGTATTCGCCAAGCCCTGGCAGTCACCCAGGCTACGTTTGGCTTATTGATGGACAGATCGTAGGCAATATCACCATAATTTCTTTTCTGGACCGCCTGCGTCACATTGCCCTGATAGCCAATGTAGCCGTTAAACCCAAATTTCGCGGGCTTGGGATCGCCAGTGCCCTCACCCAACAGGCACTTCGTTTTGCCAAAGCCAAACGTGCCTGGCAGGTCTGGCTCCAGGTCAGCAACGAAAATCATGCCGCCCAAAAAATGTACCAAAGACTGGGCTTCGACCTTGTCCGCAAGGTCAGCACCTGGGCGATCGAAGATGGACGTGCTGATCTCCCTGAATATTTTGACCCTCCACAGGGCTATCAGGTTCTTAATCGGAGGTTTTGGGAATGGGGCAAACACAAACAATGGCTGCACGGATCTTATCCATCGGATACGCGTTGGTACGCGACTGTGAATTTTTCCGCTTTTTCACCAACTTTTCCTGGCTTCTTAAATTGGGATGATCCAAGCCGCCTAAGTCATTTTTCTTTGCGTAAAAACGGGGAGCTGCTGGGCGTCCTCACCTGGCAGCAGGGCTTGCCGCGCAATGACCACCTCTGGCTGGCACTGCCCGAAGACCCGCTGGAAAACGAGCATGCTTATTTACTTCTGGCTAATTTCTTACAAAACGAATGGCGTCAGCGTTCAATAAAGATCGAATATCCCGAAAACCGTGCTGAAGAGAGCTTTCTAAAACTTGGCTTCAAACATACCAGAAAACTAAACTGGATGAAGTTAAGAGATATTTAAGCTATTAATAATCAAGTGCTTTTAAACGAACAGCCTGCTTTTTGCAGGCTGTTTGTTTTCATTGCTTCCTGGAACTAAAGCTCTTCGTCAACAATGATCTCGGTCAGCTTGAGGAATTCCTGCCATTCTTCGGTGAAGAAATGCAGGGTCACATTGTTCAGTTCCAGATGATAAGTAGTTTCGCCATCCGGTTCTTCAGCCTTCCATGCCAGATAGTTTTCAGTTTCTGCAATTGTAGTGGTGATAGGTTCTTGATCTTCCATTAGGTTCCTCCATAATTATTAGTTTGATTATCTCACGCCCTTCGACAGGATGCAAGCAAAATTATCAGCAATTCAAATTTTATCCCTGACATGCGTTCGCTCATGGTCTCCCGACCGCAGGCAATATTGCCTCGTTGTGCTGAGAATTGCTGCAAAATTACACGCTCTGACCCTCATCAGGCGGATAAAAACGCTTGAATGTCTTCTTAAACCAGGTTCGAATACTATTAATTGGCTTCTCCAACCAGGTCGCAATCTTCGACCAAACCTTGCGCACGCCTTTGACCAACGCTGGCTCCTCTGGCTTTTGGTAATACTGCATTTCAGCCCAGGGATCCAGGTCAAACAGCTTGCGCGTGCTGTATCGTAAAAGTAATTTGAGCATGGCAAAGACCGGAGCCGCCAAAATGACACCGAGAATTCCCAGGATCTGCGCTCCAACCAAAGCCGAGATCATGATCCCAGCCGGATGAACCTCCAGCGACTGACCCATCACCTTTGGCATGAGAATATGATCAAGCATGACATCGATCGCTAAAGCCACACCAACGATTAGAATGGCGTAGACAATTTTGGTCAGACCAAAAGGTGTTGGGTCCTGTAATAAGGCACCAACAAAAAAACCGATCCAGCCGATCGCCGCGCCGAGATAAGGGATGAAACGACCCAAACCGGCGATAACTGCCAGAATAAAGAAGTATGGCAGACCCATAATGCCCAGATAGACTGAGTAAATGATGATCGCTATCGTAACAACGGTGAACTCGCCACGAATAAAAGCATTGAAGATCTTGGAAACTTCCTGACCTAAACGGCGAAAATCCTTCTCATAGCCCGGAATATTGAAGCTGAATATTTTGCGCTTGGCGCCTTCTGATTCAGAGATTAGGAAAAATGAGACCATGAAGGTGATTCCAATGTTGAACAAAAAACTGCCAACTTTGCCGACCACCATGGTGGCGACATTTCCAGCCTGACTGACAATAGGTTGCAAAGAGGCTGAGATCAGCTCACCAAGCGATTCAAAATCCAGATTCGGAGTTGTGAACTGAAAGGGTCCCAGGACGATCTTTTGCTGAGACCACTTTTCAAGAAAAGCAGTGATGTTGTCAACATTATTAAGGATTGTTTGGAAAAGCGACTGAACCTGAGTTGCCAACTGAGCGCCGCCGGCAACAATTCCCCAAATGATCAAACTGGCGCAAAGCAGGTAAACGATCACAACCGATAAACGCCAATTTATTCGCACCTTTTTATGAAGGAAGTTGCAGATCGGGTGTAATAAAAACGCTATTAAGAAGGCTGTTAACAGCAGAATGAAATATTGCTTAAATCGGATCACTAAAGCCAGCGCGCCCACGACGAGCAGAAGACCAACGATCAGCTTTGTGCCCCATCCCCAGGGCGGCGAATCATTTTTTCGGCGCTTTGGTTTTTGCTCAAGCTTCTCTTCGCTTGGCTTTGGTTCTGATAGGTTGTTTATATCAATTTGATTGCTTTTCATGAGCATATTTTAATCGTTATTTTAAAATCTAAAAAAGCTTGTCAACACCTCTTCTTCCAAACACCTTTTTATTTGGAAGAAAACTAAGTCGGGTAGGTCGGGTTGCGTCCTTCAACCCGACGTACAGAGCTTTTTAATTATGGGCAAGCTAAGCAATTCCCAAAGCAATCACAAGGATCCAGAAGATCATCGCGAAGTAAATCGACCACTCCGAGATAGCAAATTTCCAAACGCGCGGTCGCTCCAGATCGGGAGCGGAAAGAACATCGTAACCAACGTCTCTGACCGTCCACATCAAACCTAAAAAGATGCCAAAAGCCAGGATCGGAAAAAGCCCTGCCAGTCCCAGCCAACGTGAGGCGACCAAAACATCGCCCTTTTGTAAAGCAAATGCCAACGAAAAAGCGATCACCATCAAAAAACCAGCTCTAAAAAAGGTGACCGCTGCCTGTACATGTCTCTTGTAATTATCCATAGGGAAAACTCCGACCATCGATAGAGCGGAACCTGTAATTACGCCTAATACCAGACCTGCTTTTGCCCAAAACCCTGGCAATAATATGCCCAAAGAAAGGCTGGCGATCACGATGCAGATGCCGCAAACGATCATTCCAAGGTTGAAGACCCATGCCAGACGGGAAACCCCAACTTCTCCCAGCTCAGAAATATAGTGATTAAGAAAGGAATATCTTTCGCCTTTTCTGCCGCGATAGGCAAAGCTCGGGATCAAAACACCAAGAATGCCAAACATGACACCTATTACGCCCACTGTTTTAAATAATGCTGGATCCTCAAAAATATGCATATCCTAACCTCAAGGTTTGATGATTAAATTCTAACTGAAAGATAATGAAAAACTTGGCAATATACATCAATTAGCTTTTTACAGAGTTTGATGCAGGCTGTTCACGCCCTTTATGTCAAGAAAGATAGTTCACTTCGGGTCGGTCGGGCGTCGGATTGACAGAGCTGCGCAAATTGCACAGCTCTGTCAATCGCGACCTACTACTTGGCTTTGTACTTTCCACCCATGCTGGATTTCAACTACAAAATCCGGCCTACATCCAATGTTTGTCTCACCCCTTTTCATGCCATCTGCCCGCGAATAGCGTATAATCAAGGCTCATACAAACAGGAGTAAATATCATGAAGATCTCTTTAACTGGCATCAAACCTACCGGCAACATCCATATCGGCAACTATTTCGGCGCGATCAAGCCCGCCATCGCTCTGACCGAGCAATATTTTGGCGTCTACTTCGTCGCGGACCTGCACGCGCTCAACAGCAATTTCTCTCCAAAAGAATTGCAGCGACAAATCTACGAAGTGGCAGCAGCCTGGATCGCCTTTGGGCTTGACACCGAGAAAGCGATCTTCTTCCGTCAGTCGGACGTCCATGAAATTCCCGAGCTGACCACCATCCTTTCCGCTGTCACCCCGAAAGGTCTGATGAATCGCGCCCACGCCTACAAAGCCATGCTCGACAAGAACGCCGAAGCGGGCAATGACCCTGATTTTGGGGTGAACATGGGGCTTTACACCTACCCGATTTTGATGGCAGCCGATATCCTGCTTTACAATTCGGATGTCGTCCCCGTTGGACTGGATCAAAAACAGCATGTCGAGATCACCCGCGATATCGCTGAGAACCTGAACCGAATATACGGCAAAACGCTCAAGATTCCTGAAGGCATCTACGCGGAAAACCAAAAAGACGTTCCTGGCATTGACGGGCGCAAAATGAGCAAGAGCTATAACAACACTTTGCCCATATTTGCTGATGAAAAAGCCCTGCGCAAGCAGGTGATGCGCATTGTCACCGATAGCATCCCTCCGGAAGACCCCAAAGATCCCGATACCTGTAACCTCTTCCAGATCTTTCAGCATTTTGGCACCCCAGAACGGGTTGAGGAAGTTCGCCAGCTCTACTTGCAGGGTGGTTTGGCTTATGGGCAACTCAAACAAGAGCTTTTTGAGAACATGCTCGAGACCTTCAAACCTGCGCGCGAGCGTTTCAACTATCTGATGGAAAACAAGCACGAAGTTGACCAGTTATTAGCCTCCGGTGCCGAGAAGGCTCGCGAAATCGGTCGTCCGGTATTAGCCCGCGTGAGGAAAGCCGTTGGAATTGATCGATGACCGAAGAATACCAACTTACTGAAAATGGTGTGATCACCGGTCATGACGAACGCTCAAAGCTGAGTGGACGCGCCATCACACTCGCGCTGGCAGCCAACATGATCCTGGCGCTGCTCAAAACGATCGTAGGCATTTTCGCTCATTCCTCCGCCCTCCTGGCGGATGGGATCAACTCCTCGTCTGACGTGGTTTACAACCTGGCGGTTTCGTTTTTTGTCCGGGCTTCCCGCAAACCTGCCGATGAGGATCACCCCTACGGTCATTCCCAATACGAAAGTGTGGGAGCCCTGGTGGTTGGCGCTTTCATTATTACGGCTGCCTTCACCATTTTCTGGAATTCAATTCAATCATTGGTAGATCTGCTTCAGGGGCGCTCCGAAGTGGCGGCGTCGGGCACGCTTGCGCTTTACGTTGCCATCTTCACGGTAGCCCTGAAAGGTTTTCTCTTCTTTTACACCCGTATCCTTGGCAAAAAAACCAACAATCCCACCGTCAAAGCTGTCGCGCTTGATCATCGTAATGACATCCTCTCAGCCACCGCGGTTGTCATCGGAACGCTCTTCGCGAAGCTGGGCTATGCCTGGGCAGACCCCCTGGCAGGCGCGGTTGTGGCGGTTTTCTTCCTGATGTCGGGAATCTCGATCCTGCAGGACTCAACCGATATCCTCATGGACACAGTCCCTGGGAAAGAATTGGATAAAAAGATTCGCGAAATTCTTGACGGCTTACCAGGTCTGGAGGGCATCGAAGAGGTTCAGGCTCATCGCTTTGGCCAATACCTGGTGATCAATATGAGCATCCTGGTCGATGGTGACATCAGCGTTAATGAAGGTGACAGCATCGCCGATGAGGTTGAAAAACGCCTGATCGCCGAGATCGCTTTTCTACAGGCAGTACACGTTCACTATCACTCCAGACCAGCTGCAAAAAATCATCTTCCTTTAATATAATTTGATATCATTGATCTATATCAACAAAATACCGTTGGAGGAGTCTGAAAATGAACAATTTCCAATTTTACAATCCAACCAGGATCATCTTTGGTGAAGGCAGCATTGCCAAATTACAGGAATTGATCCCCATTCAGTCCCGTGTCCTGATGCTTTACGGAGGCGGTTCGATCAAGAAAAACGGGGTTTATCAACAGGTCACTGACGCTTTACGCGAGCACGAGCTCTTCGAGTTTGGCGGCATAGAGCCCAACCCCGAATACACAACCTTGATGAAAGCTGTCCAATTGGTCAGGGAAAATCAGATTGATTTTCTTCTGGCGGTCGGTGGCGGCTCGGTCATTGACGGTACAAAATTCGTCGCCGCGGCTGCGCTTTATCAGGGCGAAGATCCCTGGGACATTGTCGGGCAGGGTCTGGGACCCGGTCTCAAAGAGGTTTTGCCTGTTGGCACCGTGCTCACACTGCCAGCGACCAGCAGCGAAATGAACAACAAAGGCGTTATCTCCTATCGCGAAAAGGGGCGCAAAAAATCCTTTACCAGCGACAAGATATTCCCAAAGTTTTCCATCCTGGATCCCAAAACGACTTACTCTTTACCGCAGAAGCAAGTTCGAAATGGTCTGGTCGATGCCTACATTCATGTCCTTGAACAGTACCTGACCTATCCGGTTGGCGGTACGATGCAGGACCGACAATCGGAAGCGCTTTTGATGACCATCCATGATATCGCCCCGGCAGTGCTCAAGATGGACCCACCCGACTATACCGCACGCGCCAATTACATGTGGGTTTGCACTAACGCGCTCAACGGTCTGATCGGTATGGGTGTGCCTCAGGATTGGTCCACCCACGGCATCGGTCACGCTCTGACCGTCCTTTACGGGCTCGATCATGCTGAATCCCTGGCGGTCGTACTGCCATGGCTCTTATGGTACAAGCGTGAACAAAAACAGGACAAACTTCTGCAGTACGGCTCTCGCGTTCTGGGACAAAACTCCAAGGATCCTGCCGAACAGATCGACAAAACCATCGAGGCTTTGAGCGCTTTCTTCCACAGTCTGGGCATGCCAACCAAGCTGACAGCCTACGGACTCGACCCGGATAAGGTCGCCGAAGAGATGCAAAAACAGCTGGAAGACGAAAAGTTTACCCGCGGGGAGCATCGTGACATCACCCCAGCCGCTGCCGCCGCGATCCTTAGGTTGAGCAGATAAAGCCTTGGTCGAAACAATATACACGTAGAGAAATTGAAAAGGTCGGCTCTTCTGCTGACCTTTTCAATTCGACATAATTTCAGATAAACAACACTTCATCTACAATCAAAGGTAGATAGAAACAGCCAGCCGTAGGTCGGGTTGCGCTTTCCAACCCGACATTTAAGAAAGTAGGCCGGATTTCAACTACAGAATCCGGCAAAAGAGATCAACGCAAAACACGCCGGATCGAACTACGCGATCCGGCCTACATCTAGCCGTAGGTCGAAACAAAGTGCCCGTAAGGGTTATGAAAGCGACGCTTCCCCAACAATCGAAAAATCCAATTACTTCTTTTGTTTGAACGGAGCTTTCACCCATCCAAAGATCATCTTAAAGACATTCAGGATCAATGCCAGCCCATATTTCCCAAGCATCATTCCATAAAAAATTAAATTAAACAAGCCGCAATGTTCTTTCGCGAAGTGCTTGCGATAATAATTAAAATATGACAAATGCCAGTGTTTAATTTTCTTCCAGGGTTGCGACCCCGAGCCGCCCTTACCGCCATAATGAATGATCCGGCTCAAGGGCACATACATCACCTTCCATCCAGCTTCCCGCGCCCGCTTGCAATAATCGCTGTCCTCCTGATAGGCAAAAAAGCGCTCATCGAAGGGTCCAACCTCTTCCCAGGTCTTTCGCCGGATAAACATGCACGAACCCGAGACCGCCTTCACCTCCGCCACCTCATCTTCGGGAAGCCAGGACTGCAGATACCCATTCAGCTCTCTGTTATTCGGAAAAATCTTACCCAACCCAAGGATATAACCGATCACTTCCAGGGGACGCGCTTCACCACGCCGACATTGTTTTTGGAATGTTCCATCCTTATTCAAAACCTTCGGGATGCTGATACCAACCTGTGGGTTTTCTTTCAGATAATCTAATTGCGGGTTGAAGCAGTCTTCGATCAGCACTGTATCCGGATTAAGGAGCAACAAGAATTCCCCACCGGCAGCATTTAAGAGCTGATTGGTCGGCTTGGTAAAACCCAGATTCGACTCATTGCGGATGATCCGCACTTCCGGATATTGCGCTTCCAGCATCTCAAGCGTGCCGTCATTCGAACCATTATCAGCCACCCAGATTTCGTAACTCGTGGCAGGCGGAAATTCCCTGATCGAATTCAAACAGTCCCTTAAATAGCTTTTTGAATTAAGCGTGAGGATCAATATCGACAGATCAATCATCGCTGACTTCCTCCTCGGTATCAGTCTGGATTTCAGTCGCCTCTTCAACTGCCTTTAGCGTTGTAAAATGGTAATTTATAGCATGAACCAGATGCGCACCCCAGAATACGATGTAACCGCTGAGATACATCCATGTCATCAGAGCGATGATCGAAGAGAGCGAGCCATAAACCGGTTCAAAATTCGTAAAGCCATTAGAAAGTGCCCAGGTGAGCGCCCTTGTTGCCAGATCCCAAAGACCTGCCGCCACAACAGCGCCTATCAATTTAGCACGAAAGCGAATGCTTGTATTGCGGGGGATCCAGCTGTATATAGACAAGAAAAGCAAAAATTTAATTACAATAGGAACGAGCAGGCGTAACCAATCGTAGAGGGCGGTTTCTGTCAGGTAAACACTCCCAAGATGAATTTTGTCGATCGCGAAGAAGCCCCGAACTGTGTCGATCATCAGGGAGCCCAAAAAAAGCACCACCAGCACCAAAATGATCAGCAAAGCCATTGCCCGGCTCTGCAAAAATCCGGGGTTGCGCCCCTTGGGGAAGGCACGATTGACATTGACAATGATCTTGTCAAAAACATTGCTGGCGGACCAAACCAGGGAAAGGAGCGCCACGACCGTAAAAGCCCCACGCCTGTCAAGTACACCCGAGATGAGGTTGTTGATGAAATCCGCCGAGACCGGTAATAATCGTAGAATTGCTTCGAGAAGTTTTTGCCGCACGACTTCTCGCTCCAAAAACAACGAGCCGATCGACACGATCGCTAAGGTGGCAGGAAAAATTGAGAAAAGGGCGTAATAGGACAAGCTTGCTGCCGCTTCGGGTCCGCGCATCATCGAGAAATTCGTGAAGGTATGGCGCAAAATTCCCAGTGATCCGCCAGTTGCCTTATTGAGCTTAAGGTAAATGCTGCGAAAAAGATCGCGCGTGCCATTGACCCGCCCGATCAGTCTGGATGCAAGTCTTCTTGAACCGTCCTTCAAACTGTTCATAGCTTGATTATAAGCGAATCGGAGCGTTCGTTATCTACTTCTTCAACACTCATTTTCCGCCGCTCAATGTTCTGGTAGGTCGAGTGTTTGAGAGAGAGATTGGATGTGGCGCGCGGTCTGCGCACCGCATCCAATCCGACGTCCAATTTCGAGATTTTTCCGAGATAAAAAATAGCGTATTCGAATTTATGTCGAACAAGCATAGCATGTTGATAAATAAAATCGTTTGTTTAATAAGCTTTTGATTGATTATGCTTATTTGTTGGACGTCGGATCGAAATAGAACGCGTCTCGCGTTCCATTTCGATCTCGACCTACGCCCATTATCAGATTTGCAATTTTCTCATGACATTCGAGACTATGTCTATATCTGTTCATAGTTCAGGTAAGTTGTGCGTTCGGGTAGGTCGTGATTGGATGTGGCGCGCGGTCTGCGCGCCACATCCAATCCGACGTCCAATGGTAAATTTTATCCAGAACCAATTACGCAAAGGTGAAAACATCGGATTAATGGAGGTGCGCGGAATGCGCGCCTTCCTTTTTCCCGGCCTACATCAGTTCTATTCAATCCAGAACTCAGCGCCTTTGTCTCGGGCAGGCAGCCGCAGCTGACCAGCCTTAACTTCAAACCTTTCGCCGCTAAAGAAGCCTTCAAAGGCATGATCCCGTTCGCCTTCAAGCCTGGCAAAATCGATCAAAACATCATATGGTCTTGCCTCGCGGTTGGCGCTCAGCAATATACGCTCACCGGCCAAAGCCCGCTCAAACACAAATCCAAACTCATCCCAATATAAAACTCTAAAACTGCCATAAGCCAGGATTGGACTCGACTTTCGCAGCCCGATCAAACGCTGATAAAAAGCGCGCAGGTCCTGATCCCATCGGCTCTCATCCCAGGGGAAGCAGTTGCGCTGAGCAAAACCTTCCTCATTCCGCAAACCGATCTCATCGCCATAATAAACACAGGGCACGCCCGGGAAAGCGAACTGCACCATGGCAGCCAGTTTGATCAAAGCCTGATCGCCTTCGAGGATCGTTGCGATGCGCGCGGTGTCGTGGCTGCCAAGCAGATTGAATTGCTGCAGCGTCAGCGCGTATGGGATCGCAGCCAGATTCGTCTCCCAGCTTTGGATCAGGTTGTCCGTATCATCCGGCAGGCTGGATTCCAAAACTTCCTCACATCTCAGCGCGCTGTGGCGGTAAGGCTTGAGCCAATGCAAAAATGGATCACTGAATCCGGCATAGTTCATCACGCCGTCCCAGATATCGCCCTGCAACTGCCCGATCGCCTCAAAAAAGTTCTCGCCAATCAAATAACTCTCAGCCGAGGCACCCTTAACAGCCCGACGGATCGCCGGTAGGACTTCGCCGTCCAGTTGGTCGGCATCGTGGCGCCCCAGCATGTTGCCCACATCCACGCGCCAGCCGTCAGCATGATAAGGCGGCTTCAGCCAATGAGCGAAAACGCTCGTTTCGCTCCCGAACATTTTTTCGCACAGCTCGGCGTTGCGATAATTGAGCTTGGGCAGACTTCCAAAACCCATCCAGGAGGCGTAATTATTCTGCTCATCAAAGTAGAAAGCGCCCCGTTTCGGACTTTCAGGATCCTTATAGGCTTCGCGGAACCAGGGATGCCCGGCACCGCAGTGATTGGGGACAATATCGAGGATATAGCGCATATTCTTCGCTTTTAATGCCTTCGAAAGCGAGATCAGCGCATCATTGCCGCCCAAAACCGGATCAACATTGCGAAAATCAGCCACATCGTAGCGGTGGTCGGTAAAAGCGGTAAAGATCGGGTTGAGATAAAGCGCGTTCACGCCCAGATCCTGCAGATAGGGCAGCTTTTGCTCGATGCCGACCAGGTCGCCGCCATAAAAAGGAAAATGCATACGGCTTTTGCTTTTATCCGCGCGTTCCCCCCAGGGATAAGTGCTGCGGGTGACGCCGGGATAGATATCCAGCTCTTCGTTTATCGGATCGTTGGACGGATCGCCATTGGCGAAGCGGTCAGGAAAGATCTGATAAAAAACACTGCTTTGCAGCCAGGGGATCTCGGGCACATCTGCCAGGAGCTTGAAGTCGAACAAGCCCAAAGGGACACATCTTTGAAGCCCGGCAGCGTTATACCACCAGATCCGCCCCTGATCCTGGATGGCGAAGCGGTAAGACACCTTCGGCTCATTTATTTTCAGCTGTCCTTCCCAAACCTGCTTCGAATCCGTTTCCGTCACTTTTTTCAAAGCGCTTAGCTGCTGTTCGCCGTTCGGGATCGTACGCAATACCACCTGCTCGGGCTTGCCTTGCGAAGGGAACTCCAGCCTGACCGTCACCACCTCACCCAGTTTCGGACGTGGGTTGGAAAGATGGTCATGCGTGCAGGTATGCAGGAGATGCCGCAGATATTCAGGGATCTGACCTTTTCCCTGATACAGTTTTTCTTCGTTTGTTTTCTTTTGATTTGAGTTTTCCATTGAGCGCTAATGATACCAAGACTTGAGGATATATGTATAATTTGGAAAGGAAACCATACACTACTACGCGCAAGCCGCCACTCACGATATCAGACAGGGAAATATCAGGGCAATTGCATCTAAATTGCTTAAATAAAGCTTCAGAGAAGCTTTATAGGTATGTAACCTATTTGACTGTGTTAAATATGGTACATACTGTGTTGTTGCCAGGTTGTCATCGCGAGGAGCCCTTTAGGGCGACGTGGCGATCTGCCTTAAAGCTTTTGTTGCCCAAGAATGGAATGGAAAAATGATTAACTGCAGATTGCCATACCTTGACAGGCACAGGCGCCCCTGACGGGGCTCGCAATGACCGTTTACTAATTAAAGTTTTGATTTTTATAGCCATTTTTTCTTTGGCCTGGCTAAAAAGATTGATCTAATGTTCGTAAATACGCTTGATGCTAATAAAAATCATCTTTAATTAGATGAATTTGACCTGAGGTAAATATGGACTTCTTACGGGGAAGTATAATTAAGAAGCTTTCCATCTTTTCGATCTCTGTTTGAGAAAGGAGAATGATGAAAAAAATCACAAAATTGATCACCTTTTTCCTGATCCTGTTCACCATTGCCGGCTGCTACGCTCCCGCCGCGAATGAACCGGGTCTGTCTGAAGCAAGCACTAAAACAAGCGAAACGTTTTCGGATGCATTGCCCAGCCAGGAAACATCAACTCCTGAGGCACCGATATCAACACCCCTTTCATTGACCGAACCTCTGTTGGACGAAGCCACTGACCGCAAACTGAGCTCTGACAATGTCAACCAATGGCAGCTATTGAAAACAATGGGGATGAATCCCGTGCGAGACTTTGCCCTTTCTCCTTCAAACGATGAGCTTGCATACAGTAACGCAGCTGGGGTCTTCATCTACGACCGCGCAACCGGGAAAAGCCAGCCATACGATTATGGAAAATACAGTTGGGCATTTCGAAATGACGATACGACAGCAAATGTCGCTTACAGCCCGGATGGAAAGTATTTTGTCATCGCTAACTCGCGAATTCTTCTTTCCCAAACTCAAAGTAACGAGAAAACAATTCTTCTACCGGATAAACTCCGCTATAAACTTCCTCCCTTCAGGATAGAGTTCAGTCCCGACAGCAAACATCTCGTGATTTACACCTCTAGCATTGAGCCTCGTTGTGATGGTCCAAGCATTAGTATTAGCTTGATAGATATTCAAAGTGATATAGTACTATATGATCAACTATTTTGTTCGCAATCATCCCTGTATTATCATTTCTTTACCGACGATGGCAATGTAGTTTTTGTCGGTAGAATTCCAAATCCCACCGATTGGTACACACCTTATACAGCCATCAAGGTGGATATTAACACAGGAGAAGAACTTATCTTTTTCCAACCAAAAGATCTGGAGGGAAATCTCTTTAGCGTTAGCCATGATTTTTCTTATATTGTGGACCAACCTTTTTCTTCAAGGGACAATACCAGAGCATTATCCTTCCCAAGTGAAGAGCTGCTTAGAACCTTTCCTAAAAAAATCTTTCATCTTAACCAAACAGATTATATCCTTGGCCAGGTCGAGCATGATGACCAACGGGTCTTCACAATCCTGGATCAGGATTTTAAGGAACAATGTCAGATCAAGGAAAACCTGGGCTTTTCCCTCGACGTTTACGGGGGTCCTTTCAAAATAACGAATCAGTATCTGGCAGCTTACCATAAAGGGAATCAGGAGATCGGTATCTGGAATTTGGACGACTGTTCTCTTGATTGGAGCGTTCCGGTTCAAACTTTTGGATGGCATAACATCAAACTGAGCGCTGATGGAAATAAATTGTTTCTACAGACTTACGAATCCTTTTACGTTATCGATTTTGAAACAGGCAACACAATATTCAGAAAACCGTACACCCCTGGTTTTAGTAACGCCAACTACGCAGAAGACGAGCTTAACGATCAGCTCTTTTTAAGGACTGGCAGAAACACTATTGAGGTGCTGGACATAAACAACGGAGAGACATTAAAAACATATAAGATTGAATACAATAAATTTATCAGTGACGTTCTTTTTTCAAGTGATCTCAAGACGGCAATTTTTGACACGTTTGAAGATGAGCTTTGGCATTACTGGGATCTTGAAAGCGCGTCTGAGGTACACCGTTGGAGACCTTTAGCTGTATGGGATATTCACTTTAGTAAGGAAAGAGACAAGCTCGCTTTTTTCAATGACGTTGAACTGACGATCTGTGACCCCTTGACCTGGAAAGAATGCGATGAATATCCTCACTTTTTTGGTTTCCGGCCTGTTGAGTTTTCACAGAATTTTGAATTGGTACTTTATCAAAGAAGCTCTCGGAACGTCCCATTGAGAGCAGGTGAGACCGGAAAAGAATTGACAGTTCTAAACCTGGCAAGCGGTGACAAATTATCACTCGACACATTTCCAGAATTCTTACCTGAATCGACCTCTAAATTAGTCAAAGCTCGATTTTCACCTGATCTTAATTTATTAGCTGCCATTTTTAGTAACAGTGAGTTGGAAACATATCAGTTGCGCGTCTGGGACCTTGAGACAGGTAAACCATTGCAACAGATCAACCTGCCTGAAGGCTCTCTGGATTTTTTGTTCACACCCAACGGTGAGAATTTGATTTTCCTGGCAAACGGCATCATTTACGTGATCGGACTACCAGAAAAGTAAGTGGTTGAAATGACATAAAACCCACTCCAGCTTTCATCCAAGAAGAAGCCGACCTCTGTAAAATCAAATCCCTAAAGTGATTATTAAAATGTCCGTAATGCTTGAAATCCATTACGGACATAAATACTTTACCTACTCTTCGCTTTCGCGGGCGTGCATTTTGTATTCATCGGGAACAGGCATGCTGCCTTCCCAAACCACGCTTCTGAATTCATCCGGCGATGTGTTTCCTTCGGTATTGATCAGCAGTACCTGCGATTCCTCGTTCAATCCCATCGCCTCGCGCAATTCGCGCGCGCCTTCATATTCCATCGTGTACATCAGCGCGCCCAGCGTCACCGCGCCAGATTCGCCGGAGACAATAAAGGGGTCGCCATAAAGCGGTGTGGAATAGACGCGCATGCCCTTGGCTGCCACATAATCGGGGCAGACCGCGAAGTAATCAGCGCAGTTGTAAAGCGTCTCCCAGGCGAGAGGGTTGGGATCACCGCATGCCAGACCAGCCATAATGGTATCCAGGTCGCCGGTGACACTATGCGGTTTGCCGTCGCCTCTTTTGATCGATTCGAACAGGCAAGCCGCCTTGGTAGGCTCAACGACCATGGAGAGAGGGACATTATCCTCAAACAAGACCGAATAAAAACCGATCGCAGCCGCCGCAAGCGAGCCCACCCCCGCCTGCACCAGCAGGTGCGTTGGTCGGCTCAGTCCCTGCCCGGAGAATTGCTCCTGAGCTTCGGAGAACATGGTGGCATAACCCTGCATGATCCACCTGGGCACCTCTTCGTAGCCCTCCCAGGCAGTATCCGAGATCACCTCCCAGCCGTTGGCTTTGGCGTCGATGCTTGCCTGGCGCACGGCGTCGTCATAATTGCCGTCAACAACGACCACCTTGCCGCCCTGGCGTTCGATCCCACGGATGCGGTCTTTGGTCGTCAGTGAGTGAACATAAATGACAGCCGGAAAACCCATTTTGTTTGCCGCCCAGGCAACGCCGGTGCCGTGGTTGCCGTCCGTGGCAGTGGCAAAGACGGGATGTCCCAGTTTTTCACGATGGTCGCCATCCAGCTGCAACAGATCGCGCAGAGAAAGGTCATCCTCACTGAAGCCGCCGCGTTCAAGCAGTTTGCGATAGATCGCGTACGCGCCGCCCAAAACCTTGAAGGAGTTGAGCGAGAGCCGGGCGGATTCATCCTTGACCCAGATCCCACCCACGCCGATGCGTTTTGCCAGGCGCGGCAGGCTCTTGAGCGGACTCATCTGGTAGCCGGGGATGGAACTGTGCAGCTGGCGCACTTTGCGGGCTAACCCGGCAGGGAAAAGCTCATTCGCCAGTTTTGATCTTGGATTCTCCAGGGCGTGTTTATTGGCAATCCATTGAATAGGGACTTCGGTCATTCTCACCTCAATATCATAAAAACAGTTAGTTAATCTTATCACAAGCCAATGGAATAAGCATCTATTGAATAACGACGGTATTGAGCGATATGAACACATTCGAGTTAGCTTTGATAGGGTAAAATTCCCTTAGGAGAAACCATGAAAATAGAAATCATCAAGGATTATTACGATCAACGCGGTCTGGGCTGGCCCGACCAAAAGAGCGCCCTGCTCTTTTACCTTTCCGAAGTTGGAGAACTCGCCGAAGCCTATCTCGCCATTCGACCGGTTGAATTGAGCGAAGAGGAACAGGAATTGTTTAAATCCTTTATGCAATTAGGCTTGAAAGCTGACGAGATCGTTTCGCGCAAACCCGGTTGGATCCGCAACAACGACCGACTGCGCAAGGAAAACATAGCCCACGAAGCCGCCGATTGCAATATGATGCTTTCTGTTTTTATGGATACCTACAACGGGCAGACCCCAGACGACGCCCTCCGTCAAAAAATGGAGCTTAAACTGGGCAAGCCCATTAATTCTTAAGCCTTTGCCAGATACTGTTGGTAGATCTCCAGATCATATTGGGAAAAGCAGCAGAAGATCACCTTTTCAATGCCCGCAAGTTCCGATAAAACCTCTCGCACCGTATCAACAGCGATTCTTGCGGCTTCTTCAATTGGATATCTGTAAACACCGGTGCTGATCGAAGGAAAAGCAATCGTTTTGACATCATTTTGAGCAGCCACTTTCAGACTATTGCGGTAACAATCTGCCAATAATCTTGCCTCATCGCGAGAACCACCCCGCCAGATCGGCCCAACCGTGTGGATCACATGGCGCGCTGGCAGCTTGAAGCCCGGCGTGATCTTCGCCTCACCGGTTTCACAACCATTCAAACCCCGACAAACCCTCAACAACTCAGGTCCGGCAGCGCGATGGATGGCGCCATCCACCCCGCCACCGCCCAACAAGCTGCGATTTGCAGCATTGACGATCGCGTCCACCTCAAGCGCGGTGATATCCGCAATGATCGCCTGAATCTCTGTCATCGCTCCTCCACAGATCACTTATCCGACAAGGGCTTAAAACCCTCACCCAGAGCTTCGTTCGCGTGCCCGACCACCATAAAAGCCTTCGGGTCAATGTCGCGAACGATCGTTTTCAGCCGTATCACCTCAGCGGCAGTAACCACACAAAAGATGACCGGACGGTCTTTTTGCGTATAACTTCCTTTGGCTTTCAGCAGTGTTGCCCCTCTGCCCAACTGGGCGCTGATCGCATCGATCACCGCCTGAGATTCATCAGTAATGATCATCGCTTCACGAATGATGTCGGTACCCTCTGTGACCATATCGGCAGCCATCCCACCCAGATAGATCATGATCAGCCCGTACAAAGCCTTGTCCCAACCAAAGTAAAAACCAGCCAGGATAACAGGCAAGGAATCTGTGAACATATACGCCAATGAGAGTGAGATGCCATAGCGCTGACCTAAAATGCGTACGATAATATCGGTGCCACCGCTGGTTCCGCGACCCATATAAACCAGGCCCAACCCGATCCCAAGCAAAATACCGCCGTAAAGCGTGTTGAGCAGAATATCGTTGGTAATAGGGCTTGTGCCGGTAAAGCGCAATAAGAGATCGGTAATAACCGTGTAGGAAAGAACCGTTAGGATCGTCCGAATCGCAAACCTCGGACCGCCCAGATATTTCCACCCCAGCACAAACAAAGGGATATTAGCCAACAGAGTGACCATCCCAATGGGCCATCCCCAAAGATAGTAGAAGAATTGCGACAAACCGGCAACGCCGCCGCTGACCAGCCTGGCAGGCACCAGAAAATAGCGAATTGCCAGCGATTGCACCAGGCTGCCCAGAATGATCAGGGCGAAATCACGCATCGTTCGCCAACCGAAATCGATTTCCTTTACAAAGGCTTTGATTTTTTTCATTCGATCTGCTCCTCAAACGAAACCTTGTGGGTACAGCAATGGATTATAAACGATATCCAGCGCTTGCAGATAGTTAACCATTGACTTAGTTAACCGTCAATTCTAATTTAACTATAATATATAATTTCGCGCGTGGCTGGGAGACCACGCGCGATTTTTGTCATTCTAAGAAATGTTGAGAGTCATCTCAAGCCTTTTCATTCCTATTTTTTAAATAATACCGGAGCCCAGATGATCTCCCTGACCGATGGGTCATAATGAAGAATGAACATCGTTTTCCAGGCACTCCAGTTTCCGTTGCGGTCCTGTGCCCGCAGACGGAAATAATATCGCGAATAAGCGGGAATAGCCGGAGGGTCAAACTGCGTTTCCACCGTTGTTGTTTCCGCGGTGCCATTATATGAAGTGCCCCAATAGTATTGATAAGTATTCGTGGGCGAAAGCCCAACGCCGGCATCAGTGGCAGCATTCCAGGTGAATTTCGCGTCACTGCACCAGGGCTGTGGCACGCCACTATAAGCCTGACAACCTGTTGAGATCACGCTTGGGTTCTCGGGCGGCAAAGTGTCAATTCTAATCGTTTTGACCTGAATATCTTCCCAGTTGCCGGCATTATCAAGGCTCCGGTAGTAGATATGAGAGGCACCGTTGCGATTGATCGTCAAAGGCGAGCTGTATGGCAGCCAGGGATCATCAGATATCTTATAGTAAATTTGCTTGACCCCAGTATAAAAATCAGTCGCAGTAAGAGTCACTTTTACAGGGCTCTTATACCAGCCTTCGTAACCAGCCTGTCCTTCCAAAGAGAGCTTTGTTTCAGGTGGGATGTAATCCACCCCTGATGGAACTGCTACAGGTCCTTCGGCGACATTTGGATCGATACTGATCGATACCCCACCCCATGTGCCGGTAAAAGTGCCTGAATACTGCAAAATCCGCTGATCATGGGTCCAGACATCATTGGAAAGATATCTTCGGTCCCAAACCGTTTCATTCGGGCGAAAGCCTGGCGTTCTGTACCACTCCGCGATCCAAACCGCATGAGGAGGATTTGCGATATTCCAAAAAGTATTTTGCGTTAGGTTGCTGGAAGTCGCGTAAAGACCGGAACGGGTTCCTAATTGCTGTAATCGCGCGGTCCATCCATTGACAAACGAACGCGCCGCCGCTGAACATTGACTTGAATAAGGGAAGTATTCCAGATCATAATAAACGATGCTGCCGGTACCATCAGAATTCGTCAGATAGAGTTCTTTCAGCTTGGCAACAGCCTGGTTAGCATTGTCCACCCCTTGCTGGTAAGCCTCATTAACATTATAGGAAAAGCGGTTTCGGAAATTTGTGCAAGGCGCCTGAGGGCCAACCCAGGTAGGAATAAAAAGCCATCCTTGTCTGTACATTGAATGGATATAACTTGCCGTTAGGGGCAAATTCCTACAAGCTCTGGAAATACCGCCGATGTAAAGGTTTACCACCCGGAAAGGACTGGCAGTAAACCAGGTCTGCATTTCTGCCAGCTTGGGTATCTCACAGGCATCAAAGGCGTGGCCCTTAAAAGTCCGGATCCACCAGGTGGTTTGCAGTTCTTCCTGACTCAGACTTTCTTCGTTTTGCTCCAAAAGCATGGTGTTAAAAGAGAAGGTCTTATCCACCTGCGTTTTACCATCCGGTAAGGGGATATTCTCCCAGCTTTCGCCGCCATCCACGCTATGGCTCAAAGCCCAGCTGAGCTCACATTCCAGTTTTGATGAACCATCTTCCTGAGAGAAAGATTCACAGTTTCCATCACTAAAAACTGCCCAGACCTGTTCCTGATCCAAAGTTTGGAGGGAGGAAAGGGTTCCACCCAAACGATCCTTGAGTTGGAATTCAGAATCTTGTGTCAATACCTCTAACCAGCTTTTACCACCATCCAGGCTGCGATAACTGATACTCTCTTCAAAGGGGTCGGAAAGCAAAAGCGTATCTTTATCCACAACCTCAAGGCCATCAGCGACAGGGATCTCATAGGCTTCCCATTTCATCCCGCCAGACCTTGTGACCAGCAGGCTGCCTTTGCTGAAATTTGCGCTGGTGGCTTCTTTGATTAAGAGCAAGCCGTGGTTTTCGTCGAACCAATGCATTTGAACGCGCTGAAACGGCATCGGATAATTCTCATTGATCAATTTTTCCAGCCCCGATTCAACAGGCTGCCAGCTTTTGCCGCCGTCCAGCGTTTTCACCAGGAACAATTCCTTTTGAGTTTCAGTTTGATTAAAGTAAAGCACGAAACCAAGCTGTTTGTTGGTGAAATGTACGCTGCCGATGGGTTGTGAATATTCAGGACTAATGTCTTTCCACAACTCGCCGTTGTTATTGGTTATGTATAGCCTGGATTCAGTCAAAAGCCAGAGGCTACCATTCTCGATCAAACCGAATTCCGACACAGAAGTATTGACCAGCATCTCATCATTCGGTTCTGTTTTTGCTTCGATTGACGAATAATTAAAGTTAAGGAATAGCAAAGCTAAGCTTAATAATAATAGAATTCTCGTTTTCATATCCAACTCCTTAGGGTTATAGTTGCAATTTTTATACCCTTAAGATGGGGTCTGTTCGCCTTGACAGTGAACATTTGTTCTGATATTATTCATCATCATAAATGGCATTCTGGGGAAAGGTTGAATTATGGCAAGGAAACGAAAAAACTTGAGTCAACGTCATGAAAAAATCCTGAACTGCATCCAGGAATGGCAGGAAGAAAAGGGCTATCCTCCTTCCATTCGTGAAATTGGCGCTCAAACACAGATCAGCTCAACTTCGCTTGTTAACTATTACCTCAACCAACTCGAAGAAATGGGCTACATTGAACGCGAAAGCAACGTTTCGCGTGGGATCAACTTGCTCAAAGACAGCGCCGGCGAGCTGATCCAAAACCTCAAAGCTGGCGTTAATGGGGTGGTTGAACAATTGGTTTCCATCCCTTTGGTTGGCAACATCATTGCCGGTGAGCCCATGCCTGTGCCCGCTTCCGATTTCAGCTATTATGATCCGGAATCCGGGGTCGATATCGCCCGCAGTTTGCTGCCGCGAAATGAAAACCTGGGCGATCTTTACGCGCTCAAGGTTCAGGGCGACTCCATGATCGACGCGATGGTGAACGATGGTGACATCGTCATCATGCGCCGCACCAACCAGGCTCGCAACGGCGAAATGGTCGCGATCTGGCTGAATGACCGCGACGAGACTACGCTCAAATACTTCTATGCCGAAAACGGTCGCGTTCGCCTTCAACCCGCCAACCCATCCATGAAACCTATCATCATCAACAATCCCGATATCGTTGAGATCCAGGGAAAAGTTTTGCTGGTCATCCGCCAATTAGACCAGTAACTTATTTTAAATTTAGGGAAATGAAAGCTGAGTCATTGCTTCCGGGCTCAGCTTTCTTATTTAACGCATCCATGACAAATTATCCCGACCATAAACTGGGAGTTTTATAAGAAAAATCGCGCCATCTCAGACTCTCGAACATAAGAAGTGTTTTACAAAGCTAAATAACATCAGAATCTGCGTTTACAATCATGCAATGAAAACTGTAATCTCCTCTGATGGAACAAAGATCGCCTACGAACTTAGTGGTTCCGGACCCCTCCTGATCATCATCACCGGCGCGCTCAACACACGCAACTTCGGGACACCCTCCGATCTCGTCCCCCTGCTCCACAATGACTTCACCGTTCTCACTTATGATCGACGCGGCAGAGGCGATAGCGGGATCAAGCTGCCATACACCGTCCGTAAAGAAATTGATGATCTTCAGGCTCTCATTCACGCCAACGGCGGCAAAGCTTTCCTCTACGGTCACAGTGCCGGGGCAGCATTGGCACTATTCGCCTCATTCCGACTACCTGAGCAAGTGAAGGCAATCGCGGCTTACGAACCGCCAGTTTCAACAGGGTGGCTGCACGATCTCAAAAACAAACTACGCATTGAAGAAATTAAGCGTCAGGTCAAAAAAGGAGATCACCGGGCAGTAACGACCAGTTTTATGCGCTTTGTCGGCATGGGCGAGAGCAAAATTGCCGATGTCCTCTCCGGCGAAAAGGGTCCGGTCCTGATCGATATGGCTGCCACCATCGCTCACGAAGCCTTGATCCAAACCGAAAACCGTTACTTTCTCAGGAAAGATGCCAGGAAACTCACTCAACCGGTATTGATTCTGGCGGGCGATAAAAGCTTCAGGACCTCTCCCGGCATCATGCAGGCTTTTGCTGAGGTCATTCCCAACGCCCAGGCTCAACTGATACAAGGTCAAACACATTCTGTGGATGCCGAAGTTCTTGCCCCGATCCTGCGCGAATTCTTCCTCAAATTAAGCTGCGATTAGTGTTTCCTATCACAGAAATTATAAGCTTACAGAACAGATAGACAAAAAGCCAGATTCAAAGTAAGAATCCGGCTTTCTTTTCAATTATCTCAAATGCAAAAATTATTTCAGGATCGTTATCGACATCATCATCGCGTCGAGCGCCTCAATGGCAGGAGTAAGCAAGCCGCCATTTTGAGCGAGGATCTTTTCCACTTCTCTCGCGACCATATTGTCGTAACCTTCCTGTGAAGCGACCGTCTCTGGTAAAGCGTTTTCGTTGCCTTCCAAAAGCGAGCTGTGAATCGGTAGAACCGCGGCGATATAATACCTGCCGTCCGCGCTAAAGCCCTGATAGGTGTAGAAAATGTGCTCGTTCGTGATCGCGACATAATCCTGAGCATACTCGGTCAGGTAGCGGATCCCGCGCCCATTTTCAGACTCAAGCCTGCCAACCAGGACACGAAAGATCTGGGCGGCATTGAAAGGAGGTAAAAAGGGCAGGTAGTCTTCACTTTGCAAATCGCGATCTGGATCTGAAAGCATTTCCTCCAGGGAATTCATCTCTTCCTCCGCGAAAGGATTGAGCGTTTTGTATTCATCTACTGGGAAAATGTAGATCTTGGGCGTGTGAAAATGCTCAGAGATGGCATAACCTTCAAAGTGAATTGTTCGGTGACTGGGAGTAAAATAGCCAAAATCCTCACTTTCCTCTTCAGTCATGAAATAGGCGTTCTCTGCGAGCGCCACCGGCAGCTTGATAAGATAATCCTCCGTCTCGATGACCTTCATCTCACCGGTATAAAGGCTGCTTTCATTTTCAGGGAGAAAACTCTCCAATGTTGCCGGCACCGTGGTTGCCAGAGTTTCAATGGTCGGGGCGTATTGGGTTGCCATGCTCTCGAGAGTGGCAGCCAATTGCGTGATTTGCTGCTCGATTTCTGGTTTAACCTCTTCAATCCCGGTTTGCACTGTTGCGATAGGTTCAGGGGGAACCCGTTTGGCGAGCATATTACAGCCTGTAAAAAGCAAAACAGCGATCAACAGAATGGTTATGGTCTTAATTCCTTGTTTCATAATTATCCTTTCACTATTGGATTAATAATAGCTTATTTTTAGGATTCCATATTGGGCAATTTTGGCCCAATATACGTTTTTCTCCAAAGAGAAACCACAGTTCGATTATGACTGCCTTTCTATGGACTGTTCATGTTTTAATAAAAAAAGTAAACTCTTTACTTGAGTCTTCCACATTTGCCAAAAATAAATATTTCATCGAGGAAAACAGTAGAACTCATGCTATCCCAGTCTGTTATATACGTGTATCAAACCCTGCATCTTTGTTACAAAGTTCTGTTAGGCTCACTCACGGATGGGGTCGAGCCCCATCCTTACTTTTAGTACTTGACGTTATCAAGTTTCTGCTTTAACTAAGCCTTTTATAGATAAGCAAACAGTACGGACGGGGCTTGACCCCGTCCGCTACCTATGCATATCAATGCCTCCGCCTTCATTACAAGGTTCTATGCTACTTTTGATGATTCCTGAGTTTCCCATGTTTGCAAAAAACGGATTCTCGATTGAAGAAAACGCTGTTTCTGGCAAAAGAGAGAAACTCAGGAATTAAGGTAAAGATTAAAGAAAAAAGCCCCCTGCGAGAGGGGGCTTGGCTTTTTGATTGGACTATGCCAGAACGACTTCGGCGCCAGCTTCTTTGAGCTTTGCGAGTGCGTCGTTGGCGACGTCTTTACCAACAGCTTCGAGGACTTTGGCGTCAGCGGTTTCAGCCATATTCTTGGCATCAACCAAACCAAGGCTGGTGAGTTGGCGAATGACTTTAATTACTTCGATCTTCTTGGGGCCAGCACTCTTGAGGACCACATCGAATTCGGTCTTTTCTTCAACTTCTTCCTCAACTGCGGCGGCAGCGGGGCCAGCAGCAACTGCGGCAACGGGAGCGGCAGCGGAGACGCCCCATTTTTCTTCCAACATTTTGACGAGGTCAGCAGCTTCCAACACGGACAATTTGCTCAGTTCCTCAACGATTTTTTCTAAATCAGCCATTTTTTTACTCCTATTTATTCTTTCTATATTAATAATCTTTCTCGTTTCGAAACGAGCCTATTAAGCAGCATTCGTCTGCTTTTCTGAATTTGCCTTAATGACAGCAGCCAAACCACGGGCGGGCTCTGCCAAAGTACGAACCAACTGGCTGGCGGGTGCCAAAATAGTACCCAACAGCATCGCGCGCATGACCGGTAAGGTCGGCAGATCTGCCAGCGCTTTGACTTGTCGCGCGTCCAACTGAGCGGCGTCCAGATAACCACCAACAACAGCGAAAACATCATTGCCCTTGGTGATCTCGTTCAAGGCTTTAGCAGCCCCGGGAGCGTCTTCGAACGCGAACACAACGACCTTATTACCTTCCCAGGTCTTGGGGTCAAAAGGATATCCCTTTTCTTCCAAAACACGGGTGAAAAGACGATTTTTGACCACATGCATCTCGCTTTCTGATTCACGCAGCTTGGCGCGCGCGTCGTTAATTACGGGCATGGTCATTTTGTTGTAGCTCAGATAGTAAACGGCTTTGCTTTTATCGATCCATTCACGGTACTGATCAACGATTTGTTCTTTTTCTTGTCTCGTAAATGCCAATGTACACTTCCTCCTTCCTTAGTATTAAAAAATCTCTTCCCGTTTACCCAACGAGAAGAGACCAAGGAATTTGGATTTTCTTTGATTCTCCACCTCGGCGGGGTATTAAGCCTAAGGGCACCAGCTTTCTTTAGTAGAGCGTCCGGTTAGAGACTTATTCTATTGTTTAGCCCGACAAGTATACCACATTCCTCGCCGGATGATCCAAGCTTCAGGACAAATTATTGTCTGAAAGTCTTACCAATCCCACGCCGCCCAATCAAGTGAGGTATTTTTCCCTACGGGGCAGGCGTGGATTATTTTTATCTTGTTAATTCTTCTATCCAGGTCCAGTGACCCGGACGACGAAACGATCTTAGATCGCTTCGGTCTCCATATTCATGGCGGAGTTGACATCAACCTTGACGCCAGGACCCATCGTCGAAGCCAGGGTAACACGCTTAATGAAAGAGCCCTTGGCACCGCTGGGGCGAGCCTTGCGCACGGCGCTGGTCAGTGCTGCCATGTTCTCATAGAGATCGCTGACGCTGAAAGAAACCTTGCCCAAGGGGACGTGAATGTTGGCGCTCTTGTCGAGTCTGAACTCAACACGACCTGCCTTGGCAGTCTCGATCGCCTGCGCGATATCGCCAGGCTGCACGACCGTACCGGCTTTGGGGTTAGGCATTAGGTTGCGGGGGCCCAAAACACGACCCAAGCGACCTACCTTGCCCATCATGTCCATGGTTCCAACAGCCACATCAAAATCGGTGTAACCACCCTGGATGCGCGCCATATCTTCGTCTGTTTCAGCGACAAAATCAGCACCAGCTGCACGAGCGGCTGCGGCGGCTTCGCCCTGAGCGAAGACTAAAACACGCACAGTCTTGCCCAAGCCTTTGGGCAGAACGCAGACATCGCGAATTTGCTGATCAGCCTGGCGAGGATCCAAACCGGTGTGGATATGGATCTCAACAGTTTCATCAAACTTGGCAAATGCAAGTTCTTTGACCAATTCAAGCGCTTCTTTGGGGGTGTAAATCTTTTCCGCCTCAATTTTTTGCTTGGCGTTTACAAAATTCTTTCCTTTTTTAGACATTTAAACTCCTTTGTGGTTCCTGCGGGCGTCTTAACCCTCCCACATTCCTATATTCCTGGTTACTTTTCGACGACCTTGATGCCCATATTGCGGGCTGTGCCTTCCAACTGACGAATGGCAGCCTCGATATCGTTGGCGTTCATATCCTTGTACTTGACCTCAGCGATCTCTTTCAGCTGAGCTCTGGTGACCTTACCAACATTTTCAACTTTCGGATGAGCCGCACCTTTTTCAACACCAGCAGCCTTTTTGATCAGGATCGCGGCAGGCGGTGATTTCAGCTCAAACTTGAAAGAACCATCCATGAAGATGGTGATATCGGCAGGGATGATCTCGCCCATGCGGTTGCTGGTGCGAGCGTTATAATCCTTGCAGAATGCCATGATGTTGACGCCGTGAGGTGCCAACGCAGGACCAATTGGGGGCGCCGGGTTTGCTTTACCGGCCTGGATTTGCAGTCTTACTATTGCTTTTACTTTCTTTGCCACAGATAAATCTCCTTGGTGGTACTATCGGGCTCTTCGCCCTCCCACAAATTTCCGGATTGCTCCGGTTTACGCTTTCTCAACCTGTAGGAAATCGAGTTCCACAGGGGTCTCACGCCCAAAGAAGTTCACCATTACGCGAATCTTCGAGCGGTCCATATAAATTTCGTCCACGATGCCGCGGAAGTCGTTGAAAGGACCATCCACAATGCGGACGCGGTCGCCCTGTTTATAAGTGACCTTATAAGTCGGGGCTTCATTTTCCATTCGGCGCATGATGCTGGCAACTTCTTCGCTGCGCAGTGGAGTCGGCTCATCGCCCATACCAACAAATCCGGTCACACCCGGAGTATTGCGGACAACGAACCAGGAATCTTCTTCCAAGATCATGTTCACCAGGACATACCCCGGGAAAACATGGCGTTCCACCGTGCGGCGCTTGCCATCCCGAACTTCGATCTCTTCCTGCGTGGGGATGATAACTTCGAAGATCTTGTTCTTCATTCCCATGGTTTCGATGCGTTGTTCGAGGTTCTTGCGCACCTTATTTTCATAACCCGAATAACAGTGGATAACGTACCACTGACGGTTGTCGTCAGCGCGATATCCCTCTGTTTGGGCTTCCTGCGCCTCTTCAGAAGCAAGATTTGTTTCTTCGGTCAGATCTTTGCTTTCTGAAAGGTCGTCGTTCAAAAAATCAGACATGATCAGGTCTCTTCTCTAAACACCTAACCAACCAACAACCCAACCAGGCGGGCAAAAACAAAGTCGAGCACACCCAGGATTGCTGACATGAGCACAGTGACAATCAAAACAATGCGGGTCAAGGATAAGGCTTCTTCTTTAGAGGGCCAGGTAACCTTGCGCAACTCGCCAACTGTCTGACGCCACCAGTTTTTTACTCGTTGTCCAAAATTTGGTTTATTATCTTTCAGTGCCATTTCTATAACTCCCGGTTGACGGCTCAACGCCGTAGAATCTACGGCGTTGATTGACTTCAACAGGTCAGGAAGGACTCGAACCCTCAACCCCCGCTTTTGGAGAGCGGTGCTCTGCCAATTGAGCCACTGACCTTTGCGCTTCCTTTATTGGAAGCTTATCTTACCTCACGGTGCAGTTTATGCGCACGGCAGCGTGAGCAATATTTATTCATTTCTAATCGACCAGGATCATTTCGGCGATTTTTCTCAGTAGTGTAGTTGCGTTCTTTACACTCTGTGCAAGCCAGATGAATGACTGGGCGAATTCCTTTTTTCTTCGATGCCATTTTAGTCTAACATGGCTGCCTGAACAAGGCAGCCATGATTCCTTCCTCTAAAAAACTAAATACTATGCAATGATCTTGGTGATCCTGCCGGCACCCACAGTCAGACCGCCTTCGCGGATAGCGAATTCGGAACCGTTTTCGATGGCGACTTTTTGGATCAGCTTGACGCGCATTCCATTGACGTTGTCACCTGGCAGAACCATCTCAACGCCTTCGGGCAGGGTCACATCACCAGTAACGTCGGTGGTGTGGATGTAGAACTGCGGGCGATAACCGGTGAAGAATGCGCTGTGGCGACCACCTTCTTCCTTGCGGAGAATGTAGACGGAGCATTCAAACTCGGTGTGGGGCTCAATGGAGTTGGGCTTGCAGAGAACCATACCGCGTTCCACCTGGTCGCGATCGATACCGCGCAGGAGGATACCAGCATTGTCACCAGCCATACCAGTGTCGAGCTGTTTGTGGAACATTTCGATACCAGTGGCAACGGTGGCAAGAGGTTTGTCCATCAGACCAACAATGTGAACGGGATCGTTCAGTTTCAAAGTACCGCGTTCGATACGACCGGTCACAACAGTACCACGACCCTTGATCGAGAAGACGTCTTCGATAGGCATGAGGAAGTCTTTTTCGAAGTCACGAACAGGTTCTTCAAAGAATTCGTCAACAGCGTCCATCAGGTCAGCGATCGGCTTGTATTCAGGAGCGTTGGGATCGGTGGAGGTGCTGTCAAGAGCGAGTTTAGCAGAACCGCGGATGATCGGCACATCGTCACCGGGGAAATCGTTCTTGGAGAGCAGTTCGCGAACTTCCATTTCAACCAGCTCAAGCAGTTCAGGATCGTCCATCTGGTCAGTTTTGTTCAGGAAGACCAAAATGGAGGGAACCTCAACCTGGCGTGCCAGGAGAACGTGTTCGTTGGTCTGGGGCATGGGGCCATCGGGAGCGCTAACAACGAGGATAGCACCGTCAACCTGGGCTGCACCAGTGATCATGTTCTTGATATAGTCACGGTGACCGGGCATATCGACATGGGCGTAGTGACGCTTTGCGGTCTCGTATTCAACATGGGTAATGTTGATGGTGATACCACGTGCTTTTTCTTCCGGAGCATTGTCAATTGAATCATATGCGCGGAAGGTACCATGTCCACGCAAAGCCTGGACTTTGGTAATAGCAGCGGTCAGTGTTGTTTTGCCATGATCAATATGACCCATCGTACCGATGTTCATATGGGGCTTAGAGCGATCAAATTTTTGTTTCGCCATCTTTTCTCCTTAATAATGACTTAATATTTTTCTCTTTTCCAATAACTCGGCAAAAGCCCTCAATCGGATTCGGACCGATGACCTCATTCTTACCAAGAATGCGCTCTACCAACTGAGCTATGAGGGCAGCCGTGCATCATCCCGCAAATGCGGGAGAAAGTGGACAGTGAAGGATTCGAACCTCCGAAGGCGCTTGCCAGCTGATTTACAGTCAGCCCCCGTTGGCCACTTGGGTAACTGTCCATTATTTTCCTTTGGGCGCAAGCTCTTTACCCGCTGGAGATTATGATCCACCGCAGTCGATCACAATCGCTAAAGAGTAAACTGAGCCGACGATGGGAATCGAACCCATAACCTACCACTTACAAGGCGGTTGCTCTACCATTGAGCTACGCCGGCGCCCGGGAATCTTCTACTGTTAAGGTTATCTACCAGAATGTAAAGTATATCAAAAATCGCACGCTTTCGCAAGGGCTGTATATACTCAGTCCTCTGATTTCAAGCAAAGAGTTTATCAGCTTAAAGGAGATGAGTCAAGGGAAAATGAGGCGAAATTTGAAGATAACTTTGAAACCTTTACGCGTATTATCACATCCCAATTATTGTTCCGCGCTGAGACAAACAACCTATGGAATGCGATCTTTATTCGCGCTTCCCGCCTGTTTTCGCTCGAACAGTCTGTTATTACGAGCCCCATCAGGGACGCCAGTTTCCACCGAGGACATGAAAAACGGTAGTATTAAGCTGTTTTGCTCCGCCTTAAACAGCAACTTGTTCCTTCCTCTTGTTGCTTATGGTGCATGATCGCTTCGGGGTTGGTTTCCAGCACTCCCTGGAGCCCTTCCGACATCGCCGCGCCGTGCCGGTATTGAAAGGGCCACATGCTGCGGTGGTCAAAAAAGGAGATCCGGTCGCCGTCCATCACGATCTGTTCAAGGTCCGGCTGCAGACCAGGCAGAGCGCTCAGATTACCGTTCACGAAAGTGATGCCTCTTTCTTCGGTTGGCATCTTCAGCGCATCCAACAAGCCCGCCATACTCGTGCCTTCCTGCAGTTCAAGATCCAGGCGGGCAAAACCTTTTTGCGCCTTCCCATCGCCATAGCGGGACAACTCGCCGTATAACCAAACTTCAACAAGCATCTAATTACCCTCCACCAACAGGCGAGAAAAAGCTTACCTCATCACCGTCTGAAAGAATATCCTCAAATTCACGGGAGATCCCATTCACAAAAGCCAGTTTGATCTCACTTTCAGGAATTTCCAGTTGTTCGAAAAGCTGCCTGATGGTCACTCCGGACTCGACCTTCACAGCAAGGCTCTCCCCCAGGCCAAGTTCGGGGATATACTGCCTCAAGTCCGCAAACACTTTAACTTTTACGACCATCATTACCTCAGCGACACCTGAAAACATCGTACCAGAAACATTACCTGCATTTTCAGGCAACAAAAACGTTAAATGGATTGTATCAGCAATCAAGATTTTGGGATGATCTCTCTCAATTTTCACAAAAAGAGATCATCCCGTTTTCATTGTTAATTAATTAGCTGTTTACAGCTCCCCGTATACAGAGTCCAAGGCCTCATCCGGAATATCAAAGACCTGATTGTGAGGAGGAAGCGGTTCGATCTTCATGAACTCAGGCACACGATCATCTTCTTTGGTCAGACCGGCAGCTTCATTGAAGGCTCTTTCCACCTTCAGGACTTCCGCGCCATAAGCAACGATCGCGTCCGCGTCCCAATCCGTACCAAGCATAGCATTACATTCCTGGATCATGCCCTCAAATCCGGTCGCGATGTCCAGGATCGGGAAGGCGATGAACAAACAATGACCGCTTGAGTCGATAAAAGCGGTGGTTGCCTGGAACGCGCGACTCAAGGCTGCTTTACCTTCCGGGCTCAGGGGATCGACCTTGCCACTCACGCCCAGGATCTCAGGGCAGATGGTATATCCGGCGGTGTGGTCAGCGCCCATGGTCGTGGTCGCGTAAGTGATGCCGATGCCCTTGACAGCACGCGGCTCGTAAGCAGGCATACCCTGACCCTTGACGGCTGGCACGCGCGTGACGCCGTAGATCTTACCAGTGGCGGCGGTTCCTCCGCTCAGGGTACGTCCCAAGGGAGTGCCTTTGCCCATTTCATGGATCAATTGAATTGCGCCTTTGCTGTCGCCAAACTCGATCACGCCAGCTTCCATCGCCACGCCCAGGGTGACACCGGTCTCGATGGTGTCCAAACCATATTCGTTGCATAATTGGTTCATGGTGCCAATGTCATCCAGGTTGTCAACCCCAAGGTTGGCGCCCAGGGACCAGGCGGATTCGTATTCAATACAGGAGGTAGCTTCGGTCTGATCGGGCTTGTAGAGTGTGTTCGAGCAATGGATGATACAGGTGGGTGAACAGCCATGGTTATAGACCTCTTTGCCCATGCGTTCTTTGTTCGTCTCAAAGAGGGCTTCACCGGAAGTTTTGGCAGCTCCTTCAAAACGCCCGGCGGAGAAGTTGCGGGTCGGCAGACCGCCAGCCTCATTCAGGATGTTGACCAGCACCATGGTCCCATAGGTATTCAAGCCGCCCTTAGGCTGAGAGATCGGATGGCTGCGAATGGCGTCAACCAGCTTCTTGCGACCTTCTTCAAAGAGGTCTTTGTTCGGGATCTCGACGCCGGGTGCGCCTTTTGCGTCCAGAACGATGAATTTCATTCGCTTTGATGCCATGACCGCGCCAAGACCGCCGCGTCCGGCGTAACGGCTTGGTCTGCCATAGCGATCATTAAAAGCGACGCCGGAATTGGCATAGCCCATTTCACCCGCTACGCCTGTTGTGGCGATGGAAACCTTACTCCCAAAGCGATCAAAGATCTGGGGGCAAACTTCGTAGATGTCTTTTCCGGTGTATTCGGTCGCGTCAAAGAACTCAACGGCTGGTTTTTCGCCGTCCCATTTGATCAGAGCGCCCGCATAGGATTTTTTATCTTTAGGCTCACCTTCAACGATCAAAGCGCGGATGCGCAGTTTTGCCAGATCCGGACCCCAGGATGTGCCCGCGTTGGCTTCCTTGATGCCGCCGGTCAGCGGTGATTTTCCGCCAACAGAGACCCGGGCAGAAGAAGGCGCGATCGTTCCAGTGACAACGCCAGTTGAGAAGATCAATTTATTGTTCGGTCCCAAAGCATGGCAGAGCGGGGGAACTTCGTCAAAGACGATCTGAGAGGTCAGGCCTCGTCCATAGAGTAATCTGTACTTTTCGGGTACATCTTCCAATTTATAGCTAAGATCTGATACATTAATTCTTAAAATCCACATAATAATCTTCCTTTCCAGAAATTAAAAAGTTAAATAGAGTTGATAATGGTTTGAATTGTTGAACTGTTTTTCCTGGATACTCCTCTCGCCAGTAATTAAAATTGCGCAAATAGCATGTCCCTTTTTCAGGACACCCGCCTCCTTTGCGCACTGGCGGGCAAAAGAAATTACTCTCTTTGCCGTATCGTTCGTCTATCCGGGACGGAATCAACGAATCGGAGGATTACGAAACATTAGTATTAGTGAACTAATGTAAAACTATTTTAACGATAGTTTCTGGTAGTGTCAAGCATTTTTTGGGCGATTGCCAAAATTTTCACCTGTTTGGTGGGCAACTCCCCAGGCGTCATGTTGCCAGACGGTCGAGAAATTGCTGCTTTTTCCCGCGTTACCTCGTTTGCGCCCCCAGATCGCCCGTTATTTCCATGGTACAAACTCGCCATAGCAATCTGAGTCAGGATCTGTTTGCTTGATATCAATGACAACAGTTTGCGCCATATCTTCCCAGCTAAATGTAAAATCGAAATGGTTGAAAATAGGGGTCTCAACCAGGAATAGTTCATTAACCCTGGACTCACAAAAATTTTCAAACGTTATTAAATCTGTCTTGCTATCATAATCAGGCATTTCAAACCTGGTGAGGACCTGTGCACCATCATATACTAAATATGGTTGAGCATAGCTGTATCCCAGGCAAATACCTATGCTGTCAGGCGCCTTATAGTTTTGGACGAACTCGCTGACAGTCGGGGTGTTTACAAAATAAATCCTGATCTCATCCACGATCTTGTGGATATTCCTGACAATATAAATTTCGCTTCCTGGGATCTCTACATAGGTATAAGGTGGCGTATGGTCTCCTGGCATTGGCAGCTCTTTAATGGTAATGGTCACATTCTTCTCCAGGAACTTTTGACGAAGTTGTTCCAGAATATCTTTAACCTCAGCATAGGGTGTTTCTCCAGGTGTAATTCCCATCCAACAAGGAAAGGAGCATGTGTTTTCTGTCAGGAGGTGATAAGGTTGAATTATTTGATCTGTTTTACAACCTGAGATCAATATCAGGAGAATAACAAATGACATAAAGCATTTTAGTTTTTTCAACTTTCACCTCACTTTGATTTTTGCGTTTCTTCTAGAGGAAAAAACCAGGCAGTTGCTCTAATTGGAAACACATCGGTTGCAGCTGTATGAAATCTTTTGCCCTTGAATAATAAACAAACAAACATGCTTATTTCAATGAAGACTGCCATAGCTTCTCATGTCAAATCTGCCATCATAATCGAAAAAGGGCATGATTATGTCAAGGAACTTATAGTTAGGTCTGATTTGAGTTCCATTAACAATAAAGTTTCGACCATCTTCATGAAATAGAAATTCAAATAATTTGCCATCTTTTTCTGATTCAATCACCATGTAAAATCTTGCCCATACCCTGTCCATCGTCCAAACCCGCCGAATATCTTTCGTTGTGATTTGACTAAACAAATCCAGCTTCCCTTTTATTTCATCGCCTTCAAGGTAAATGCTTTTGCTTGGTCCTTCAAAAAGGTCATTAAGTGATCGAGGATAGGCAAATCTTAGCGTTGGATCAAACCAATAAATCGAAACGCTCATTCCCTCAAAATCTTGGATTTTTGCCAGACCTGTCAGTTCATCAACCAGTTTTTGAACGACTGGATCCTGGTCTGTTGAATCTTGAACTGAAAGATCCTCGTTTTTTATTACCTGAGTGCTATGGTCTTTTTGCACGCACCCACTTACAAGCAAAAATGCGAGGACAACCACAGTTATCATTAAAAAGAATTTGGTTTTTGAGCTCTCCATCATACCTCTTTTCTATTAAATGTAAGCTCTGTTAGTGCTATGCCGTCTTGAATCGTTGAATCTAAACTGCGTGGAGCCACTGATGACCATCGAACTCATCATCTGGTAATAGGCATTACGAACTGGCTCTCCTGATTGCCCGGCAATCAGAGTTTCATAAATTATTTAATACATAGGTTTCTTCTTATAACATTTTATCATGGCGGTTGAGAATAATGCTGTCTAATTCCAGCATGTAGGTCGGGTTGCGCTTTTCAACCCGACACACATACGGATGTTATATCGAAAGGCAGATCGCCGCGTCGCGCTAAAGCGCTCCTCGCGATGACAGATTAAGTACCAGCGTGTAGGTCGGGTTGCGTAGCCTGCCCTTGGATTCTTTTCCCAAAGGTCAACCCAAATCACATACGTGATGATAAATCGAAAAGCAGATCGCACATACCCTAACGGGCACAGGCGCCGCGCTAAAGCGCTCCTCGCGATGACAGATCAAGAACCAGTTATATTCTATGGGCACAGACGCTCCATCATCGCTCGCAATGCCACCTATTCAGTCCAACTCATGATTTTCAGATTATTTCGCCCTTGTTCGCGCGTGTCTTCCTAATCAAAATTTCCCCGACACTTGTTAATTTCTTTTGTTTTCGGCTCTATTCAGTATGTGTACAAAAATAAATTCTCATATCGCATTTTGCGAGTTACAACTTCGACCTATTTCATACCAGGAAAGGGTGTAAATGTCGGTTGCAACGGATCAACAATCACTGCCTCCTCCATGATCGATCTCGCATTTTCGTCAAGAAGCATAACGAGCTCGATGAATTGTTCCTCATTCAACACCGAAGTTGGTATCGTAATGGCATAATAAACTATTACATCATCATATCGGGCATAGAAAAGGTTTACCGCAATTTCTGTCTCAGGAACAGGGATGGAGGAAGCATACCAGTGGACATTTTTATCTTCAAAATATCCAGGCTGTATTAAACTTGGAACCTTTCGGTCGATCATATTTTCATCGTATAGATACCCACCGAAAGCAATGTAAGCTTGATGAGAGTCCCGGTAATGCACCACGCCTTCCCGAAAGCCCAATCCCCGGGTGTTCTGATACGAGAAGGCTCTGTTTAGGTAATGCATAGCAAAGCCAAGATGACGGTGTGGGTGGGTTCCCATTAACAATGTGAATTGGTCATCAAATAAGTCTTCCAGGATTAGGAATTTTTCAAGGTTCACATTGTCATGCCTGACAGGTGTTGTTCCTTTGAGCTTAATAGAGTAATAATTTGCCCTGTAATAGAAGTAAGCAACAATAGCAACGAGAATAACACATGTTAGCACAAGAAGGATCACTTTCTTTAATGTTGTTTTAGATTTCATGGATGACTCCTTTTGTTGATTTCATCAAATTGCCCCAGAATATTCAAAACATCATTCTTGGTGCAACTTATCCCACAGGTTTGGAATAGCATATAGCCTGCTTTTATTCCCGCCTGGTCCACAGAATCGTCATAGACAGTAAAATCGGTTCCGGGTAGTTGCCCATAAAGAGGTTCGTTGTCCCATTGCCGACCTGTTCCAAAACCCACTATTAATCTCCGTCATTTTTTGATCATCAAAAAAATCTAATTCGAATAAGTTTGCCCAATCAGCGCTCCTTTACAGAACGAAAAGTTAATATATTCATTCCAAAAAACCGACCACCCTTTAGTCTGAAAAGAAATTACCCGACAATCTGAACATGTTTTAATTGAACCCTGAAAGTTTCTCGAAATTCTAAACCCTTCCATTCCTGCCATGACCACTTCCTCTGGCGTTCCGCTTGGGAAGGTCTTCTCAAAAAGGATTGGCGCTGATGTAGATAACACACAATCACCTTCAGACAACACATTAGCATTCATTAAATTCGAACAGAGCTTCTTTGCCAGGCTGAGGTCATCATCGCGAGTCAGCAAGAGGGATATTATAACCACGATAAGCAATATGATTATGATCCATAGAAAAGATACTTTGTTTTTTTTCATAATTCTGAAACTCTTCCCATTAGGCATCAAGCTCTAATGATCACAACAGCCTAATTCCATTCCTGATACTAAGGAAGCAGCTTTATCATTTAAGCGCTGGCTGTCTCCCAAAAAAGTATACGCACGGATTATTGACTTCTTTCCAATTATTTATTAAGAATCCTGCAATGATTATAACCAGTATATGGACAAATCATACATTCCAGCGGAAGGTCGAGACTAGGTTCCCGCAATGCCACCTATTCAGTCCAACTCATGATTTTCAGATCTTTTCGCCCTCGTTCACACTTGGATAGGTTTCCACGCACCTATCGTTTCCTCAAAACACCTTGTCTAAGGCCATTGGCAAGGTATAATCAAGCTGGTTGGACTTATATTATGCATAGGCAAAATGTTAATGGCTTCCTTAATTAATACTTCACAGGAAGACGTTGATTTTTTACGTTTGTTAGCAGGATCCCTGTCCGGATTGGCCCACAGGTGAACTAACTTAAGACCAATTAAAAAGGAGAGAAATAAATGCATCATCAAATTCGTGTACTTCAATGGGGTTTGGGAGCGATGGGCAGCGGTATGGCGAAGCTCGCGCTTCAAAAAGAAGGCCTAAAGATCGTGGCAGCCGTTGACGCCCGCCCCGATTATGTCGGCAAAGACCTGGGTGAGGTCCTCAAACTCGACCGAGCCATCGGCGTCACCGTCACCGACCAACCCGAGACCGTCCTCGACAAAAACAAGGTGGACGTCGTCGTCATCGCCACGACTTCCTGGACCGAGAAACAAATGCCCGATCTGCGCAAGATCCTCAAAGCCGGCATCAACGTCGTCTCGATCGCCGAAGAAATGTCCGACCCGGCAGCGCAAAGCCCCGAACTCGCCAAAGAGCTCGACCAACTCGCCAAAGAAAACGGCGTTTCCATCCTGGGCACCGGCGTCAACCCCGGTTTCGTCCTCGACCTGCTGGTTGTCCTGCTGACCGCCGGCTGCCACAGCATCGAGCGCATCGAAGCCTCGCGCGTCAACGACCTGAGCCCCTACGGACCGACCGTCATGGAAACCCAGGGCGTTGGCACAACCCCCGAGCAATTCCGCAGCGGCGTGGCTGACGGCTCCATCGTCGGTCATGTTGGCTTCCCCGAATCGATCCGCCTGATCAGCGAAGCGCTGGGTCTGGGCGTTGACCGCATTGAAGAATCACGCGAACCGATCGTAAGCAAAGTTCATCGCGAGACCCCCCATGTCGTCGTCGAACCCGGCATGGTCGCTGGCTGCGCCCACATCGGCGTTGGCTATCACGGTGACAAAGAGGTCGTCCGCCTGATCCATCCGCAGCAGATCCATCCCCAACTGGAAGATCAAAGCACTGGCGACTATATCCACATCTACGGCGTTCCCGAAATTCACATGGCGATCACCCCTGAAATTGCCGGTGGGATCGCCACCATGGGCATCGCGGTCAACTGCATCCCGCGCGTTTTCGAAGCCACGCCTGGCTTGAAACGCATGATCGACATCCCCGTACCGGGCGCATTGATCGGCGAGACCGCCTATTCCCGCAGAGTGTGAGGCAAAAATGAGCATCACCAAAGCAGGAACCTGGGTTGAGATCCAGCAAATTGTTCTAAGCCCCGCCGAGCGCGCGCCAAGCGTGCCGGAGGATACAAAAAAAGTGCCCTATGTCATGCGCGTTTCCGGATTTTTGCTGGAAGACGCTCAACTCGGGCAAACCACCCGCATCAAAACCATCATCGGGCGTGAGCTGGAAGGCGAGCTCATCACCGTCAACCCCCATTACGCTCACAGTTTCGGCAATATCGTGCCTGAAATTCTAACGATCGGCACGGACGAGGAGGCATTATGACCCAGCGAGACAATTCTTACGCCGCTGTCATGGCTCGTAAGAACGAGATCATGAAAACCTCGACCGGCATCGATTACAACACCTACGCGCAAAGTGCGATCGCCTTTGATTACGAAAAAATGATGGCCGATACCGGCTACACGCACGAAGAGATCGCCCGCATCCAAAGCGAGACCAAGGTCGGCAATACGCCGCTCTATGAGCTGCGTAATCTGACCGCCGCCGTGCGAAGGATCTCCCCACCTGGCAAAGGCGCGACCATTCTCTTAAAAGACGAAGCCGCCAACGCTTCCGGCAGCTTCAAAGCCCGACGCGCTTCGGTCAGCGTTTTCGAAGCCGCCCAAAAAGGCTACAAAGGCGTCATCGCCGCCACCAGCGGCAATTACGGCGCCGCGGTTGCCTCTCAGGCGGTGCAGCGTGGACTCAAATGCATCGTCATCCAGGAAGTTTACGATTCCCGCGGTGTCGGTCAACCCGAGATCATCGAAAAAGGACGCAAATGCGAAGCCTACGGCGCCGAAGTGATCAAACTGACCGTCGGACCGGAGCTTTTTTACATCCATCTGCTGACGCTTGAACAAACCGGTTTTTTCAACTCAAGCCTTTACACCCCCTTCGCGGTCAAAGGCGTGGAAACGCTGGGCATCGAGATCGCCCATCAAGTGCAGGAACGCTATGATCACAAACCTGATGCCGTCATCGTCACCCATGCCGGCGGCGGCAACCTGACCGGCACCGCCCGCGGTCTTCTGGCAGCCGGCTGCGCCGATACGCGCGTGGTCGCCTGTTCGGTTGACCTGAGCGGTCTGCATATGGCTTCCGATACCGACTTCAACAAAAAATCCTTCACCACCGGGCATACCGGCTTTGGCGTTCCCTTTGCCACCTGGCCCGATCGCGCTGATGTGCCGCGCAATGCCGCCCGCGCCATGCGCTATATGGACGAGTACCAACTGGTCACCCAGGGTGAGGTCTTCTATGTCACCGAATTATTGACCAAGCTGGAAGGCATCGAACGCGGGCCCGCCGGCAACACCAGCCTGACCGCCGCCATCGCGATGGCTCGCCAGATGGACAAAGACCAGATCGTCGTTGTCCAGGAAACCGAATACACCGGCGCTGGCAAACACCACAACAGCCAACTTAGCTTTGCCCGTGAGAACGGCATCGAAGTGCGCCGCGGTGACCCGAGTGAGAACGTCCCTGGCAAATCGATCGTCATTCCCGAGCATCTGTCTCAGGTGATGGGAAGACCGCAGGATATGATCCAGCTGCGCCAGTCCTACCTTAAAAATGCTGCCAAACAATTACCCGTCGCTTCCTGGAGTGAAGCAGATGTTCAATTCCTGGCTGAAGACCTCAAAACCGATCCGCAGTGGATCCGTTCCCAAATGGGATCCATGTCGGGGGAATAGAAAAAAGGAGAACTGTATGACCGATGATGAAAGAATTAAGAAATTCGAAGAACGGCACGAAAGGCTAAAGAACCTTTCCGATGCCGAACTCAAAGAGCGTTTTTGGGAGCTTTGCAACCAGGTTGTCGCGCCCATCAGCGACCTGGCGCGTACGCACACCTCCCCTTCGATCGAGCGCTCCGTGCTGCTGCGCATGGGGATCGACAGTCAGCTTGCCTTTGGCGTGGTTGACCGCATCAACCAGGCTGGTTTGCTCGGCAAGGGCGCCGGTCACGTGCTGCTCAAACTTACCGAGAAGTATGACTATGACGTGCGCACGGCCGCGAACCACATCATGGAGAACAAGGATGTTCTCAATGGTCTTTTTGATGAGGTGAAGGCATGAGCAACCCCAAACCGCTTGATCCCAACAAGAAACTCGATATCGAAGATATCCTCGAAAACCTCGAAGACTACCGCCCACCCCGCAAAGGCTGGGTCTGGCGAAACGTGCCGGAAGGCGGCGTCGATATGGGACCCTTCCACTATCGTGACATGGCTGAACCGCTCAAAAACAGCATCGGTCTGCCAGCCGCCAAATATTTTGACGGCATTGACCCCCAACCCAAGTGCGTCGTTACCACTGAAATTGCTTCCGGTCGCTTTGAGGACGACATCCGCCGCATGCGCATGGCTGCCTGGCACGGCGCTGACCACCTGATGGTCATCCGCCATACCGGCCAGAGCCACATTGACGGCCTGATGGAAGGCACTCCCGAAGGCGTCGGCGGCGTTCCCATCACCCGCAAGCAGATCCGTGCCTCGCGCAAAGCCATCGATATGATCGAAGACGAAGTTGGTCGCCCGATCAACTTCCACAGCTACGTTTCCGGCGTTGCAGGGCCCGAAGTGGCCGTTTTGTTCGCTGAAGAAGGCATCAACGGCGCCCATCAGGACCCGCAGTACAACGTCCTCTATCGAAACATCAACATGTACCGCTCCTTCGTCGATGCCGCCGAAGCAAAACTGGTCATGACCCATGCTGGCATCTTCCAGATCGACGGCGCTCACAACGCCAACGCGACCGCCAAAGCCGGTTGGTTGGTGATGCCCGAACTGCTGGTACAGCACGGCATCAACTGCGCTTATTCAATGATCGCCGGCATGCCCAGGGAACTGATCGGTCTCTCGACCGTTCCGCCCAACAGCCCGCCAGCGCCCAAGCTCTGGTATGACCTGCCTTACGCGGTCGCCCTGCGCGATTTCTTCTCCGAATTCAAGATGCGCGCCCAACAGAACACGCGCTATATCGAATCTTCGATCGAAGAAGCCATCCGCACCCACACCATCGACACGCTGATCTCAATGCTAACCAGCGCGGATATTCAATCCACAATCACCCCCGATGAAGGTCGCAACGTGCCCTGGCACTACAACAATATCCGCGGCATCCAGACGGTCAAACAGACCTGGGCGGCCCTAGACGGCATTAAAGAATTGGTCGAACTGAAGATGGACGGACCGCTGGGCGAAATGTCCCGCGATATCCGCGAACGCGCGGTTGCCTTCCTGGAAGAGATCATTGAAGTTGGCGGCTACTTTGCTGCGGTCGAAAAAGGTTTCTTTGTTGACTCCGCGCGCTACCCCGAACGCCACGGCGACGGCATCGCCCGTGACGGTCAGGGCGGCGTGGCAGCCGACAGCATCGTGCCACGTGACCCCGATTATCTCGCCCCGGTTTGCGCTCACTTTGGCGACAACCACCTGCCTGAAGGCGTCGAACACGCCTGCGACCTGATCGGCGGCTGCACACTCTGCAAACCCGAAAAGATCGCTTACATCGACGAGCTTGACAGCGAAGATAACGTTGCCCACCGTTTGGAGAAAACTTATCCTTACCGCAAGGGCAATCTGATCCGCCCTGAGGTCGAATGGGCTGGCGACGGTGTTGTTTTGCTCAACCTGATGATCCCTGAGAATGAAGCCTATTCCCGCGAAGCCGGGCTCGAGATCGCCCGCCGCATGGGGCTGAAAGACCCCGAGGTCATCAACCTGATGGTACTGCATCCTTCCGAGGGCTGCTTCCTGGAGGTTAAGGGTAAAGTTGACTTCGATATAGACCGCACTACGCTCAAAATCCCCGAAAAGGTTGAATTGCTCTCCGAAGACGAAATGCGCGAAGGCGTGAAAAAGATCGGGCTGCGAGTTGTCGCCGGAACTGTTGGTGAAGATGAGCACAGCGTCGGCTTGCGCGAAATTTTGGATATCAAGCACGGCGGCATTGAAACCTATGGCGTAAAATACACCTATCTGGGCACCTCCGTGCCGGTTGAAAAACTGATCGACGCTGCCATCGAAACCGGCGCGCACGCGATCCTCATCTCGACCATCATCAGCCATAACGATGTTCACCGCGCCCAGATGCGCAAGCTCAATGAGCTCTGCATCGAAAAAGGCATCCGCGACAAGGTCATCCTGATCGCGGGTGGCACGCAGGTCAACAGCGAAATGGCAGCCGAAACCGGCCTGGATGCCACCTTTGGTCGCGGTACCAAGGGCAATCAGGTCGTCGATGCCATGATCAAGGCACTCAAAGCCCGCGGGATGCTTTAGGATTCCTTGTGGATATCCTGACCATCGAAGTTGGCTCAACCATTACAAAAGCAAACGCCTTCCGGCTCGCGTCGGAAGGCAAAGCTTTTCAAGCGCTCGCCCAGGGTTTCGCCGCAACGTCGGTCGCCCAGGGAGATGTCTTTATAGGTGTCCAACAGGCGATCGCCGACCTTGAATCCCGATCCGGGATCAAATCCGAAAACCCCGAGATCCATCTCAACAGTTCCGCTGCCGGTGGCCTGCGCATGACCGTGCACGGACTGACCTACAGCATGACCGCCCGGGCTGCGCGGGAGGCTGCCCTCGGAGCCGGAGCGATCATCAAACTGGTCACCGCCGGATTGATCGAGGATTTTGACCTCGAACAAATTCAGGAGATCAACCCCAACATCATCCTGCTGGCAGGCGGGGTCGATTATGGCGAGAAGAATATCGTGCTGGAGAACGCGCGACGGCTGGCATCATTGAAGCTGAAGGCTCCCTTGCTATATGCGGGGAACATCGCCATCAGGGATCAGGTTTGCCGCATCTTCAACACCTGCGGGCAGGAAGTTGTCCCAACCGCCAATGTTTTCCCGGAAGTTGATGTGCTCAACATCGACCCGGTGCGCGCCCTGATCCACGACGCCTTCAACCGTCACATCATCCACGCCCCTGGCATGGCTAAACTACGCGAATTAACTTCCAACCCAGTCCTGCCCACCCCTGGAGCAGTCCTGAAAGGCGCAGAACTATTTGCGGAAGCGCTGGGAGATGTCGTTGTCCTCGATGTCGGTGGAGCAACCACCGATGTGCACAGCGTCACCGAAGGTTCGCGGGAATGGGCTTCCCGTCTGACCGAACCGGAACCGCGCGCCAAACGCACGGTCGAGGGCGATCTGGGCGTTTTCGTCAACGCGCACAATATCATCCGCCTTTCCCAGGAACCGGAATGGGCTGAGCGCCTGGCTGAGCTGGACGCGATCCCCCACACCGAACGCCAGAAGGAACTTACCCGCTGGCTCGGCAAATTCGCCGTCGAAACAGCCATCCTGCGCCATGCCGGCGTTGTCAGTGACCTCTACACCCCCACCGGCAAACGTCAGATCGTAAAGGGAAAAGACCTGACAGCCGTGCACTGGCTGGTCGGCACCGGTGGCGCGCTGACGCGCATCCCCGGCGGGGAGGAAATTCTGCGCGATATCTGCCGTGGCGCGGGCAAATACCTTTTGCCCAATCCCGACACGCGCGTTTTGATCGACCGCGACTACCGCTTTTCTGCCCTCGGCAACCTGGCACACCAATATCCCGAAGAAGTCAAAGAGACTTTCCGGCAGTGGGTCGCCGCTATGAACGAATAATCACAAGGAGTAATTATGTACACACTTACCCCAAGACTCGAGATCTATCCAAAACGAATTGAAGAAAACGCCCGCCACGTCATCGGTCAGGTGCACGCCCATGGCGGCCAGTTGGCCGCGGTTTCAAAGGTTTTGCGCGCTCATCCGGCGGTTTTGCAGGCATTCGCCAATGCCGGCGCTGATATGATCGGCGATTCGCGCCCACAGAACCTCCGCATCGCCTCAAATGAACAAGCTGAGATTCCAAGGCTCTTGCTGCGCCTTCCGGCGCCTGGTCAGGCGCTGGATACCGTGCGTTATGCTGATTATTCGCTCAATTCTTCTTACGAAACGCTAAAAGCCCTCTCCGAAGCCGCAGAAAGCCTGAACAAGACCCACAAAGCTATCATCATGGTCGATGTTGGCGACCTGCGCGAAGGCGTTTGGCCCTCCCGCGCGGTCGATCTGGTCAAAGCGGCTGCCAAATTGCCCGGCATCGAGCTGGCTGGATTGGGCTGCAACCTGGCTTGCTACGGCGGGGTCTGCCCGAGCGTGAACAACATGAACCTGCTCATCGAAGTGCGCGAGGACTGCCGCAAAACGACCGGCTTGCCTTTGGATCTGCTTTCCGGCGGCAACAGCAGTGGGCTGCCCTTGCTTGCCAGTGGAAATATGCCCAAAGAGATCAACCATTTCCGCATTGGCGAAGCCATCGTCCTCGGTCGCAACGTGCTTGACCGCAGCCCCTGGCCCGGCACCAGACAAGACACGCTCAAGGTGGTCGCCGAGGTCATCGAGCTGGAAGAAAAGCCCTCCATCCCGATCGGCGAGACCGGACAGGACGCTTTTGGAAACGAACCCGAATTTGTGGATCGCGGCATCCGCAAACGGGCGCTGCTCAACCTGGGCAGGCAGGATGTTGTCATCGAAGGGCTGGAACCGATCGACCCGGGCATCATCGTCCTGGGCGGTAGCTCGGATCACCTTGTTTTGGATGTCAGCGACGCCCAAAGCGACCTGAGAGTCGGCGATGAAGTGGCTTTTTACCCCGGTTACGGCGCGACCCTGGCGGCGGCAACCTCGGATTATGTTGAAAAAGTAGTCATTGAAGAATAAAATACGGGGACTATGCTTTATCAAACTTATCTTCAGATCCACCTGGGCAACATCCGCGCCAATATCCAGGAAATCCAAAAAAGAGTAGGCGCGAATCGAAAAGTCATGTTGGCGCTGAAAGCCGATGCCTATGGGCATGGCGCTGTTCAAGTCGCCAGGATGGCGGAAGAAATTGGCATCGAATGGTTCGGCGTGGCAACGGTGCCGGAGGGCATCGCCCTGCGTGAGGCAGGTGTTACCGCCAATATCCTCAAGTTCGGTCCCGTTTTTCAGGATGCCATCGACGCCGCCATGCTGCACGATATCACCCTGACTGTCTGTGACAAGGAAAACGCGCGAACGCTGCAGTCTGTTGCTACTGAATTAGGCAAACACGCCAAAATCCACCTGAAAGTCGATACCGGCATGGGGCGCATCGGTGTTTCGGTGCTGGACGCGCCGGAACTCGCCCGCTTTATTGATCAGGACTGCCCTGATTTGGATCTGGAAGGCGTCTATACCCATTTGCCGGTCAGTGATATTAAGGATCAAAGCTATACCAAGGCTCAGGTCGAACGTTTCAGGAATCTTATCGAGGAGATCGAAGCCAAACTTGGCAGAGAGATCGAGTGGAAACACTGCGCCAACTCCGGCGCGGTTTTAGCCCACGAGGACGCCTGGTTCAATTTGGTTCGCCCCGGCATTATGATCTACGGCTATTATCCAGACAAGGAAACCCCGCGCACAGTTCCCCTCAAACCGGGTTTGAGTTTTTATTCCAGCGTGATCTTCGTCAAAAAGGTCAAGGCGGGCATCCCGATCGGTTACGGCCAAACCTGGGTGGCGCCGCGGGACACCTGGATCGCGACCATTCCAGCCGGCTATGCTGACGGCTTCAATCGCCTGCTGTCCAACCGCGGCAGGGTCCTGATCAATGGGCGCTCATACCCTATCGTCGGGCGGGTTTGCATGGACCAAAGCATGGTCGATCTTGGCCCCGAAACCGACATAAAAGTTGAGGATATCGTTGTCCTGATCGGCAAAAGCGGCGCGGAAGAGATCACCTGTGACGAAATGGCTGACCTGCTCGGCACCATCACCTACGAGATCACCAGCCAGATCAACCCCCGCGTGATCAGATATTACGACGAGTAACCAGCAGTAACAAAGGGGTTTAATTGGTTTTTGCAATCATGAATTGCAACCACATTCGTTTTCAATCTTCAATTACTATGGCTATAAATACACTATGTCCAATAGGACATCAAGCCCTCTCAGTCGGAGAGGGTGCCCGAAGGGCGGGTGAGGGCAAGGGTCGGCGACGCCAGGACTGTTTGCTTCTTGGGTTCTATTTCCGAGGGTGAGGGCCGAATTCAACCCTCATTCACCACTGCGTGGTTCCCCTTCTCCTTCAGGAGAAGGCTTAAGCCCTCTACCGCTGGGAGAGGGTCGGCATAGCCAGGATGAGGGCAAGCTCGTAGGTCGTCTTCTTATTGACCTATCGGTCGAGCATCGTGTCCTTCGGGCGCCTGCGCCTCTTACGGCCTGTCCTTAATATAGCCCTTGAGGAGTTCTTCCCGAATGCGTTCAAAGAGCATTCGTTTGCCGTCTGACATGATATCGCGGTTGATCTGTTTCAACTCCAGACTTCCGCTGCCGGTCGCGACGCCATCCCCAGCCACGATGCGCAACACTGCCTGTTCGGTGCTCAGGATGATGTCGCTGCCAAAAATACCCACCAACCTGGTCGCCATCTCAAGACCAGCCTGACCTTCGACCCCGATCACAGTGATGTTTCTCGAAGCCAGGTAAGAGATCAGTTCCGCCGAAGAAATTTCCGGCTGAACATAGATCGCGGTCACCGTTTTTGCCAATAGCGTTTCAACCGCTGCCTGCCAATCAGCCTGATTGTTCGGATCGGTTACTTCAGCGGTATAGGGATAATAGTCCACCGGCATGAAGCGCGCGTTGCACAATCCACAGAAATAGCGCGCGCCGGTCACAAAGGAATCACGCGTGCGATTGCCGACGTCATCGTTGGCAAGCGTGATCGCACCGACACGATAATCATCGGTCGTAAGCGCCAGAGCATAGCCAGCCAGGAAAGAGCGCTGTTCCAGCGTGCCGCCCTCATTGGTCATCAGGTGTAAATTCGTGGCAGGGCTTAAACCCAGCACGTCTACTGCCAGAAACTCGACCTGCGGGAATTGCCCTGCCAGGGTCTGGATCTCAGCCGCGCTGGCAGTGCTGACAACAACCCGCACGGTCGGGGTGATCTGTTCCGCGGTCAAACCATCAACAGCCTGAAAACTCTTTCCGCTTTCCTGCGCCAAAAGGCTCAATCGCTCATAGAGCAGGCTATTGTGGACGGAACCAGCCCCCGCCCATAAGACGATCTCCCCACTCACCAGACTGGCGGGTGCGGCGGTCACCACGCTTTCTGGCTCTACTGGCGTTTCAATAACAGGAACCGTTTCAAGGATAATGTCTTCAGTGACCGTTGGAACAGGTGTGGTATCGGTGCCAGAATTTTTACAGGCACCCAGGAACAAAAGCATCAAAACCGCAATAGTGATGATCAGTTTCAGATTTTTCTTCATGCTCCTATTTTACCTTATGAATGCTTTTGCAAGTTTTTATTATGTCAGGTTGAAATGCGCAACCTGACCTACAAAGGATTCAATTATTCTTATCAGCTTTTACATCGCGTATTCCAATCTCCTCTGATGTTGGTGGGGATTGGTTTCGACACAATTCCAGCTTGTTTAGTCAGCTTTGTTTGTAATGACGGATTTAAAGACCCACCCCCTTTAATTCCCCCTCCTTGCGCTTCGCTGGAGGGGGTGGTGTTAGATGATTCAGCAGTCTTCTACCTGGATAGGGTTTGGTCTGGCAGAAATGTTACCCCCTGTACTTTATGTTGATAAGCCAGGTAGGTCGTGATTGAATGCTTGAGCTGTTGGGCTCAAGCATTCAATCCGACGTCAACGATTAAATTGAATCAACAGAGATAGAGATCCTTTCGATTTTTTCCAAGGCTTGATTAATGTAAATGCAAGAATAATAAACTAAACGTCGTATTGAAGAAAATGTGCGTGTGCGCACATTTTCTTCAATACCGACCTACACCACTCTGACCATGCGATGAGGTTGCGCAATTCAACCTGACCTATAAAGTAGTCAATTATTTTATATTAGCTTTTTGCATCGCGTCCAAATTAGGGATAGCTACAACCCCTCCGGGGAGGGGGATTGAGGGGGTAGGTCTTTTTTTACCAAATAATGTGTATATATTGAAAAAGGAAAATAGTAATTCGCTTTTTATTATTCAATCGACCTTCTACAACATGAATCCCGTCTTCGGGTGATCATGAGCTTTTATAAAATGAATAACAGACTCACGCCACCTGCCCTTTTCCACGGAAGGGTTTAATTCCCTCTCCCTTCGGACAGCTCATTCAGTACCGGAGAAGAGGTCATAAATAAAACGCTGTTTTTAGCTGTTTTTACATTCATAAAACCCCGTGAAATCAAGTTTTTCTATATGTAGCATTCGTCTGACATCAGGGGTTTAACGACTTCCGGTACAACAAACCGGGATTTTGCTGTTTTATTCTTTTTCCGTTCGAATCGTAAATTCTTTTGGAAGATTATATATTTCTTTTTTTAAAAATAGGGGATAGAAGTACTCGTCTTTTATCCGTTCAAACGTCAACCATTCATAAATATGAGTTCGCTTTCCTTCTTTCCATTCAAACCGTTCTCCTTTTAACAATAAATCAGTATGTGATATATCCATTAAAAAATATACACATAGCTCATGATAATCAAGATGATCAACATCCTCTGTAAAGAAAGCCTGGTTTAGCCACAATGGTCGCACTATTTTCGGTGTTATTCCCAGTTCTTCCTGTACCTCTCGGACAACTGCATGCTCGGCAGTCTCACCCATGCTTACCCTGCCACCCGGAAGATAGAAGTACGGTGATCGATCATCACGAATTGCTAAAATTTTATTATCAAAAATCATCATGGCACATACTCTATAATTGAACTTTTGATTATCACACTTGAATGATATGTCCATGCCTTTATCCTCCACATATTCTAATCAGCGGTCTGCAACAGCTCCTGCTTTAACTCCATGGTCTTGCCAAGCATCCGTTAATTTTTTTCTATCCTGTATAGCTTGAAGTCTCTGATTATTCCACTCTCTGGAATAGCCTTCTTAAAGATATGTTTGCAAAGCTCTGTCGATAGTAAATTCAGAATCGATAATCTCATCGATTCTTTCTTTTCCCACTTCTGCCAACCACATTTTAAAGGGTTCAGCTTTAGGTGATGGAATAGATTGAACGATTCGGAAAATGCCTTGCATGACTGTAACACCAATATTTTCATTTTTCCATCTGTTGCTTTCATTTTAACTGCTTACAAATTGTAAGCAGTTCATTTCCTTATAGCACATAATTTACAGTTTTATTTTTTTTGTGGAAGCTCTGAAGCCCTATTCGTTGCTGCATTTCCCCCTTTAGCATTATTATGGCATACTCCCCAATAGAAAGATCAGATAATAAATCGCTATCCAGAAGAGCGTGATTCATACCTATGCTTACGGATTACCATTGTCCCAATTGATCTGATGTTCGATGGTATCGCCCATGAAAGAATTTTACTAACCTTTTCCTCCCGGCAGATTTTCCAGGCACAAACCATGCAACTATAACAATCAGCAGATCTATTACGAGGAAATTGTCATGAGCATACCGATCACAGAGTCCAAACCCGATGGGGTTTACCGCGCGCCCAACCCGCAGGTAAGATATGTGCGCAAGATGATTCGCAATTCCAGCCCCACCGAAAAGCGCGCTTTTGTTGACGACCTGATCAAACGTAGTCAGGTGGAACCACGCTATTTCGCGCAACTGGCACTTGGTTTGCTCTTGCTTCTGGTCGGCATCATCGCCAAACTCCCCCTCCTGATCCTGATCGCCGCCATCACTTCACCCGTGCTCAATCCCATCATCGGACTCGTAACCGCTGCTGCCCGCCCTTCCGGACGACACTTAACAAGATCGCTGCTATACCTAATCATCACCTTTTTACTTTTCTTTGGCGTTGGCTGGCTCGCTAACACCTTCATTCCCTCATTAAAAGACGCGCTCGAGACCTTGCAGACCTTTGCCAGCGCCAACAGTTGGCTGGAGTGGCTTATTTTGGCAGCTACTTCGGTGATCGCAGTTTTCCTTTTTCTTTATCGCGAAAACATCCCTTCCGTTGCCTCTTCGACGGTTCTGGTGTACCTGATCTTTCTCCCGATCACCCTGGCTGGGATGCTCCTGGCGCAAGGTGAGTCAAGCCTGGCTCAAAGCGCGCTCCTTCTTGGGGGTTCGCGCCTTTTTGTCAGCATTCTCATCATGATCCTCACCATCTGGATCATGGGTTTTCCACCGAGGCACGCTTTGGGTTGGATAACATTTAGCCTGGTAATTATCGCAGGAGCTTTACTCCTTTATGAAATGACTGACAAACCCCTCCTCCTGGCTAAACCGACTCCGGAGCCCACTCCAGCGCAGGAGATCGTCGTTCCGAGCCTTGAACCAACAGCAATGCCAACCAAAGAACCCACCGCAACAGCGCAACCGACTGCCTCCCCAACGCCAAAAGCGACCGCCACGAAAACGCCTGACCCAACCCCTACTCAGGAGGTCAAACCAAACACACCGCAGATCCGACAGGCAAAAGTTGTCTCTGAAAGTGGGGTTGTGATCAGGGAGTCACCATCGACTTCATCCCTAATCCTTGCCTATCTTAATAATGGCGAGTATGTCACCCTTTTAGGCGAGCAGGAAAGCGCTCAGGGCATCCTGTGGGAAAAAGTCCAGCTGGCTGATGAGACCATCGGCTGGGCAAGCAGCCAGTATCTTGTCGTTATCGAAAATTAGAAAGAAAGAATTTCCAGATTTTCCAAAGGAACGCGAATGACCGATTCGTCAGCGCGTTTCACAACCACGACCTTGCTCAAAATCCCACTGCCAAGTCGCTCTTCCTCATCCGGTACTTCGATAATTTCGCCCAGACTTCCAAAATAGGGTGATCCCAGAAAGCACACCTGACTTCCCAGCAATCTTTCCTGTTCATGCTCAAACAGTTCGATCGCCTGATCCTGCTCTTCCGGCAAAAAGAGCATTGCTTTCTGTTTATCGCGGTTGAATGGCTCATGCGCCAGGAGATAGGCAGCTTTTCCTTCCATGCCTGCCAGCTCAGCCTTCACAGTCTCGTCTATGGCACTATCGCCAAAACCCGCCAAAGCAAGCAGTGGCACCGACCAAGCTTCAAATTTTTGTGCCTGCAAGGGGTCCAAAGCCCAAACGACCACCCCGGCGACCCTGGCTTTCTCCAGTGTCGTCATTACTTCGGTTAACTGATCATTCGTCAGGATCAGGATCTTTTCTGCCAGATCTTTTGGATCAAAATTCTTCACCTGATCGACAAGCAATACATGACCAGAGGCAAAGTTGCCATTCCCCCACGCGGCTTTCAGCCTTCTTCCCCGCGCGTGGATCTGTGCTCCCAAACCAGGAATGATCTCAGCAACGACACCAGCGATCGGACTGACAGCCTCAACGCGCTTTTCGCCCATCGCCACAGTGACCCTGCCATCGCGCACAGAGACAACTTTTCCCGCCTCAGGCGCTCTAAATATTCTGGACACGAGGCCGGGTTTTCTGGCGATAACATCACCTTTTTCCACATCCTCACCCGCCAATCGCTTGATGCAGGATTCCATATCACGCGCATCAATGCGGAAATGATTCAAAACGTCAAAGACCTGAAACCTGTCCGGCAGCACCGCTTCCGCGATCACCGAGCCGCGATCGATCTTCTGCCCGAGATGTACCAGGACCTTGCCCGGCACCGGCAGTTTCACCGCGTGGATCAAAGAGATGTTTTCCTGGATAAAAGCTTTTTTCATCTCAGGCTCCCAACTCCCACAGCCAATCAAGCCGCGCTTCTCGTCTTGCTCTGGCATCAGCCGGCAGTCGAATCGGTCTGCCGCGCGCGTCAATGATGATGCCAAGCCTGGAGGGAGGCGTGCTCACCCATCCGCCCAGACCGCGCAAACCCATGCCAACATCACTGCTTTCTTCAGGGGAAAGGTAAACCCGCACATCCTGACCAGGCACACCTTCAATGCGCCTAATTTCAGCCGCATAGATCTGATGATGCTGACGCAGCTCACCTTCGCCCTCATCCACCTCAAGCCGCAGGACAGTTTGTCCGGCAGACAATGGACTCTCTACACTCACAACCATCGCCAGGCTTGTGAAAATATCCGTATCGACCACCTGGGTTGCCAACATGCTGTCGCTTTTCGCCAAAACACCCAGAGCCGCCAGGGTGCCCAGATCATCCCACACAAAAGTGGTGATGCCGCCGGGCATGATGCTGTCAAGCAAGACCAGGAAGAAATGACTGAAGGATGGAAGCCGCTCCAGACCATGCCCACTAAGCAGGATCGGCTCATATTCATCCCTTAGACCCTGGGCTGCGTCATACAAAAAGCTCGGGTCAAGCTGTTTTAGACCTGATAACATCTTCCTGATCCGATAACGGATCCACGCCATCTCAATATTAAGTTCTTCCAGCGTGGCTGGTATAAAAGCGGGATGAGCCAATTTGTTCAGCATATAAGCCGCTACCGCGAAGGGCTCGACTTCCAGCTCCAAAGACTGACTGACCGCTTCGATATCGCTCGGTGTCGCGGAAAGATGCTCCCAGACAGCCATTCGCCGCCCATCGCGATTAGCGATCACCTGTCCATACTCCGGCTCGAGATGGATCTGCAAAACGCCTTTGCCATTCTTCTGCGTTTGTTCCAGCCATTGTCCCATGCGGGCTCTTGCAAACTCAGTTGGCAAAAAATCGATCTTTGGGTGATCAAAAAGCCCTCTCAATTCCGGGTATTCATTGAAGCGGATCCGTTTAATGGCTTCGATCATGGCGGGATAGGCAAAGGATAGGTCTTCTCTTTGACTGTCCGGTTGAATATTGCCCGCCAGGTGGAAATCATCGCCCATTTCGAGTTCGAGTTTGGCATAATCGCCCAATGCCTGGTTGCCGGCATATACGATCTGAGGGCGTTCCGCCCCACGCAACTGAACCAAAAGGCGCAAATTGTTGATCACTGCTTTTAAGGCTCGTTCCGGTCCGTTATTAACACCACCCGCCACCAGAAGGAGGTCGAAACCCGTGTTTACCAATTTTTCCAGTTGAGCGGAGATATTCGGTTCCTTCTGCACATTGATCTCAAGCACAATTTCACAATTGAAGAAATTGACCAGCCTCCGCAGCGGTTGCAGGCTAAATTTCTCGGATAAGCCGATCACAGCTGTTCGAATCGGCGCCCCCGCGCTGAATGTCAAACCAATTCTTTCCAGACCATCTTCATCTTGATCACTAACGTTGAATCTGCCTCCGGCGTTGAACAGTTTCATGCCGGTTTGGGATTCCAGACCAGCCAAACCCGCCATCAGAGCCTGAACATCCTCCGGAGCGCCCAGCTGGCTGTTGTAGCCGTGCAGAGCATAGCTGCCGGATCGATCACTAAAAAACCAGCTTTGACTTCTTCGGGGTGAGATATCAATGGCTAAAAAGTTTTTCGTCATCGCTCCTCTACAACCACATTCTCACAAAGTCAATGATGCGTTCCAGGGTCGCTATCAAGGCTGTCAATCCGGTGCAAAACAAGCCCACAAAAATGGCGCCAAAGCTGATGCCGATAAACATCTGACCTACCGCTCTGATGCCGTCCAGCCAGGGTTGAGGGCTTTCGTTGCTTGTTTCCCGCTTGTTGCGATGATGGAAGAAAAACAAAACAGAAATGACGCCAAGAAGCATCATAAAGGCTTCAAAGATAGCCGTCCAGTTGGGCATATTCCCCTTCACGACCAGTTTGGGGTCAAAGGCATCAACAATGCTCAGCAGTTGCGGCGCCAGCGTCCCTCTTGTGATCCCGAAAATGGCAATTGCCAGCAGAATTCCGGTCAGGATATTTAAAGGAAGCGTGGTGATCTTTGAAGATTTTTTGAACAAGGACCAGACCAGCAGCAAACTTAAAAGCAAAGGCACCAGGGCTAACAAGCCAGGCACAGTTGGCAGATCCATCAATGGCATGACCAGCATCGGAAGCAGAACTCGTTTTATGAGCACCACTGCCGCGTAACCGGTCGTGACTCCGACCAGCAAATACATCGAAACGCCAAAGAAAAGTTTATCGCCCAACAGGTAGCTGAAGACCATCAGGCTCAGCACCACACCGGCAAACATCAGCAGGAGATCAAGCTTCGGCATCGCGCTTTTCCTCCCTGTGCGTTGCGTCCACATCCAGCTTGGTGATGATGCCCAGGATCAGGACGATCATCATTAATAGAACCCCAACCTGCCAGGCACGCTGGTGAGCGATCTGGTCTGGACTGTCAGCCAAACCAGCCAAATAGCCCTGCAGCTGGTTTGATTCAAAATAAGGTAATAAGACGGCATTATTCGTGCCGGTACTGATGACTGCAACAGGAACGTCCGCGTGCCAGGGCGCGATCTGCTCCAGCCAGCTGCGCAGGAATTCGAACGAGTCGCTGACCAGCAGGATGTGGTCACTTTTTGAGAACATGTCCCGTCCATCACTGACCACTTTTTCGATCGGGGTCGCGCCCCAGGCCGTCTTTGAGCCAACGCCAAAGGCAAGGTAGCCTAGAATTCCACCGGGAACAAACTCAACTTCGGGCATGTCAGCATCTTCATTAAACAAGGCGCCTGCCAGCCACAGATCGTTTGGTTGGGCGGTCACAAGTCTGATCTCGACCTCTTTATCCTGGAGGGTTTTCAAGATCGGTTTGGTGAGCGCCTCAATCTCCGTACTGCTTGCCGCCTGATAATCTAAAACGACCAGGACAAGGTCACCTGATCCAAGTTGCGAGAGTTTTTCGCCAAAGAGAGCTGCCGCCGGACTTTCAGGCATGCTGATCCCCTGCGCGGGGCCTAATATTAACGAGATAACGATCCCCGCGATCAACAGCAACGCCAGGATCAGACGACCCAGTTTGCTCTGCGGTTTTTTCTCATGCAGAACCGAAAGCGTGCGGCGCCCTTCCTGCTCAATGATATTGCTCAATACCTGAGCGCGCTCACGTTGATCGCGCAACAGGATCAGATCCGCCAGGAACTCCTCTGTGGCATCCTTTTCGGTCTGCCTTTCCTGTTCTTCGACAACTTCAGGAGCACTTATTTCTTTTGCTTCTTCAGCTTCAGGCTCCTCCACAAGCTCACTACCGGCTTCAGGAAGAATCTCCTCCTCATCTTGAGCTGGTTCTTCTTCCGTCTCATTTGGATTGCTTTGCTCGTCCTCCTGTAATGCGTCTTCTGGAGTTGTTTCTTCTACTTCAGGCAAATCTTCCTGAGAAGGATCTGCTTCTTCGGCTTCTAACTCTTCTTCTGTTTCTTCTGCCGCTTGTATTTCGGATACCCTTTCCAGGATTGGCAGGACGTCAAAATCGTCCTCAGGGATGTTATGAAATTCGTCCGGGTCGATCTCGACTATTTCGGGCTCGACCTCATCCTGTGCTTCTTCAGGTTCAGCTTGAATAATGGGTAAGATCTCCTCAAGCCCTTGTTCTTCCATGAATTGCGCGCCGATCTCACGGCGAAGCAATTCCTGCAATTCCTCTTCGGTCCACTCCCTATCCAGTTCATCACCAACCGACGAGGGAGAATGCACCTGTTGAGTATCATCCTCTCGTTCGGTATGCAGTTCGCGAATGCGCTTCAACCATTCCGGATCGCCGTTCTTATCAACCAGATCCGAGCTCATCCGACGGGCTTTTTGGCGCTCACGTTCCGCTTCGTCGCGAATACGCTGGAGCATATCATCAAAAGCCTGATCCACCTGAGCGCGCCCCTCCGCCTCGCGTTTGGCGTCCATTGCCTGTGCGCCTTTGGCGAGTTCGCCTCCGGCTTCTTCTTCCCGCGCTCGCTGGCGCACGCGCTCCAACCAATCCGGCACGTCTTCAGCCGCATTCTGCTTTGCGTCCTCAGCTGCTTCGTATTCTTCAGATGAAGCCTGATCCTTTTGATCAGCGTTTGCATCTTCCAATAAGGGATGTTCTTCCAACGATGCCAGAACCACCGACATCGTTTCAGACGCAAGCTCTTCTTTAGCAGATTCGGGTTCGATCTTGTCATCGAGCCCCTCAATAACAAAGAGGTCTTCCAACATCTCGCCGCAGCGGATGCATTTGAGCGAATGAATGGCGTTCTCTTGCCCGCAATGTGGGCAGACCTGGAATTGATCAGACTGGTCACTCATTTTCCACCACCTGACCAAACAGAGCGCGTAGCCCCATCACCAAAGCCCCCAGGGCAAGACCGATCAATAAACCTCTGGCGCCAATCACCGGCAGACTCCGTATCGCTGATATGACGCGGTCCAATCCCGGATTTTCGCCAAAGTTCAGGAAACCCAGATTCAGAAAGAGAAAGAATAAGGCGCTGATGCCAAAAGAGATGGTCAAAACAGACCAGCCCCGTTCCCGAAAAACTCTGACCGCCAGGCTCATCATGACCAGGGCTAATAAGCCCAGAAGTGCGGTTTCTATCGGCAGCTGAACCGCGCGGATCCACTTCAGATATTCCGAATTTCCTTCGCCCATGAACATGCCGGCGATAAAAGCAGCCGCGAAAGCGGCAAAAAAGACCAGACTAAAAAGAAATCCGCGCCGACCAACTGCGATATGGCGCATATGGGTAGCGATCAACCTGGCGACTGCCACCAGAAGCGCGACCGAAGAAAGCACGATCACCCAATTAATGATCACATTGAGAATTGCGGACGTCTTGGGTTGAAAAAAGAGCGCCAGCAAAAAGACCATGCCCGAAACAGCAGTGGTGATGATCCCCTGACGGTCTTTCATGGGATCACCCCACTCAATTTAAGGATCGCCGCTAACACAAGCCCAACCGCCAGAAGGGTTCGCAGCCAATTCATGATGGACGTGGACCTTTGAACATAGCTTTGCTGTCCCACCGCGGGCAGATAATAATCCTCCCCTAAGGCAAGGTCTGCCTGGCTGGTGAAATATGCCGCCTGCGTGGGCAAAGACCCACTCGCCACGATGGTGGGGATGTTTTTCCGCTCCGCCAGGTCAGCGATGATCAGGCTCTCAGGTCTAAAAGTACCCACCAGCACCAAACCAGCATTATCGCTTCGGTTTAGCTCCGGCAGGATGCCAGCCAAACCAGAGAAGCCGCTCAGACCGGTCAATTGGTTGTACTCAGGGCGGAACAACTCGCTCGCCAGAGCATCCTTATAAGCGCCATGAACGATCGCGTGACTGATACAAGCCAAAGCTCCGTCCGAGGAGAAAGATTGCGCCGGACGATCATTGAACACAACCCGGTTCATCAGCGTTTTTTCCACCATCAGACCCGTCACATCCGCTAAACCGGATCCAAAGCCCGAAAAGCCTTCCCCCAGACCGATCAAAAGCGATTTTCCTTCTTCAGAAGAACGATGCATCAACGTGTCAATGCCTTCATAAGCCCGTGGGGCTTGCAGAGTACGTTTGCGATTTTTGTTAATACTGGCAATGAGAATAAAAAGAACCGTTAACAAGGAGAGAACAAGAGCGAGCAAGTCCGTTCTATTCAAGGCGCTCATTCAGCACCTCTTTGTTCCTGATTAACGGCCGTGTTTTTCATGGATAAAGTATAGCATATTCGCCTAAATCCTTGCATTTTTTATTAATATATTCGTTTAGAACAAACTAACCACACTGCACGGATAGGGCAAGGGCATCTTAATTTCCTAAAAAGCTTTTTTCTGACCTATTTCACTACAGTAAATATGATATTTGTGATGCTGTTGTCTGATTGTCATCGCGAGGAGCCCTTTAGGGCGACGTGGCGATCTGTCTTAAAGCACTTGTTGTCTACGATGTAGGCCGGATTCTTTCGGAGTCCGGCTTGAGAGAGCAAATCAAAAAATGTTGGTTTCAAATTGATGTACTGGACGCTTCAAAATTATTCTCTTTGTCGCATGACAGGATTTCACATGCTATACCCCGCCCCCTCCAGCGAAGCGAAAGGGACTGCTTGCGTGCCTTGGCTGGGGGAATTGCCCCCTTACAGGGGCAGGCGAGGGTCGGTCTTACTGATCAAGGATAAAACGGGAATTGCTCTACAACAAATACCCATCACATGCGCCTTGAAGTGATATCATTAGGGCTGGAAGTTTGATTATTTCCACGCACAAATGCTTTGCCTGAAAGAAAGTGGATTCGGATGAAAAGACGCGACAAAGTAAATTATTATCTCGATCTGGCAGAAGTGGTCTCGCAACGGGGCACCTGCCTGCGAAAACAATATGGCGCGGTCATCGTCAAAAACGATGAAGTTGTCGCCACCGGTTATGTCGGCGCTCCGCGCAGCCGCGCCAACTGCATCGATCTAGGCTATTGCATCCGCGAACAACTCAATGTTCCACGGGGAGAACGCTATGAACTCTGCCGCAGTGTGCATGCCGAAGCCAACGCCATCATCAGCGCCTCGCGCGAACGTATGCTTGGCAGCGCCATCTATCTCACCGGTATCGACCTGAAAGACAACGGCAATTACGTCAAAAATGCCAATCCTTGTTCGATGTGTAAAAGGATGATCATTAACGCCGGCATCGAAACAGTGTATATTCGTGATGATAAAGATAATTACCGCGTTATCAAGGTTCAAGAATACATTGAGGATGACGAATCCTTGCGCGGGCAACTAGGCTACTAAAAAGCTCAGCTTTTGATCGATTTGAAAGCTGATACATTTATTAAATATAGATCAGGAGTGAAAATGAAAGAATTTGATGTTGTTGTCATTGGAGCTGGACCAGGTGGTTATGTCGCCGCGATTCGGGCGTCGCAACTGGGTCTGAAAACTGCTATCATCGAGAAACAATGGCTGGGCGGCGTTTGCCTGAATGTGGGCTGTGTGCCTTCCAAGTCTTTGCTTCATAATGCCGAGATCGCGTACACCCTGCGCACCGGCGCGAAAGAATATGGCTTTCGTTTTGAGAACCTCGAACTGGACTACTCAGCCGCTTTCCAACGCAGTCGTCAGATAAGCTCACGCCTGACAAAGGGCATCAGTTTCCTGATGAAGAAAAACAAGATCGAGGTTATTGAAGGTACCGCCAAACTGGCTGGCGCTGGCAAAATTAACGTCGAACTGACCGCTGGTGGGCAGGAAGAAGTCCAGGCAAAAGATATCATCCTGGCGACTGGCGCGCACGCCACCGTCATCCCTGGCATGGAGCCTGATGGCGAAAAGATCCTCGACTTCTCACAGGCAATTATGCAGGAAAAACTCCCCAAATCCGCGATCGTGATCGGCGGTGGCGCGATTGGCGTTGAATTCGCGACAGTGTGGAGCGGTTATGGCGTTGACGTTTCGATCGTCGAAATGCTGCCCCACATCCTCCCCAATGAGGACGAAGAAGCCGCAAACGAACTCGTCAAAGCCTTCAAAAAGCGTGGCGTCAAAGCCTATGGCGGCACAAAAGTAAAGTCCATCACCAAAACTGAGAATGGGACCAGCGTCCTGGTTGAAGGCGAAAAGGGCGAAGAAACCCTTGAAGCCGAGATCACCCTGGTTGCTGTTGGCTTTAGACCCAACTCAAAAGGCATTGGGCTTGAAGAAGCTGGTGTTGAGGTTGACCAACGCGGTTTCGTGGTCATTGACGACCGTATGGCAACCACCGCTCCCGGCGTTTGGGCAATTGGTGATCTGACCGGCAAACTGCTGCTGGCGCATGCCGCCTCAGCCATGGGCGTGATCGCGGCTGAAAACATCGCCGGGCGGGAAGAACGCAAGCTTGATTATCGCATGATCCCTCGCGCGGTCTTTTCTGACCCGCAGGTGGCGTCCTTCGGCTATACCGAAGCCCAGGCAAAAGAAGTCGGCTTTGCGGTCAAGACCGGTCGCTTCAACTTCATGGCGAACGGTAAGGCTCTGGGGCTGAGCGCTGGCTCAGGTTTCGCCAAAGTGGTCATTGACGAAAAATACGGCGAACTGCTGGGCGCGACCCTGGTCGGGCCCGAAGTCTCAGAGCTGCTGCCGGAACTGGTTCTGGCACAGGCAAATGAGCTGACCGCTGAAGAAATTGCCCGCTCAGTTCACATCCACCCGACCCTTTCCGAAGCGATCCTTGAAGCAGCCGAAGCCGCTTTGGGGCACGGGATCCATAGTTAACGCAAAACTTCTATCAAAAACGCAAGGGCGGGTTAGAATACCCGCCCTTTTTCCTCAGCCTCCATTTTTACGTGATCAACTATTACAGGAACCCTTTTCCGTCGCCTGATTTTGTGTGATCTATTAAATTGTGGACGAGAAATTCAGGACTATTTTTCAACACCCCCAGATATATTCGCTGTATAATTACCGGTGCTATGAACGACAACAAGGCTACTATAGCAAACATTGTGGCACGGGCTTTATTGCCCGCCATTTTTATCGTTTTTTGTGCCTTCAGTATTGTTGGATTTAAAGATAAACTATCCGAATTTGACACAAGTTTCATGCTGCGCAAATTCGCGTATCAATTCACCATGAACTTTCGCTTCTTCGCCTTGAAGGACCGCTTTTATAATGAAACATACACTAAGGATCACCAGTGGTTATCCTTTATAAATGATATTAGTTTGAATGATTTTCAGAATGTTATTCCATTTACATCTGAAGAACTTCAAAAAATTCAGAATAACCTTGATAACTTAAATAGCGAACTTAATAAGATGAATATTAAGTTTTATGTCATCGTTCCGCCGAACAAAAATACCATTTATCCTGAATACCTGTTACCTGAAATTCCGATCCTTGGGGATCAGTCCAGATTATCCCAATTGATCGAGTTTCAACGTGAGCATGGAACAGTGAAAATTATTGATGTCAGAGATCGCCTCAATGAGCTAAAACAGAAAGAACTAATTTATTACGAAACTGATACACATTGGAACCCAAGAGGAACTTATGAAGGCTATCGGGCATTAATCGGGGCAATACAGGAAGATTTTCCAATCATTGAACCAATTGAGTTGGAAGCCTGCAATATAAGCAATGCCCATAAATTGCCTGGGGACCTTGGCGATATGTCTGGTTGGTTAGACATATATTCGACTTTTGATATTATCTTACCCTCGGTGGCAGCTCAGGTTACTTCGAGGGAGGAAATCATTGATGGTGTCAATTACATCTATTTTGAAAACAACGTTTCCGATCTTCCCAAAGCTATTATTTATCGAGACTCCTTCTTTTCATCGCAGCCTTATTTGCCATATAATTTTCGGGAATTAACTGCTATTTTTTCTTACAGGATAGATATGGATTTAATTAGGGAAGAAAAGCCAGATGTTGTGATCCTTTTAATGACCGAGAGGAGTCTCCACGCACTTTTATGGTTCCCGAACTGAAGCCGGACGGTTTACCACCATTAAATATTGGTTATTATTGCACTGGATTCCAGATCGATCGAGGTTTGGGCAGCAAGGTCGCGGTCAAATTCCTCGACCATCAACTCAACACCGCTGAACTGACTTACCGCGATCTGGATCTGAGAAGCAACCAGGTCGCCAACCTTTTGCGGACAAGTGGATTCAATATCGGTGACACGGCTTTTATTTATCTTCCAAAATGTCTTGAGTTCTATGAAATATTTCTGGGTATCCTGAAATCGGGATTGATCGCAGGAACCCTCTTTTCGAATTTTGGCTCAGAAGCCTTGTTTGACCGCTTATACGATTCAAAAGCGCGTGTCGTCTTTACGAAAAAGAAAATGGCAGCGAAGCTCATGCGCTTGATCGATCAGCTTCCTGACTTAAAAATGATCGTTCTGCTGGATGGCGACGACAGTCTAGAAGGCTGCCAGGTGGATTACCAGTCCCTAATCCAAAATATGCCGGTTGACTTTTCACCTCAAACTTTCGCTCACGACCCCGCCATACTTCAATACACGTCCGGCTCGACCGGCAAGCCGAAAGGAGTCCTGCACGTTCACAATGCCTTGGCGTCCATATTGTCGAGCTTTGAGGAGGTTCATCAACCGATTGATGAAGACACTTACTGGTGCACTGCTGACCCTGCCTGGGTGACAGGCATCTCCTATGGGATCATCGCTCCCTTAGCCAGGGGTCTGACACAGATCCAGTACGGTGGTGTTTTTGATCCTTTGACCTGGTTTGGCATCATTGAGAAGGAAAAAATTGATCTTCTTTATACCGCGCCGACCGTCCTGAGAATGATGATGCAGTATGAAGACGAAACTTACAGCGGATTTGACCTGTCACAATTAAAACGAATTTACTCTGTCGGTGAACCGCTCAACCCCGAGATCTACAAATGGGGCGTGAGAGTCCTCAAACACGAAATTTACGACACCTGGTTCCAGACAGAGACAGGAGCGATCCAGATAGCGAATCGCCCTCCGCTTAAAATAAAACCAGGCTCGATGGGAGTCCCTCTTTCCCAGACGGAGGCAGCGATCCTCGATGAGAATTATCAAAACCTGCCGCCCAACACTATCGGCAAACTAACGCTGAAAGCAGGTTGGGATTCTATGTTCGTGGGCTACCTGAATCTACCTGAGATCTATCAGGAAAAGTTTAAGCGAGACTATTACCTCTCTGGTGATCTGGCATCAATGGATGAAGATGGCTATGTTTGGTTCAAGGGCAGGGATGACGATGTGATCAACACCTCCGGGCACCTGGTAAGCCCCATTGAGGTTGAAAGTTGCTTGTTGGAGATGGATGAGATCGCGGATGTAGGGGTCATTGGTGCGCCAGACCCTTTGCTTTGGGAAAAGGTCGTTACATACGTAAAATTAAAGCCTGAATTCACATTGACATCAGCGTTAGCTCTAAAGATCAAGATATACGTTTCCAACCGCGTTTCCCCGCTGGCTACCCCTGCGGAGATCATTGACGTTGATAAAATCCCAAAAAACAGAAGTGGCAAGGTCATGCGCAGATACCTGCGTTCAATTTATAATGGAACAGATCCTGGTGATCTGTCAACGATGGAGGAAGAATGATCAGTATAGAGGAATTATCAAAAGTTTTCCAGCTTGTGTTTGATGACAACGAGCTGACCGTCACCGAAGCTTACACCGCCAATGATGTTGCCGGTTGGGATTCGATGACGCACGTCCTGTTGCTCTCAGCCATTGAAGAAAAGTTTGGAATTGAATTTAATCAAAAAGAAATTCGCAAATTTCAAACCGTAGGCGATTTACTTAATTCGATCAACAGCAAACTCTGATGAACTATACCCGCCCGATATTTATACTCTTCGCCCTACCGATCGTTGTTCTGGTAAATTTTATCCTTCCAGCACGGTTCAAAAAGTATTGGATAGCGCTTATAAGTATCGGCGGATTGTTTCTGACACAACCTTACTACCTGGTTTTTTACCTTCTGCTGGCCGGGGTCAATTATGGATTCGCGTTTCTAAACGCCAAAGCCACAAAAAAGGAGTTAAATGTAAATTGGCCATTGATACTGATCGTCGTGATCAACATCGGCTTGCTGGTTCTTTTCAAATGGACCCAGTCTTTTTCTTTTCCTTCTCAAAACATCTTTTCAGTCTGGCTTCCCACCACAGGCGAACGTCCTCTTGAATGGATCTTCCCATTGGGGCTTTCCTACACCATTTTTCAGCTGCTCACATATCAAATGGATATCTCATCTGAGATCATAGAGGTGGAAAAAGACCCCATTAAGTTTTTGAATTATTCCCTGTTTTATCCAAAAATGCATTCAGGACCGATCCAACGCTACGACGCGTTCAAACCAAGCCTTGATGATCCAGCCGTCAGTATAGAGAATATAAATCGCGGCTTACGCAGATTTATTCTGGGTTTGGCAAAGAAAGTGCTGATCGCTGACGTGCTGGTCAGATACATTGATCCCGTCTTCGCGATGAAGAACATCGCAATCCCGACCTTGCACGCCTGGTTCATCTTAATACTGTTAGCAATTCAGATCTATTATGATTTTTCAGGCATGATAGATATGGCTTTAGGCGTGGCGCAGATGCTGGGCTTTACGCTTAGCGAAAACTTTGACCATCCATACATCTCGAAAAGTGTGACCGAATTCTGGCGGCGTTGGCATATCACTCTGGGGGCCTGGTTCCGGGATTACGTCTTTATCCCGCTGCAGTTTCGGGTAAGGAAGATTAAAGGCTTCCCGATCCAGTTGATCACTGTTTTCATCTTCTTGCTCACTGGATTGTGGCATGGCTTTGATGAGCATTTTATCGCCTGGGGTTTGCTCCTCGGGGTTGTAATTGCCATTGAGAACACAAAAGTCGGTAAAAATATCTCCCAGGCCTGGAAACCTCTTCAATACATTTGGACGTTGGGATGGATAAGCTTGTCATGGTTGGTCTTTCGAGCATCAGACCTCGATTTTGTTTACAGGTATCTGCGCATTTTAATTGGCTTGCAGGGAGAGATCCAGGTCCTTCCTTTCTCACAAACCAAACCCTACCCCATTTTCGAAAATTCAGTATTCATTGCTGCGCTTTTCGGCATCTTGTTCGCCATCCCTGTCTATCCCTGGCTGAAAGCAAAGATCAAGGGTTTTGTCCAGGAGCATCAACAGTGGTATTGGCTTATTGTGCTCGCTGACAGCCTCTTATTGCTGCTTCTTCTGATCTTTTGCATCGGAATGATCGTATACAACGGGCCTCTGCCAGGGGTTTACGATAAGTTTTAAGCATGGTTTTATTGCTCCAAATTTGAAGAATAGCCATACACTTTATGCCAGGAAAGAATGGTCTTCAAACCTGAGAATTAATTAAATTATTCAGCGTTCCCCGTTTCCTTGCCGAGACCCAGCAGCGATGTTAAAATTAGTTAAGGAAAAGAAATGAGCGTCCAGATCACCCCTAAACTCCTCAAAAAATTGCTTGTTCAAACACGGGCGGAACAGGTGATCTTGTATCGTGATGACGAGTTAATCATCGAGCCCACCGAGGACAGCCTGAACATCAGCGCCTGGAAGGCTTACGCCAGAATTCACGCGCGATCACCTAAAAACGCTCGTTTTCACCTCTTCTCACCGAATTCCGAAGCTATTTTTGTGCTGATCGAACGTCTTTCCGATAGCGAACTCCTTTTCCTCACCTATTATGCCGAAACCGCCATCCAAACTCTGGAAAAAGAACAAGAGAAAATTCGCACCATTCTCAACCAGCTTTCCGATCCGGACCCGCTTACCGAAGCTGTTCTGGCATTGAGCGCTGATGATCTCAAGTCCACTAGCCACCGCCCCCAAAGCGTAACCCAGCCGATCACAGTCAACCCATAGGCAAATCTCTGCATTCCGTCGATCGACAAGGTATACTAAACCCATACCTGCTATCGCAAGGAGTTACTATGCCAAAAGTCCTTTATCTACTCGATGGTCACGCCATCGCCTACCGCGCTTACTACGCGCTCACCTCGGGCGGCGCGACCAATTTCACAACTTCCTCCGGCGAACCGACCGCTGGCGTTTATGGCTTTGCCAACCGCCTGATCCGTCTCTTTGAACAGGAAGAGCCCGACTATGTCGCCATCAGCTTTGATACTGGTCGCACTTTCAGGCACGAAATGTACCAGGATTACAAAGGCACCCGCGCCAAAATGCCCGATGATCTGCGCGTCCAGATCGAGCGCATTCGGGAGATGGTCGATTGCTTCAACATCCCCCGCATCGAGATCGACAACTACGAAGCTGATGATGTCATTGGCAGTCTGGCGCGCTGGGCTAACGAGGAAAAAGGACTGGCGGTCAAAATTGTGACAGGCGACCGCGACATGTTACAGTTGGTGACGGAAAGCGTGGTCGTCTCGCTTCCCAATCGCCGAACGGGGGGAGATGAAGTATATTTTCCTGAAGATGTTCTCAGCAAAATGGGCGTACGCCCTGACCAGATCGTTGACTATAAAGCGCTGGTTGGGGATGCCTCGGACAATATTCCCGGCGTGCCTGGGATTGGCGACAAAACTGCGGTCGAATTGCTGAAAAAGTATGACACGCTTGACAATATTTTCGCGCACCTGGACGAAATTACAGGCAGACCCAAAAAACCGCTCACTACCGGGCACGAAGCTGCCTATCTGAGCCAGGACCTGGCGCGCATCCGCACTGACCTGCCCGTCATTCTCGATCTTGAACAGGCTCAGCCTGTCCGTTTTGACCCAGCAGCAGTGGAAGAACTCTTCAAAGAACTTGAGTTCCGCACGCTCACCCGCCGCTTGAAAACGCTGGTCAACAAGCTCAATCCTTCTCTCCAGGGACTTCCGGGCGTGCAAGCCAGCTTGTTTAATGAGATCCAGGAAATACCCACAACTGTTGAAACACAAGCAGTCGCTGGCGGCACCGACTTTGAGACCGTCATCGTTGATGATGCCAGCAGCCTCAAAGCTTGCCTTGCTGAACTTGAGAGTGTTGATCGGATCGCTTTTGATACCGAAACCAGCGGGCTTGACCCCATGCGTGATGACCTGGTCGGTATCTCGCTGGCAGCCAGCCCGGAAAAAGGCTTTTACATCCCGATCGGGCACCTTTCCGGAAAGCAACTGAGCCTGGCAGAAGTCAAAACAGCTCTCAGTCCCATTCTCACCAACCCGAAGATCGAAAAAGTTGCCCACAACGCCAAGTTCGACCTGATCACCCTCCACCAGGCAGGCTTCGACGTCGATCCCATCACCTTCGACACGATGATCGCTGAATGGCTGATCGACCCTGCTTCCCGCAATCTCGGTCTAAAAGCGCAGGCTCAGATCCGCCTGGGCGTCGAGATGACCGAGATCGAAGAGCTGATCGGCAAGGGTAAAAACCAGATCAGTATGGCGGCTGTGCCCATCTCGAAAGCCGCGCCATACGCAGCCGCCGATGCGGTCATGACCTTGCGGCTTGTGCCCTTGCTTGAAGAAGATTTGAAGGCGCGGGAATCCTTAAAGCTTTATCAGGAGGTCGAGAACAAGCTCATCCCCATCCTGGCGGATATGGAAGAGGCTGGCGTTCTGTTGGACGAGCCCTTTTTCGACAAGTTCTCAAAAGAATTGACTGCCGAGATCGATCAGCTGACACAAAAAGCCCATCAACTGGCAGGGGAAAACTTTAATCTCAACTCAACCCAGCAGCTTTCTGATATCCTCTTTGAAAAACTGGCGCTGAATCCCCCCGCTGGCGCCAAAAAGACCAGCAGCGGCAAATATTCGACTTCCGCGGGAGTTTTGGAGAACATGCGCGGCAAACATGAGCTGGTCGATACCATCCTCGAATATCGCGAGCTTTCCAAGCTGCTCTCAACCTACGTTGACGCGCTCCCCATGCAGGTGAACCCTAAAACCGGACGGGTTCACACAACGCTCAACCAAACCGGAACCGTGACAGGGCGCATCGCTTCGCAAAACCCGAACCTGCAGAACATCCCCACGCGCACCGAACTGGGCAGAAGGGTAAGACAGGGTTTTATTGCCGCGCCCGGCACCAAATTGTTGGCAGTTGATTATTCCCAGATCGAGCTGCGCATCGTCGCCCATCTGGCGCAGGACGAAGCCATGATGAAAGCCTTCCACGAGGGGCAGGATATCCATGCAGCCACAGCCGCCGCGATCGAGAACATCCCGCTGAGCGAGGTCAGCAAACAGCAACGCCGCCATGCCAAGGCGATCAACTTTGGTCTGATCTACGGCATGAGCCCCTTTGGGCTGACGCGCACCACCGACCTCCTGCTGGCGGAAGCTGAGAACTTCGTGCGCGAGTATTTCAAGGAATTTCCCGGCGTCAAAAAATGGTTGGACGACACCCGCCTCCAGGCAACCAAGCAAGGCTATGTTGAGACGCTTTTGGGGCGCAGGCGCTACTTCCCGGCGCTGGCTGCCGGCACGAATTACATGATTCGCCAACGCGAGGAACGCGAGGCGATCAACGCGCCCGTCCAGGGAACCGCGGCTGATATCATTAAACTGGCGATGATCCGCCTGCCATCCGCTTTGAAAGAAGCTGGCCTAAAAACCCGCATGTTGTTGCAGGTGCACGACGAGCTGATCTTCGAGGTGCCGGATGAGGAGATCGAATCCGCGACCCGCTTGGTCAAACAGGTCATGGAAAGCGCCTTCGAGCTTTCAGTACCACTGGTGACCGAAGCCCGCGTCGGCACCAACTGGGGCGAACTAACTATCGTTGATCCAAACATGTTTGTATTGGTTGAGGAATAGTTATAATAAAATTATTCTTGACCGTTAGTTTAGATGGATTTTATTGCGGACAAGTTTTAAGGAGGAAAAATGGCACAAATTATTGGTCAATTAAGAAGTGAAGCTACAAATGGAGAAAAACTCGTCCTCAAGCTTTTGAAGGAAAAATTGCCAAATGATTTCACTGTATATGTTGAAACTCCAATTTATCTACATCGCAAAGTTTCCAACCCTGATTTCATTGTTCTGACCAATTATGGCTTTATTGTCTTAGAAGTGAAAGATTGGAACAACTTTAAACACATTAGTAAACACTCCGCAACTCTTGACACAAAATCTGGACCAATCGAGCAAAACAATCCAGTATCACAAGCTAGAGGATATGCCATTGATATAGTCAAATCGATATCTAGGTTAGCAAATAAAAACCAGATAACCCCAGCACCAAATGTGCCATATGGATACGCTGTAGTTCTGCCCTATTTAGCCGGTTATTTAAAAAAACAAGTTCAAACAATATGGGGCGAAAGTTTTGTATTAAATAATGATGATTTACAATTCCATGTTATTAAACAGAGACTGAAAAATACAATTCGTGCAGACAAGATCAATCCGATTTCAAGAGAAGTTATGGATTTAGTCAGAGGTGCAATAAATCCAGAGATCACATTTGATAAGGTTATTCTCAATGAAGAACAGTCTAGTATAGTGCTGGAACCGCAAATAAAAGATGTTGAAAAACCGCCTAAGTTAGACATAAAGCCCACAGCCCCACCAATAAATGTTCCTTTATTTGAAGAAATATCTCAAAAAATCCCACTCGAAGATCAATTACCTTCGGGAAGTGAAAAGATTATCACATCAAATCAGATTCGCCTGGTTCGTGGAGTAATGGGTAGTGGAAAAACACTTGTATTACTCGCAAAAGCAAAGCACTGGGCAAAGACGAATCCCAATTGGGAAATCTTGGTTTTGGCGTTTAATAAAGAACTAGCTAAGACCTTAAAAAAAGAACTTAGAGCACATCAAAACATCCATACAACAAACTTGCACGAATTTATAGTCTCGCAAATAACAACACAAAACAAATTTCTTTCCAAAACTAAAATAGATACTGTGAGTTGGGTCGAAAACCACAGAAACAAGTTTGAAATTATTGAAGAATTAGGCACGGATTTCATCTCGAAAGAGCTTGGATGGATGCAGGATATAATGATAAATTCGAGAGAAGAGTATATTAACATTAAAAGAGTTGGACGGGGAAATCAGCCTAGTATCACAAAAATACACAGAGAAAGAATCTTCGATTTGTTTGAAAACCACCTAAAGATCATGAAAGAAAATAGGCAAGTTAGTTGGGAACAATTAATTATCGAATATCTTCATTTCATCAACAACTGTACCATTTTTTCACCGAAGTTTGATGCAATACTGATAGATGAAGCTCAGGATTTTGCACCATCGTGGATAGCAGTGGTAAATAAATTGCTCAAACCCAACGGGAACCTTTTCATGGTTGATGATCCAACCCAATCAATCTTCAGGTATTTTTCCTGGAAACGGAAAGGTGTTGATGTTAGGGGTAAAACAACAAAACTACGGGTTCCCTATCGTAATACCTTAGAGATCTATTCTGCAGCTACTTCTATAGTGAAAGATGACCCCGTACTTTTAGCCCAACTTAAAATAGAAGGTGAAGAGTTCATTCCTGAAGAAGAGTTATCAAGTATGCGAAGTGGAGACAAACCATTATTAGTTACGCATAAAGAAGCTCTGAAGGATGTTAATTTTATTGAAAGTCAAATGCAATTCTTCAAGCAGAAAAAGAAAATCGAATTTGATAGAATGTGCGTGATATTACCTGACAGAAAAGATATTCATCGGTTTAATAAAGCATTATCTAAGTATGGGATTAAGATTATTACCTCAAATCAAGTCAAAGGATTAACATATGATGTTGTTTTTCTCTGCGGATTGGATAACTACTTTAGAGGGAACAACGAGGATCTTCTCTATGTTTCAAGTCAGAAACGCTTAATTCATTCAGCCATGGGGAGAGCGAAGACGCACCTTTATTTACTCCATCAAAAGAAGCTTTCGAGTTATTTGGAGCCATTGCGTGAGCATATTGATTACTTTAATTTTGATTAGGTTCATAAAACAACCAATACATTATCAAATTACCAAGAAAGAAATTAGTTTTTTACGGAAAAACACTCACTGTCTGGCTTTGCAGCTGACCCTTCAACTGCAGGATCTGCCTGCGGATGCGGTCGTCGGTTTCGATCAGTTCCGCCACTTTATCGCAGGCGTACATGACCGTGGTATGGTCGCGTCCGCCCAATTCATCGCCGATGCGCGGCAGCGACAGATCGCCCAGTTCCCGCATCAAATACATCGCGACCTGACGGGGGAAAGCGATATCGCGCGCGCGGCTTCTGCCGATCAGACTGCTGCGATTGACCCCGAAAAAGTCCGCTACGGTCTCGATCACGTATTCAGGAGTGATGCTGCTGGGTTGGGGCAAAAAGTCCGCCAGAGCGCGCTCGGTCAATTGTAAAGTGAGCTGCTTGCCGCTCAGCTGCGCGAAAGCCAAAACGCGGTTCCAGGCGCCTTCGAGTTCACGCACGTTGGTCTGCACCAGCTTGGCGATGCGTTCGATCACCTCTTCCGGCACATCCATGTTGATCTTTTCAGCCTTGCTGTGCAGGATCGCCAGTCGGGTCTCATAATCAGGCGCCTGCATATCGACCGTCAGACCCCATTCAAAGCGGGAACGCAGGCGTTCTTCCAGCGTGCTCATCGCCTTGGGCGAGCGATCGGAGGTCATCACAATTTGCTTATCCTGCCCATAAAGCGCGTTGAAAGTGTGGAAAAACTCTTCCTGGGTCGAATCCTTCCCGGCGATGAACTGAATGTCATCGATCAGGAGGACATCCACCTGGCGGTATTTCTCACGGAAAGCTGCCGTTGTCTTGGTGCGGATCGCCTGGACCAGGTCATTGGTGAATTCTTCGGAAGAAACATACAAAACCTGCTTGCCCTGCTGCACGATCGCGTTGCCAATGGCATGCAGCATGTGAGTCTTGCCCAAACCAACACTGCTGTAAATAAATAACGGATTGTAAGCGTGGGCTGGGTTATCGACAACTGCCTGACAAGCGGCATGCGCCAGACGGTTGGCGGAACCAACCACGAAATTATCGAAGCGATAACGTGGGTTAAGCTGCGTGTCATAGAGGTCTTTTTCAACGGGCTTCTCTTTTTTGGGGATCGAAACCGTCTCCACTTGTTTCTCGACCTGAGGAGGCGCCCAGACTTTGAATTCCACACTGACAGGGCGCGCCATCATGCCGCTGAGTTTGTTGACCACAGTGCTCTTCAGGCGGCTATCGAGCCAGTCACAGGCATAGGCATTACCGGTACCCAGGGCAAAGGTGCCGGATTCGTTTTCATACGAGATCAGCTGCGTGTTCTTCACCCAGGTATCAAAAGAAGCTTTGCTCAGCTCCATTTGTAATTGTCCGATTGTTGCCTGCCATGCCTGTTCAGCATTCATGCGGTCACTCCTAACTCCTTATTTCAACTAATTCTTTTACCGATGCTAAGAAAGGTGATCGGTTTTATGAAAAACATCACTAATCACGACCCTGAGATGTTTGACTAAGTGAATGTCCAAATTCTATCACTTGAAGAGCTTGATTTTACCCTTTGTCTCTTAAAAAATGACGATTCTTTAAGATTAGGTTAAATCCCGTTCACTTTATATTTTTTTATTCATTACAGCGTTTTTCAGAACATCCATTCTAAACCCTAATTAGCAGAATCAAACGAACTCCCCAACCACCATATATGGGTTATCCTGAGCAAAATTGTATACAAATGCCTTGTATTAGGGGCTGTTTTGGGGCATTAACAGATGGTGTTAAATCCCTAAAAATATCTGATAGTGATACACAGTTTGGAATTAGGATTTTAACAAATTTAATGCTACACGCTAAAGCAGCTTATTCTTCGTGCATCAATTTTGCCACCCGGCGCCCAATTTCAACGGCGAAATTCGTGCCGCGGTCCCAGGGATAGATCTGGCTCATGCTGGCGAACCACAGACCCTCAATTGGCGTCTTAAGCGCCGGAATATTCTTGCTATGGTTCAGCAAGGGGATCGGTTGGGCGTACCCGGTTTTGTTCAGCCAGGACTTCTTGACCCAACTCTCGTCAAACTCGGGATTGATCTTTTTGAGGTGCGGCAAAAATTCCGCCAGAAGCTCTTCTTTGCTCTTGCTAAAGTTCGGATGATCGTTTTCGAGATAATCACCAATATAAATGATGTGGTCACCGCCAAAGTATTCCGGCTTCAGGAAGTTGGTATGTTCCACCAGCGAAAGGAAGGGATAACCTGCCTTTTTAGGGATGTTGTACCAATAATAACCATCCGGTGATAGCGGCTTGTTCAGCGAGATGGTCAGCACCAGGGCGCCCATATGCTTGAGATTCAGCAGCCCAGCAAGATAATCCTCGGGCAATTCCGGTGCCAGCTTCGTCATTGCTCTGGGGGAAAGGGTCACCAAAACCTGATCAAACCGCTCAGTCTGCCCCTGCCCAAATTGGACCGTCAAACTGCCATCAGGATCCTTTCGAATTTCCTCAACTGCTGTGTTGTAGCGCAGATCCACGCCGTCGCTTTGCAATCGTTCCGCGAAAAGATCCAAAAAGCGTTGAAAACCACCCACAAAATTGCCCAGGCGGGTAGTGCGCACGTGCAAACGCGCCCACATCCATGCCATGCTGACCTTATCAGACCAATTTTCGCCAAACTTGCCGTCCAGCATCGGCTTCCACATGCTCTCAAAAGCGAAATTGCCCGCTTTTTTGCGCATCCACTCATCGGTTGTGACCTTTTCGAAAGCCTGCCAGTTCTTGGTGAAACGCAAATATAGCCCGACCAGACCAAAACGGATCTTATGAATGCCCCAGCCCAGTCCGGGATAGAGCAAAGCCGAAATGATGGAATCAAAGGGGTAGAATTTGCCCTTGTGGTACATCACGCTAACAGGTTTTGGATAAATGACCTGATCCGACAAACCCAATTCTTCCATCAAACCCAAAAGATGCGAGTCAGTTTGGAACCAGTGATGATAATAACGTTCCACCGTCCAATCCCAGTGGGGCTCCTTAAAACCGGAGGCTAAGCCGCCGGGAATATCGCTTGCCTCAAAAAGCACCACATCATGACCGAGTTTCCTTAGGTCAAAAGCAGCGCTCAAACCAGCAAAACCCGCGCCCACAACGGCAATTTTTCTTGTTTTTTCCATCAGATCCTCACGTTCTGCGCCTATACCTGCTGGCGCGTATCTTCTTCCTTATATTCTTCCTGCATGCTCTTGAGGTCACTGCTCAGGCTAAATCCTTCTTTGACGAAGAAAAACGCGCCCAGGAGCGTTACCGGCAGCCATAAGGCTACGCGCAGCATCAGCGCATAGCTAAGCGCGTCGGATGGATTGAAACCAAATCCTTCCATCATCGCCTTGGTGGCAGCATCAAAGGTGCCTAATCCCCCTGGCGCGGCAGGGATCAGCAGTACCAGATTGACAATTCCAACGGTCAACAGGATGCTTTGGAAGTTCAACTCAAAGCCCATCGCCTTAAGCACGCCCCAATACAAGCCGGCTTCGACCACCCAGATCGCAATCGAGATCGCCATTACCAGCAGAGACTGTAAGGGTGAGCGCAGGATCTTGAGCCCATCGGTAAACTTGCTGATGATGCCTTTGATCGGTTTGCGGATCTTTTCCGGCAGGAGGCGGTCAACCAGAAAACCGGAAAGCTGTTCCGCCTTTGCAGGCATAAGCACCATGCCAAGGAAGACCAGCAGTATCAAAACAAAAGCCAGACCCGCCCAAAAAGCTGATTTTTCGATGAAGGCGATCCATGTGTTATTGCTGGCGAACTGGGTCAGTTGTTTGAGATTTAAGAATACCAGCATCAAAATTGAAATGCCGTCAAAGAGTTTTTCAACGATAATGGTGGCGAGGGAACCCGAGATGGGCACATCGTCATTTTTACGCAAAAGCACAGTGCGCAAAACGTCGCCCGCCCGCGCGGGGAAAATGTTGTTCCCCATGTAGCCGGCTGCGAGCACGGAAAAGAGACCTTTTATCGGCAGCTTTTTGATCGGTAATAAGAGCAATTGCCAACGCCAGGTGCGCAGGATCAGGGTAATGAAATAAAAGAATATTCCCAGCGCCACATAGGCCAAATTGGCTGATTTCAACTGCACCCATACAAGAGCAAAATCGACTTTTTGAAAAGCGAGCCAGAGGAAGATAGCGCTAACAGCGATCCCCAACCAAACATGCCAACGTTTAATTTTCATGCCCTCGATTGTACCTTATTTATAAGGTAGGTGAAGTAATCGCAGGTTGAATGTTTGTAGGTCGATTGTTTGTTGCCACGTAGGCCGGATTCTGTTGTTGAATCCAGCACATTAGTCGAATAAATGTTGCCACGTAGGCCGGATTCTGTTGTTGAATCCAGCACATTAGTCGAATAAATGTTGCCACGTAGGCCGGATTCTGTTGTTGAATCCGGCATATTAGTCGAATAAATGTTGCCACGTAGGCCGGATTCTGTGGTTGAATCCGGCATATTAGTCGAATAAATGTAGGTCGAAATTGAGATTGTCCTCTGGTGGGACAATCTCAATTCGACGTCTAACCTGTGATGATGTCGGGTTGAACCGCGCAACCCGACCTACGATATATACTAAACATCGGAAAAACAAAACCTAACCCCCTCGAGGGACTGCTTGCGTGCCTTGGCAGGGGGATTAAAGGTGGTGGGTCTTTTGTCTGTCAAATAATACTCCGACGTTTTTCCTCAAGCCACGTAGGCCGGATTCTGTGGTTGAATCCGGCATATTAAATCCGATTAAATATTATCGAATTAAACACAGTATGTTGAATGCGATCAAATCTTGCCGGATCGAACTACGCGATCCGGCCTACGGTACACTCTATAATTGACAGGTTCGCGCATGGTTTTCTGTCCATTCGCGCAACGCTACCCCAACACAACTCACTCTTTCGGAAAATGGACTTTCATCCGCCGCTGCAGATCCCGCCGCGACAAAAAGACCTTATGCCCACATTTCAGGCAGACCAAGCCAATATCCGCCCCAAGGCGCACAACTTCCCAGTCAAAGCCTCCACACGGATGCGCTTTGCGCAACCGGACGCGGTCACCCAGGCCCACATCCCCCGCGGGGACTGAAGCCCAAACCGCCTCATAATCGACCCCATCAGGGTTGACATCGGAACCAGCCAAATCCTTTTCATCGCTCATAACCCGATTATACCGCCGTGTTATAATTTCCATCGCCCACGAAAGGCGAAACAACATGATAAATCTATCTCCTGCCACCCTGATTGCTCGCGTTATCACCTTGATCATCGCTTTTACCATCCACGAATTTTCTCACGCCTGGGTCGCCACCCGCTTTGGCGATGATACGCCCGAACGAGCCGGCCGCCTGACCCTCAACCCGCTAAAACATCTCGACCCGCTGGGTTCGCTCATGCTACTTTTGGCTGGCTTTGGCTGGGCTAAACCGGTACCCATCAACCCCTACACCATTCGCCGAAATAACAGCGCTGGCGTGATGCTGGTCTCGATCGCGGGACCGCTCTCGAACCTCCTGCTGGCGATCCTGGCTGCGATCCCTTTGCGACTGGGTCTTTTCCCAACCACGCTTCGGGTCACCAGCTTCCTGCCAACCCCCGGCTACTTTTTGGTCGAATTTATCTTTACCAACGTCGCCCTTTTCCTCTTTAACATGATCCCGCTGGCGCCCCTGGACGGCGAAAAAGTGCTCGAATACCTGCTCCCCCATTCCTGGCAGGGCACTTTCCAATCCTTACGCCAGTATGGGCCCTATATCCTGTTGGCGCTGGTCGTTATCGGACCCAGAATTGGCTTCGACGTTATCGGCATCCTCATTCGCAAACCGCTCATGGCGATCGTGCGCTTCCTGATCGGTGCCTGATCCTGCTTATGCCTTTCTTTGTTTACATGCTTGAATGCGCCAACGGTCATTACTACACCGGATGGAGCACCGACCCTTTGCGTCGGCTCAAGATGCACAACAGAGGGAAGGGCGCCCGCTTCACGCGCATGCATGGCCCCTGTCGGCTGGTCTATGCAGAAGAAATGCCCGATCACAGCGCAACACTCAAACGCGAGATCCAAATCAAGCAGCTTTCTCACCCTCAAAAGGCGAGACTGATCGAAAACGAAACCCTGAATTGTTTGAGCAGACTTTTCGTTGAGGAAAAGAAAAAAGAAACAGCAGCGGACGATTCTTTATTGGATCCTTCGCGAGCTGATGACCAACAAAACGACGCCAAAGAGTACCAAAGCCAGGACGCCTAAAGCAAGAAACTTCGCCTTACTCGAAAAAACGCGCTCGAAGAAACCTAACTTCTCCTGAGGGGTGGCTTCGGGGGTGATTTCTTCAGGCAGAACCAGTTGATCCAACACGTCTTCCGTTGCAGTCGAGGATGGCGTTGTTTCCAGCAGATTCGCTTCGGTTGTTGGCGTCTCCAGTGGCAGATCGCCGCCTTTGACGATGACGAGAATATCTCCGGGGTGAATTACCGAATCAGCGGTCAATCCATTGAGCGCGAGGATCGCATCCAGGCTCACGCCGTACAACTCGACGATGTTATATAAGAATTGCCCTTCCAGAACGACATGCCTGATCCCGCCATCCATCCCCGGTGTGGCGGTGAATTGATACAGCTCTACCGGCAAGGTCGGCACCTGTGTCGGCACGCCCTGAGCAGGCGGCTCCTCCTGCGGCAGTTCCGCGGCTTTGCTTTGCCCATACGAAGTGCTGATCAGGATCAACACCAGCCAGGCAATGATGAATAGGTTTCGTTTGTTTTTCATCGTGTTTTCAATATACCAAAGGACTTTTATTATATCCGAATCCAGCAATTCTCATTTTAGCTTTGGACATGGTCAGGAGACCTTGGTTGACCAAGAAAAAGGAAAAGTTCGCTCGTGGTCTCCCGACCACAAGCTTTTTTTATCATATTGAGAATTATTGTTCGGAATCACAGGAATTCGATTTTTATGCGCTTCTCAGCGAGTAGGTCGTGATTGAAATTGTCCCGTTTTGGGACAATTTCAATCCGACGTTTCCAAATCATTCTACAAGATCATGCCAAGGTGCCCAGAGGATATTAAAAACTATGGTTTATTTCCCCTCGATCCTACGTCCAGATCACAATCACGCCATTGGAGGTCTGCGACCTCTGCCGGATTCCAGAAGAATCCGGCCTACATCTGCCTGCCCTGTGTGCATTACACAGGGTTCTCGGATTGAAGGGATCATAGAAAGGGTCGATCATATTTAAACACAATTCCCCTTGATCATTCCGCCTTTTCAGCAATTCTCGTTTACAATCAAGCTCTATGGAAAAACAGCAATTCCAGGCCAAAGACCTGCTGGTACTCTTTTGGTGCGTCTTGATCATGGCGACTACGATGGGGATCGTTCTTCTGGTGCTTTCGCTCTTTTTCCCCGTCGTTTCGGTCGAAATTGGCGTCAGCCGTTCCGCCTTTGCCCTCACCGGCACGATCACCGCGCTTTCCGCCATGTTCGCCGCCCTGTTCTGGGGCTTCTTTTATCAAAAACACGAGATCCGGCTTCCGCTGATGCTTGGCCTTCTTGGTCTGGGGCTTTGTTTTCTTGGATTTTCAGCAGCCCAAAAGCTCTATCATTTTTACATCCTTGCCTGCGCGGTTGGTCTGCTTTATGGCGGCGTCTCGATCATTCCTGTTTCAACCATCATCACGCGCTATTTCACCAAAAACACCGGTCTGGCGCTGAGCCTGGCTATGGCGGGCAGCGGTTTGGGAGCGATGATCCTCAACCCCATCGTCAACAACATTATTAACACGCAAAGCTGGCAGGCTGGTTACCGCTTGTTGGCGATCGTTGTTTTCGTCGTTGCCATACCCAGCGCCTTTTTGGTAACGCACATCACCAAAGACCAGATCAAACCGCGTCCCGCCCTCCAAAGCATAAGCAAAAATGACGAAATAAGCGCCTGGAGCACCACCTGGTTCTGGGCTTTGCTCGGTGCAGCCTTCCTGACCGGTCTAACCGGCGCCGGCATGCTGGCAAACCTGCCTTCCTATATGAAAGATATCCAGTTCTCTGTCAACAAAGTTTCTCTGGTCACTTCCGCCTACTCGGGGAGCATGGTGCTCGGAAAGTTCATTTTGGGAAGCCTTTATGACCGTCTTGGCGGCAAAAAGACAACTTTATTTGCTGGGCTGACAATGGTCGCCAGTTTGCTCCTTTTGATCCTGGTCAAGCTCACCCCCTTCCTGATCCTGATGGTCTTCTTCCTCGGCATTGGCGTTTCGATGGGAACGGTCAGCCTGACCTGGCTCACCAATTCCTTCTTTGGCAAAGAAAGTTACAGCAAATATTACGGCAGCGTCCAGTTTGGCAACAGCCTTGGCACCGCGATTGGGGTGCCCCTGATCTCCCTGATGTTGGAAGGCATCGGCAACTTCACCCTCATCTGGCTCATACTGGCAGCCCTCAGCGCGCTGATGCTCGCCCTTTTCCTGCTCAGCATCCGCGGCAACCAATACCACCGCTCGGCTGAGATCCTCAGCCAGATTCAATAAGCTGCATTTATTCTAGATTGTTAGAATTTGTTCTGCGGTACAATTACTTTACTCAATAGTTCTTATCACGTAGGAGCATTGCATGGCGAACAAAAAGAGAACACTGGCAGCGATCCTGGTTTTGCTCCTTGCCGTAATATTTGTCTTTGTTTTGCTTATGCAACCAAGACAGTCAGCCATTAGTCAGGCAAAACCGACGCCTCAAGGACCCTGGGCTCGCTTCATCGAGCAAATGGAAAAGCTCAGAAAGAACAACCCTGAGCTTGAGGACGATATGTCCACCAGGTTTGGCTCTCAATATACCCTGGCAGCTGAAGAAAAAGCATATTATGAAAGTGGCGCTTACCTTACGCCTTTCCCAACCAGGCAACCACCGGGCGAAGACCAGTACTTTAATTTACCGGTTGACACTGGGATCTCCAACAGGCGCTTTCATCTTCCTCCAGGCGCAATCGTGACCAGTAGCTGGCGCGAAAAGATCGACGGCAAAATGCAAAGCGTGATGCTCGCAGTCGCCAGAACAGATGAGACCCTTGGATATATCCTGGTGAATGACCCTCAGGGAGATTATGCCAAGTTGGCTGTGTTTGTTCCAGGGAACAAAGGAGCCATGACCATCCTGGAACGCGATGGCGATCTTCTCATCATAAAGATCAATTCCACGGATGAAAGACTGGTCTTTAACTGGGTCACAAATCAGCTTTTCGATAATAATGATATGTTGTTAGGAGAGGTGACCCCTCACCCCAAACCAACACAACCCAGCAACACTCCTACACCAGATTACTACTCACCATACCCCTGATTTTGTATATAGCTTGATTTTTTTGGTGTTGCCTGCCTTAGCCTATTGATAAGATCACTCTTTGTTTTCGGTCTCAAGAGAACTCGACAACAGCTTATGATGGAAATACTGGAACAGTTCTCTTCATAAAAGATGAAAAACGGCTTAAAGCAACAACAATTCTCATTTTAGACTTAGGAATAATCCGGAAACCATCCCTGAACAAGAAAAAGAATTGGCTCGCCCGCGGTCTCCCAACCACGAGACATGTTTTTTCTATCATATTGTGATTTGCTGACCACAAAGCTCATTTTTCACTTTTCTCGTTTACAATCAAGCAGTATGAACAATCAAAAGCTAAAAACAAAAGACTTTCTTGTATTGTTTTGCTCTGTCTTGATCATGGCTGCCACGATGGGGATCGTGAACATGGTCCTCAGCATCTTCTACCCCATTGTTTCTGCCGATCTTGGCGTCACACGCCCAGCCTTCGCCCTGACCGGTACAATTATTGCCCTTTCGACCATGGCAGGGTCCTTGTTTTGGGGTTTCTTTTATCAAAAACACGAACTCCAACGACCAATGATCCTTGGCAGCATCGGTCTTGGGCTTTGTTATCTGGGATTTAGTTTCGCACAAAATGTCTATCATTTTTATATCATAGCCTGTGTGATCGGGCTGACCTACGGTAGTGCTTCCATCATCCCCGTATCGATCATCATTACCCGCTATTTCACCAAAAACACCGGTTTTGCGCTTAGTCTGGCTTTGGCTGGCATCGGCATTGGCGCGATGATCCTCAACCCGATCATCAATAATGTCATTTACAAGCAAAGCTGGCAGGCGGGTTATCGCTTGCTGGCGATCGTCGTTTTCGCCATTGCTCTGCCTTGTGCCTTTCTGATAACCCAGATCACCAAAGAACAGATCAAACCTCGCCCAACCGTTCAGACCACAAGTAAAAACGAAAAGAAAAGCGCCTGGGGCGCCGCCTGGTTCGGAGCTTTTCTGATTGCCGCATCACTGACCGGCGTGACCGGGGTTGGTGTACTGTCAAATCTGCCCGCCTACATGAAGGATCTCGGATTTTCAGTCGATAAGATTTCGCTGGTCACATTTGCGTACTCCACCAGCACTGTGATCGGCAACTTCATCCTCGGTTTTCTTTATGATAATTTGAGTGACAAACAGGCAACCGTGATCGCGGGTTTCCTGAAGGTCGTCACGATGCTTTCCCTGATCCTGTTCAGCTCAACGCCCTTCCTGATCCTGATGTTGGTCTGCCTGGGCGTTGGCATTTCGATGGGGACGATCAGCCTGACCTACCTCACTAATTCCTTTTTTGACAAAGAAGACTACAGCAAGTATTACGGTAGCGCTCAATTCGCCAATGGTCTCGGCATCGCGGTTGGCGTGCCCTTTGTTTCCTTATTATTGGAGGAGCTAAACAGCTTCACCCACGTTTGGCTCATTATGGCACTGATCAGCGCATTGCTGTTAGCCCTCCTCCTCATCAGCATGCGCGGGAATAAAAAATTCCGCTCGGCTGAAGTTCCGGAACAGATATCTTCATAAAAGTTGAGAAAAGACGTAAGTACAAGTTCTTCTTCATAATTATGCCAGGGTTTCCTGTTTTCAATACTTGTCGGATCATAGACAGCAATTCTCATTTTATTTCTGGGTATGGTCAGGAGACCATCCCGAACTAGAAAAAGAATAGGTTTACTCATGGTCTCCCGACCACAAGGCATGTTTTTGTGATGCTGAGAATTGCTGATAAAACAAGTTTCATCGTACCTGTGTCAGGTTTTCCTGTTTTTTAATACTTGTAGGAACGCAGACAGCCATTCACATTTAACCCCTGGGAACGGTCAGGAGACCATCCCGAACTGGAAAAGAAAAAGAATAGGTTCACTCGTGGTCTCCCGATCACGAACCGTCTATTATGAGAATTGTCGAACCGCGTACCTTAATGTTTCAGTTTTCTCGTTTACAATCAAACAGTATGAAGAAGCAAAATGTTCAAATCAAAGATGGGCTTGTTTTGTTTTGCGCTGTCATGATCATGGCTGCGACGATGGGGATCGTGAACGTGGTCACTAGTCTTTTCTATCCCATTGTTTCTGCCGATCTTGGCGTAACGCGCTCAGCCTTCGCCCTGACCGGCACAATCACAGCCCTCTCATCCATGGCGGCAGCCTTGTTTTGGGGCTTCTTTTTTCAAAAACACGAAATTCAGCGCGCCATGATCCTTGGCATCATCGCTCTTGGACTTTGTTTTTTAGGTTTTAGTTTTTCGCAAAACATCTATCATTTTTATATCGTTGCCTGTGTGATCGGACTGATCTTTGGTGGCGTTTCGATCATGCCCGTTTCAATTGTCATCACACGCTATTTCACCAAAAACACCGGTTTTGCGCTTAGCCTGGCTTTGGCTGGTAGTGGCTTGGGTGGGATGGTACTCAACCCGATCATTAATAACGTCATCTATACGCAAAGCTGGCAGATGGGTTATCGCTTGCTGGCAATTGTTGTTTTCGCTATTGCTCTGCCCTGCGCCTTTTTGATGACCCATATCACCAAAGAACAGGTCAAGCCACGCCCATCCGTCCAGACAACAAGTAAAGCTGAAAAGAAAAGCGCCTGGGGCACTGCCTGGTTTTGGGCTTTTCTGCTGGCTGCTTCACTGGCAGGCGTGACTGGGGTCGGCATGCTGTCAAATCTGCCCGCCTACATGAAAGATCTTAGTTTCTCAGTTAACAAAATTTCGCTGGTCTCCTTCGCATACGCAGCAAGCACGGTGATTGGCAAATTTATCCTTGGTTTCCTCTATGATCATTTAGGGGGTAAAAAGGCAACCGTGGTCGCGGGTTTCCTGAAGATCTTGACAATGCTTTTCCTGATCCTGATCAAGTCAACGCCCTTCCTGATCCTGATGTTGATCTGTCTGGGCGTTGGTATCTCGATGGGAACGATCAGTCTGACCTGGCTCACCAATTCCTTCTTCGGCAAAGAAGACTACAGCAAGTATTACGGCAGTGTTCAGTTCACCAACAGTCTGGGGATTGCGGTTGGTGTTCCGTTGGTTTCCTTATTGTTGGAAGGGTTAAATAACTTCACACAGGTTTGGCTCATCATGGCATTCATTAGCACTCTGCTGCTGGTTCTACTCCTCTTCAGCATGCGCGGGAATAAAAAATTCCGCTCCGCTCAAATACTGGAAGAGATCGAAGCTTAGGGGCAAACCTCCCAGCGCAAACGTTCTAAAACGTCTTGATTTCCAACCAATAGTTCCCGAAACACATCCCTGAGGGCAGGGTTGTCCTGAACACGCATGTTGGTATCGTTTGCAGGGACGTCATCGTTTTGCCAGTGCTCATTCCACCAGCTAAAGCCGATCACGCGCTCCCATCGTCCCAACAGCAGATCCTCCAAAGCGGAGCGAGCCCAATTTGCCTGATCTGTGTTAGGGTTATTATTGGTATTGCCAAACTCAGCAATTATGATCTGTTTGTCGGGAGCCATCGCCGTCAGCCGCTGATAAACCCGATCCATTGAAACCCGAAAAGGCTCAGCTTCACCCTCGTTGGGCGTCTGTGCGCCGTAAATACTGACTGCCAGCAGATCGATGTAGGCGTCTCCTGGATAATAGCTTTCAAAGCGATTCCATTCTTCATCAGGGTGATCACTGTGATTTATATGAAATTGCCAGCTGATGTTGTGCGCGCCCGCCTCACGGGACAGATCAATGATATGGCGATAGGCAAACACGAACCGCTCCGTCCCGTCTGGCTCGGTCGGGTCACCAAAGCCATCCAGTTCACCCGCGCCATTCCATCTCGCGTTCCAGGGGAACCACCCGCCGTTCATCTCCACGCCAAACTCAACCAATATCGGCTTTCCGAATTCCCTGGCATCCTCGAACCAATTCAGGAAGTCCCCGTCAAATTCACCAGCGATGATCTTTTCGAGTGTGTACACCTGGTTAGGCTGATTCTGCTCGGGGCTGTCGCGCAGCATCAGACGGATGTATGGAACGCTTCCCCTCCTGTCGATCCATTCAACTGTTTTCCAGGGAAATTCGTGCCCTTCGTACCAGTTGTGCGAAAAATAGACCCAGGCTGCTTTCAACCCAGCCGCTTCCTGATAGGCATCCAGGTGCCCAAAGTTGATATCGCTCTCACAGCCATCGTCCCCACCAGGGTAAACACCATGATAGAGCATGTCATCAGCTGGGGCTTGCAAACAATATCGCGGGATATCAGTCTCTTCTATATCCATAGAAGAGCATGTTGGAAGGGTGGAGGTAATGAAGGCCTCGTTGGAGGGTGCCTCAGAGATACAACTCCCAAGTAATTGCAGAACAACGAGCGATATCAGCAGATAGAGAATATTATTCCTTGTCGCCATGTCCTGATTTTAATCGAGAGATCACTGGATTTCCGTTTTCTCCCCATGCTTGCCAGCAATTTTCGTTTTAGCTTTGGATATAGTCAGGAGACCTTGTCGGGAAAATCGCCCGAAACGCATGCAGTGTCCGAACAAGAAAAAGAGGTGGATTCCCTCGTGGTCTCCCGACCACGAAGCAAATACTATTTCCATACTGAGAATTGCTGTGCTCTTGCCCTTTAGTGAAATACTATGGATAATTATTTGATAGGAGCCATTGTTTTTTAGGTTTACCTGTATTAGAGGACGATCAATGAACATATCATATCCAAATAATGAGTCTATGAGTATTATCAATGTTGAAATGATCTCTGCACTTTTGCCCAAACGCGGTTCGGACGCTCACAAGGGCAGCTTTGGCAGGCTGGTCGTGATCGCGGGGTCGCGGCAGTATACCGGTGCCGCAAAGCTGACCATCCAGGCAGCCTTGCGCAGTGGGGTTGGCTTGGTCTATGGCGCCATCCCCGAGCCGATCTACCCCCCACTGGCAGCTTCGATCGCGGAAGCGATCTGGCTGGTCCTGCCCAGCTCTGAAGGGGCGATCTCCGCCAATGCCGTCAGGCAGATCCCTGAACTTTTGGACAAAAAGACAGCCATATTGATCGGCCCCGGCTTAAGCCAGACGGAAGGCACGCGCATTTTCCTGTTCGCGCTTTTGGAGAGATTGAGGCGGGATCATCCCGAGCTTCCTCTGGTCCTGGACGCCGACGCGCTCAACCTCCTGAGCGCTACTGAAAACTGGCCTAAACTCCTGCCCAAAAACTGCCTGCTGACACCCCATGAGGTTGAATTTTCCCGCCTGACAGGATTGGAACCAGAAGCGATCAAAGCCAATCGTGCTGGCATGGCAGAGAAATTTGCGCGAGCCTGGAAACAAACGCTGATCCTCAAAGGCGCCAACACCTTGGTCGCCAGCCCGGACGGTCAGCTGCGCGAACTGCCTTTTGCGAACTCGGTCCTCGCGCATGGAGGCAGCGGCGATGTTTTGGCGGGTCTAGCAGCCGGCTTGCTCGCCCAGGGGCTGACGCCTTTTGACGCCGCCACGCTGGCGGTTTGGCTGCACGCCCGCGCCGCTGAACTGGCACTGGCAAAACTCGCCCACCCCGCCGCAACCTTACCCTCTGACCTTATCACACAACTTGGTTTTGCGATGGCAGAGTTGGAACAGACAAATCAGAGATTTTGGTAGGTCGGGCATCGTGCCCTATGGGTATTGCGCTCCTGCCCCCTTTGGGGGTTCAACCCGACAAATAAGCGCAGGATTATGTAGGTCGGGTTGCGGTTTTCAACCCGACATTTAGGATTTTGCCCATCGATATTATGACTTCTATCCGAAATCACATATTCATCTCATGTTTTGGTAAACTTGGGTTATGCCCTCTTACCTGCGAAATTATGTTTACGGTGGAACATACTTCTTTACGCTTGTAACCAGGAATCGAATCAAAATATTCAATGACTCCAAATCTATAAACGCTTTTCTTACGGCTGTTGAAACAATTCGTGGCTACCATCATTTTGAAATCCTTGCCTATTGCGTTTTACCAGACCACATTCATTTACTCCTAAAACTTGAGGAGAATGATCGCGATTTCTCTTCCCGTGTCAAAGAAATAAAAAAGAAAACTACTCGGTTATTGAGACAGATGCATGGTAATAACGAAATGGAAATATGGCAAAATCGTTTTTGGGAGCATACCATCAAAGATGAAAATGACCTGAAGGTACATTTTGATTACATTCATTACAATTCTGTAAAGCATGGATATGTTGACGATTATAAGGATTGGGAATGGTCAAGTTATCGGGAATATTATTCGGAAGCAAATGAAGGTCATAAAATTGAGCCCGCATCGTTTTCGAATCACGATTTAATGTTTGGTGAATGAATTAAATATTTTACAGCAAAATTTTTAATGTCGGGTTGAAAAACGCAACCCGACCTACCCACTTATTAATTGTATTTTGTTGATATATCAACTATAATCCATAGCATAACAATTATTTCTTATAGAAAGGGAGAAATGAAAAAATTTCGCATTCTGATCGCCACATTCGTGGCACTTTCCTTATTGCTCAGCCCTGCGGCCTCCTTGGCGCAGGCACCTACCGAATCCGTCCAATTTGTTACCCCCATAGTTGACGGAGTCATCGACGCCGAATACGGAGCACCAATTGCTTCGGATACCGTCGGAGACGGCAATGGCAACGCAGTGATGGACCTGCTCGACTTCTATGCCGCTGAAGACGAAGAGAACGTTTATCTCGCCTTCACGATCAACGAAGACCTCGCAGTCACCAACTGGGGCAAATACGTCATTTACATCGACACAACCAATGACGCCAACGGCGCCACAACCGATGCCTGGGGGCGCAATGTCCTGGTCAATGACCCCCACAAGCCTGAATTTGGCATCTATACCTGGACAGACAACCAACCCTACGATGCCAGCGCCACCCAGTTTTGGGCATTTGCCAATGACAGCTGGTCTCACGTGGGTTCTGTTCCCGAAGCAGCGCTTGGCACCGGAACCACTTCCGCGCTTGAGTTTCGCATCAGCAAGACCGCTTTGGGCAACCCTTCCGATCTTTACATGGAAGTCTGGGCTACCGGCGGCGGCAACAACGACAACGCTCAGGACACGATCAACGATCCTGCCAATGACTGGAACGCCAGCGATTGGAACACCCAGGCTGTGCTTGCCAACAGCACCCATTTCGCCATAACCCCGATCGAAACCCCTCCCGGAGCCGGTCACGACGACAATATCTGGTGGGATCATCTCGGTCACAACAGCCGCGACACGCTCTACCGTACCCCCGGCGGACCCGTCCCGACCGGTACCGAAGTTCTTCTGCGCATGCGCGCCGCTGCCAACGACCTGACCGAAGCCAAGGTTCGTCTCTACAACGACCGCACTGACACCCAACTGATCCTGCCCATGAGCATCGCCCACTCGGACGATACTTACGATTGGTGGGAAGTTGCCGTGCCTGCCAGCGCCGATGAAACCGTTTGGTGGTATCGCTTTATCCTCATCGACGGCAACAAGACCGTCTACTACGAAGACGATGCCGCCCGAACCGGCGGTTGGGGGCAGCCATTTGACCAGAGTCAGGACAATTCCTGGCAGCTTACGGTCTATGATGCCGGTTTCCAAACCCCGGACTGGATCAAGAACGCGGTGGTCTATCAGGTCTTCCCCGACCGCTTCCGCGATGGAAACCCAGCCAACAACAAACCGGCTGGCACCTTCTTCTACGGTGAACCGGGCGGCACGATCTACCGCTCGGATACAGAAAACTGGAATACCTTCATCTGCGACCCCCGCGCCAACAGCAATGACGCCTGTGAGGGCTCCTGGAGCAAGAACTTCTACGGTGGCGACCTGCAGGGTCTGACCGATAAGCTGGATTACCTCCAGGCTTTGGGCGTGACCGCGATCTACCTCAACCCGATCTTCGAATCGCCCTCCAATCACGGCTATGACACCACTGATTACCTGTCGATCAACGAAATGTTTGGCACCCAGGCTGATTACGATGCCCTGATCGCGGGACTTCAGGCTCGCAATATGCACCTGATCGTTGACGGCGTTTTCAACCACGTCTCCTCCGACTCCAAATACCTCGATCGCTACGGTCGTTACGACGAAGTTGGCGCCTGTGAAAGCCCTGACTCGCCCTATCGCGACTGGTTCTACTTCACCGACGTGCCTGCCGGAACCGGACCCTGTGTTGGCTCCGATGGAACCCCCAACGCCGCCAATTACGAATCCTGGTGGGGCTATGACAGCTTGCCCAAGCTCAATTCAGCCCATCCTGAAGTGCGCGCCTGGATCTGGGACAACGCTGCCAACCCCGAAACGACCGTCGCCGGTCACTGGATGCAGACCGCTGACGGCTGGCGTCTGGACGTGGGCGCCGATGTTGACCCCGGCGTGCTCAACGACGTGGATAATGATTACTGGGAAGGCTTCCGCCAGACCGTCCGTGCCGTCAATCCGGAAGGCTACATCACCGGTGAAGAATGGGGCATCGCCAACAGCTGGCTGCTGGGCAATGAGTGGGACGCTGTCATGAACTACCAGTTCAGCTCAGCGGTTCTCTCGCTCTGGCGCGACAGCACTTTCACCGATAACGATCACAATGCCAGCTCTTCTGCTGGGGAACTGAACCCGATCAGTATGAGCCAGTTTGACGAGCGCATCCACAATCTGATGGAACGTTACGCGCCCGAAGCGCTCTACGCCATGCTCAACCTTTTTGGCAGTCACGATACCAATCGTACCCTCTTCATGCTGGACGAGAACACCAACACTGCCGATCCGAGCATTTATCTCAACCCCAATTACGACTGGTCTCCCGCGATAGCAAAGCTGAAACAAGCAACTGCGATCCAGATGACCATGCCCGGCGCTCCCACCGTTTACTACGGTGACGAAGTTGGCCTGGTCGGTCCGGTGGTCAAGGATGGCGGCGGCGTCTGGCAGGACGACCCTTACAACCGCCAGCCCTACCCCTGGCTGGATGAGAGCGGCACGCCTTTCTATACGCACCTGCAAACTGCCGCATCACAGGAAAGCACCTCAACTGTCTTCAGTGCGCTAATGAACGCGCGCAAGGATCACACCTCGCTGCAAACGGGCAATTACAAAACCCTGCTGGTTGATGACACCGCCCGGCATTACGCCTACCTGCGCAACCTACCTGGCGAAGACGTTTCTGTCATTCTGGTCAACCGCGGCATTGATGCCCAGATCAATCTCAACCTGGCTGGTCTGGTTCCTGTTGGCGCCAACTTCCAGAAGCTTTTGACCACAGACAGCTATACGGTCGATGCTGAAGGCTCCATCAACAATATTAACGTCGCTGCCAACAGTGTCGCGATCCTGTTATTGGCTGATAGCACTCTGGCAGCTCCTCCAGCCACAATTCTCGATCTGGCAGCCGCGACCAACGGCACCACCGTCAATTTGAGCTGGAGCGCGATCGCCGGAGCAGACGAATATTTGGTTTACCGTTCTTACCTGCGCGGCGGCGGTTATGAATACCTTGGCACCAGCACGACAGCCAGCTACACGGACAGCGACCTGACCAGCGGCACAAGATATTATTACGTCGTTGTCGCCAAAAACAACACCACCCTACTGGAAAGCGAATACTCGAACGAAGTCAGCGCCCTGCCCGCCTACACAATTGGCTGGGCAAACCTGCAGTGGCCCTATAGCACGACCCACACGATCGGCACCACACCGACTGAGAATATCTACGGTCAGGTATGGATCGACGGCGTCACTTCCCAACCCGGCGCGACCCCTGGTCTGCTGGCTCAGGTCGGCTACGGTCCCGATGGTTCTGATCCCCGTGGCAACGCCGATTGGACCTGGTATGATGCTGCCTTTAATGGACAATCCGGCAACAATGACGAATTTGTCGGCACGCTCCTGCCGGAAACAACAGGCACTTTTGATTACGTCTACCGCTATTCGACCGACGGCGCCCTAAGCTGGGTTTATGCCTACAAAGATGGCTTCATCGCCGATCCTTATGACGCGACCCGCGCTGGCGCTCTGACCGTGAACGCATCTCAGGACGTGGAAGCTCCTTCAGCCCCAGTCCTTTCAATTGAAGACTGGAGCGCCGCAAGCATCTCCCTGAGCTGGACGGAATCAACTGATGATGTCGAAGTCTACGCCTACGACCTCTACCGCTCGACCGACGGAACAACTTTCACCAAACTTGACCGCAAATTAGCCCCAACAACGAGCTACATCGACACAACTGTAACCAGTGGGCAGACCCACTATTACTATGTTGTCGCTCTGGACACAAGCTTCAACGCCAGCCAGTCGTCCAACACCGTCAGCCAGACCGCAGAAGCCAAGATGGTGGCAGTCACCTTTGAAGTGACCGTTCCATACTGGACGCCCGGTGTGGTCTACATCGTTGGTGGGCACGAGGCAGTTGGCAACTGGAACCCCGGCGCGGTCGCGATGACCAAGGTCAGCGACACGCTCTGGACTTACACCACCAGCATCCTAGACGGCACCAGCTTCGAGTTCAAATTCGCTCGTGGCAACTGGGACACCGTCATGAAAGGCGCTGATGGCAATGAGGAGCTTGGCAACCTGCCCATCACCGTCGATTATGGCATCGATGGCACCCAAACCTACACTTACACCGTCCAAAACTGGCGCGATCCGGTGGTTCTCGAAGTGATCCCCGTCGATCAGGCTGTTGGTCGCAGGCCCGACACCAACATTCTGGTCACCTGGAGCCAGGCAATGTCCTCGAGTAGCTGCCTTGTCCTTGAAGACGCGGACGGCACAAGCATTGCTGGCACCTGCACACTCGATGAGACCGGCACACAGCTCACCTTTGACCCAACTACCGACCTGACGCCTGGTGAGACTTATACTGTCAGCATTGCCGACCAAATTGATGTCGCCAATGACCGCCAGATGGTGCCTTTCACCTCGAGCTTTACCGTCACGACCGCGCCAGTCCTGACCTACAGCAACCTGACCTCCACATCGGTCGATCTGGAATGGACCGAGATCACCAGCCCGGATGTGGCTTCCCACCGCGTCTGGCGCTCAGTAAACGGCACCGACTTTGAGATGGTGGCTGAGCTTGGCGCTGATGTCTTTACCTGGACCGACACAAGCCTGCTGGGCGGCAGAAGCTACTGGTACAAGGTCGTGGCTGCCTGCGCCAGCTGTGATGGCATCGTTGAATCCAATATCGTCGAGATCGCAACCCCGGCCCGCGATATCGCCGTCACATTTACCGCGATCGCGCCCGATTTCACTCCTGGCGATGTTTACCTTTCTTACCGCATTGTTGGTACCGAAGGCTGGAATTACACCCAGATCAAGATGAATAAGATCGATGATCTGGAATGGCAATGGGTCGGCAGCCTCCTTGAAGGCAAGCGCTACGAGTTCATGATCAGCCGCGGCAGCGCCGCGACCGAGATGCGCGCCGCCGATGGCAACACCCTGCTCACCCCGATCGAGTACGCGCTGGAATATCACGAAAACGGCACGCTTGAAATTGAAGCGGTGGTTCCCAACTGGCGCGACCCGATCGTTTTGAGTCTCAGCCCAGCCATGCGCGCGCAATCTGTGCCGGTGGACAGCGTGATCGAGATCGTCTGGAACCAGGCAATGCCGGCAGGATCCTGCCCACGGGTCTGGTCAACCACAACTGGCCAGGATATCGCCGGCAGCTGCAGCTTTGACGCCGATACCAACACCACCACCTTCACTCCTGATGAAAAGTTGCCCTACGGCGATCATATCGTTGTCGAGATAGTTGATTTGCTGGATGTAGTTGGTGACGTTCAGGTCATCCCCGTCCAAAGCTTCTTCCAAACCGGCTTCCTGTATCTCTACCTGCCGGTGATCTTTAGATAAATCTTTGGATTTCTTACAATACAAAAACAGCCTCCTGATGGGGGCTGTTTTTGTATTCATAGGCAATAATATCTAACAATTTCCTATAATTAGTAGATACCGTCTTGAATGTCAAGAGGAAATTGCGAATTCAGCAGCATAATCAGGGTCAAATGGGGTTTGATTTTTCAACACCCCATAGACCTGATGCGCCAATTTCTTCATTGCCGCTACAACAATCTCCATCCTTGC